>CAZYSZ010000087.1:0-1563 GCA_964650025.1 uncultured Candidatus Saccharibacteria bacterium | reverse complement strand
TCTTCAAAGCTTAGGGGTGGCGTGGAGATTTTTTCTTTTTCGGATATTGAATTTGTGCAGGGCAAGCGCATTAAAACGTTGACGGACGCGGTTTTTTTGCAAAAGCATAACAATGTAACAGAAGACCCGGAAAAGTTTTTGGTGGCGCATAGCATTTCAAATGTTTTGGAGCATTTTATCAGGGGGCAGGAGTTAGATAAAAGAATTTGGGATTTTTTAACTGATATCTTCTTAAAACTGGATGATATTAAAACCAACAACAAATTTTTGTACTATTATTTTTTTTGGAATTTTATGGAAATTTTGGGGCACATGCCAGAGCTTTCTTGTTGTGCGGTTTGCCGCCAAACACTAAAGCCGGAAGTCCTTTATTTTTCCAACAAAGACGGCGGCATTATTTGTAAAAACTGTTTTGCAACAAAAAAAGAAGGAGTAAAAATCCTAACGGATGCGGTAAAAATTGCAAGGTTAATTTTTAAAAAAGACTGGGACTTGTTAGTCAAACTAAAAATCGCGCCGATGGCTAAAAAGTCTTTAAAAGAAATTTCCGACAATTACTACCACTACTTGGTTGGCAATTATTCAAAGCATGAATAAACTTATTATAATCTTTATTTTAATACTGGTTATTATCGCGGTTCTTTTTGGGTTTTGGCATCTTACCACCCGGAATTTTTCAAAGGAAGTCTTGGTGTTGGAAATTGCAGGACCTAAAACTGCCACCATGGGGGATGAAATTACCTATGCGGTAACTTACCAAAATAGCGGGAACTTTGTACTCCAGTTTTTAAAACTGACATTTGATTTGCCGGAAAATTCTTTGACCGAAGACAGTCAAATGCGAGTATCGCAAAACCTACCCGACATTTACCCTGGCGATAAACAGGTGGTGCAATTTAAAGCCCGGCTGTTGGGTAAGCAGGGCGATGCAAAAGTAGCGCGCGCGATGCTTTCATATGTGCCAAAAAATTTATCGGTGCGCTATGAAAGCAATGCGACGTTTTCTACGGTTGTTGGCGCGGTTGGCATGACACTGGATTTTAATTTACCTTCAAGTATAAAGAAAGGTCAGGAAATTACTTATGATATACGCTATTTTTCAGACATAGATTATCCTTTGGAAAACGTAAGCATGAAAGTTGAACCGGTAAATGGTTTTTTAATTGAATCGGCGGTGCCGTCTTCGCTAGATAATATTGAATGGAAGTTAGACGTGTTACAAAAAGGCGACAGCGGAAAAATAATTATCAAGGGTTTAGTTTCTTCCGACGCGGGCGATGCATTGCATTTTTCCGCCCGTCTTGGCATGTGGCAGGACGGGGTGTTTGCGGTGATTAAGGATGTGGGTCAAGATGTAGCCAGTGGGGGTCACTAGATAATTCCCGCCAAAAGCTTTGAATTACGAAATGCTTTCGCAAGATTTTTTTCAAATTTGCGGGCGAAAAGGTGATAGAATTTTCAGGCGTAGCCAAGGGCTACGCATGAAAATTATGGCACCTTTGCAGTCCAAATTTGGAAAAAAGATGCGAAAAGTCTTCTCAAACGAGCATTTCGTAATTCAAA
>CAZYSZ010000086.1:0-1590 GCA_964650025.1 uncultured Candidatus Saccharibacteria bacterium | reverse complement strand
CAGCTTATGCCTTATAAACTTTCGACATTTATACTCAAAGTTGTAAAAATACCCACTTCCCACTTAGCTTTGAATTACAAAACCCCTTCGCGATATTTTTTCCAAATCTGGAAGATGGAAATTTGATAGAATTTATGGGCGTAGCCAAGGGCTACGCACAGAAATTATAGCGAATTTCCAGCCCAGATTTGGAAAAAAGATGCGAAAATTCTTTTTACATGTGGGGGTTTGTAATTTAAAGCACTTAGGTACAAAAAACTCCGGATACTATCCAGAGTTTTTATATAACTTTGTCGTCCGCCAAAAACTTATTTTTTAATCTGTTTTAAAAACTTTTCCCTGATGATTTTATCTGAATTTGAAGGTTGTTTAAACGGGTTCCAAGAAGGATTCCAGGTATGACTGGCTAAAAGTGCACCAAGACCGATGATGGCCAAAACCACCAATAACCCCAGGGCTCCCAAAATCCAGGACAATAGTTTGTGTTTAAACATTTTTGGGGGGATATTTACCGGTTTTATTTCTTCTGGTGTCATTTCAATAATTTTATACCAATATCGGCGATTTGCTTACCTCCAAAAATTAAAATCCCAAGCAAAACCATCCAGCTAATCAGGTTTAACGTATTGTTAATCAAATCCAGCGGTAAAATGGCGATAAAGGCGTTTTGCATTTGTTTTTGCAGATCAAAGCCGGCGTTACCAGAGGACTGAACCTTGGGCGAAGTAAAAACCTCTATCGGCATGGCTTTGCCGGTAAAAATATAATAGGTTTGCCACAAGGGAACTATGATGAGCAGTAACCCCGCCAACAGCAAAGCATATCCGATGATTTTATTTATTTTTTGAGAATCCATGATTACAAAATTACAAATTACAAGCACCAAATCACAAATATATTCCAAAAATTAAACGCTGAAATTCCGAACACGTTTTGGATTTAGAAATTAGAATTTTGGATTTATTTGTGATTTGCATATTGTAATTTGGAATTAATTATTACCACGTAATAATTCTTCTTTGATATCTTGTGGAATCGGAATGCTTTCCCCTGGCTTAGAAATTCCCGGATAACGCCAGGCACTGATTATTTTTCTTACTGGCACGCCGGCTTGCGTCGCATCTTTGTACATGAGCCAAATTTCACCCGGAATTTTTATCGTTTTTTTAACCTCAAATACGACTTTTGGAGCTGAATACATTTTTTTAGTCTGCATGACCGCCGTAGTACCAGGCACAATCCCTTTTTCTTTTCTTTCGGGCTTGCGCAATAACTGCAGTAACTTACTTTTTGAAAGCCCGTACTGACGCATTTTTACCTGGGAATGCTCCGTCCAATAGATTTTTCTATACAACGCCATGGTTTTTTATATGTCTATTTTACCATTTTTTACTGCCCACAAGCAACCTGCCCATGCACATAAAAAAAGAACCCCCACAGGGATTCTTTTTTTACCAATAACAGGTGCTATTTATTGCCCAGGCTAGTGAGCCGCGAACACATGTCGCAACATGTGTTCGCGCAAAGCGTCGCAGGTGACAAAGGGTTTAATACCCCGCGCGTTAGAGCGGTTCCCTTGGGCGCGCCTTT
>CAZYSZ010000085.1:0-1628 GCA_964650025.1 uncultured Candidatus Saccharibacteria bacterium | reverse complement strand
TTTGGAAAAAAGATGCGAAAAGTCTTCTCAAACGAGCATTTCGTAATTCAAAGTACATAATACATTAGATTTGTCTATTATTACCTGCCAAAACCGACGCCCACAAGACTGGCGATCATGCTAATACCAATTAAACAGACTAAAATAGTCCAGGTAATTTGAAGGATTTCTTTAGATTTCATTTTTGTGACGAATGATCGCGAACCCTTAACGAATTTTCACGAATCACGAATTCGTGATTTGTGATCATGATAATTCGTTAGTCAATTCGTGTTAATTCGTTTCGCATTCATGGTACCAAACTATAAAAAAAAGAAAAGTCATCGCGGGTCGGGGGGCAGTGTTTGGTTGCATGTGGTGGGATTGGCGACAGTTATATTGTGTGTGGGTTTGGTGGTGGCGGATATTCATATGTATCGGACAAAACGGGAATTTAATGCCCAGGTGGCAGATTTAAAAAATCAGGCAGCTAGTTTGCAAAACAGTAACGATGATTTAAAAGTAAAAATGGCCAATGCCAACAATAATCAGCAAATAGAAAAAATCGCGCGCGAAGAAGGCGATATGCAACTTTCTGGTGAGACCGTAGTTTCATTTGTGATGCCAAGAGTGCCAGAAGAAAAAACTGACAGCGTACGCCAAAATATGCTTAAAGCATGGATTGGCGCCAGCTGGAATTGGGTAAAGAGTATTTTTTGAAAAATGGAAAATAAGGGATTAATTGAGAAAATCAGCCGAAAGATTAAAGAATCTAAGAAGTATAAAAGTGTTTATAATAAAACGATAGAAAGAATTGTGGAGAGTTTTGTGCATTTAAAGAACGAGAAGGTTATTGAAAAAAAATCTAAAAATTTATTGCATCAGATTTGGGGAGCGTTTTATGATTCGCGACCTGATTTTTCTAAAGTATTAGAAAAATTAGCGCAGAACGACGTGGAACTTAACGCGGAAAAACGCGGAAACGAAAAGCTAAAAGAAGTGGTGTTGCCGATATTAAATTTTCAATCTTCGGTTAAAGAAAGGGTTCCTATTTTAGAAAAATTTTATCAAAAAATATTTCAAGTGACAGGCTCGCCAAATTCGGTGGCCGACTACGCTTGCGGATTAAATCCTCTGACCTACTTTTGGATGGGGTTGCCGGAGGGCGCGCAATATAAAGCGTTTGATATTGACCAAGAGGAAGTCGGTTTTTTAAAGTCGGCTTTTAAATTATTTGGTGCCGGAAATGTGAGCGTTGGCGTAGGAGATGTATTATGCGACAAGTTAGAATATGCCGATGTGGTATTTTTACTGAAACTGTTGCCGTGTTTGGAGCATCAGAAAAAAGATTCGGGAATTGAGTTATTAAAAAGGCTGGATTGCAAGTACATGGTAGTTTCTTTTCCGGTCAAAAGTTTGGGCGGTAAAAAATCAGGCATGGCGGATTTTTATAGCAATAATTTTAAAAGTGTGATAGAAAAAGAAGGGTGGCAGGCTACTGAATTATTGTTTGATACGGAATTGGTGTTTGTGATTAAAAGTAAAATCTAAAGAGGGTCGTTTGTTTGCGCACAAGCCGGAGTAACTCAGCGGTAGAGTAACTGCTTCGTAAGTAGTAAGTCGCGGGTTCGAATCCCGCCTCCGGCTCC
>CAZYSZ010000084.1:0-1695 GCA_964650025.1 uncultured Candidatus Saccharibacteria bacterium | reverse complement strand
ACATCTACAAAAACCGGTTTTAGGTGGTTATAGTAAATGGAATTGACTTGAGCAATGTAAGTTAATGCAGGAACAATTACTTCATTTCTTTTGCTATTATTCTTTTCTTTTGCAGCAGCCAAAGCACAGGTATCTGCCATGGTGCCAGAGGCAGTTGCAATGACATATTTAACACCCAAAAAACTGGCAAGCTTTTGTTCAAACTCTTTTATATATTTTCCCTGCCCAACAGAACCCTCATCAAGCGCTTCTTGCATCAATTGTTTTGTTTTTTCTGAAATGTTTACCGTGCCTAATGTAATCATTGACATTTTTATAAATATAAACTATAATTTTAACTGTGTTTTGAACATTTACAATTCTTCCGGGAGACTTGCAGATGAGTAAGATCGTCATCGCCACCACCACATTCTACAAAAATTTGGAGGACGTGAGGGCACAACTTGCTCTCCAAACCATCGCCGAGGCAAAGGCGCACAACTATCCGATCGTCGTCATTGACTATTCACCCACCTCGGTTGCACAGGCTTTGACGCAGGCTGGCGCCATGGTCCACACCCAAGAATCCGGAACCAGCATGGGAGCTGGACGGCGGCAGGCAATCCAAGAAGCGGTGTCGCTGGCAAGCAAAGATAGAGACAAAGATAGCTGGATGCTCCAGTTAGAGTCGGAAAAGGTCGGATTCATTCATTCCCATAGCTGGGTGGTCTGGATGGAGCCAGAAAAAGTCGGCTTCATTCCTTGCCTTGATGACATGGCCAATCTTGCTCAAAAAAAAGGTGCGGCTATGATCATTCCCAGACGCAACAGCATGGATTCTTATACCGAATTTCAGCAATACGCTGAAAAAATGGGTAACGAAGCCTTTCACTTGTTGACTGGCCGAAACCTAGACATGTGGTTCGGTCCGCGGGTGTTTACGGTGGCGGTGGCCAAGTTCTTCCTGGACTACCAGGGCGAATACGGAGACCGTTGGGATTCCATTTTCATCCCCGTTGTCAGGGCCATCAAGGCCGGCGTACAAGTCGAACCACATTCCGTGCCATTCGTCTATCCGCCAAAACAGCGCGAGGCGGAAAACCAGGATTTCCAAATGTTGGAAAAACGCATCATCCAGCTGACTAGCCTTATCGAAGCTATTAAGCAGGAATGCGCAAAGTAATCTGTGAACGTCCTGTCAAAATCATGGGAAGGATCAAACTCCTTCCCTATTTTATTATATCTTTTTACAACCGATTAATCAACTTTCCACCATTTATTAGGAAATTTTTCTTTTAAAATTTCTTCGCCATCAAAGCGGGTTATATTTAAATTTTTTAAATCACTATCTACCATTATCCTACACAAATCGCCAAATGTCACTTTTGGTTGCCATCCAAGGCGCGCTTTGGCCTTGGAAAAATCCCCAATCAAAGATTCTACTTCGGCCGGCCTGAAATATTTTGGATCAATTTCTACATAATGCCGATAATCTCCCAATCCCGCATACAGAAAAGCTGTTTCTAAAAATTCACGCACCGAATGACTTTCGCCCGTGGCAATCACATAGTCATCTGGTTTTTCTTGTTGAAGCATTGCGTGCATGGCCTCAACATATTCTGGCGCAAACCCCCAATCACGTTTGGCTTCTAAATTTCCCAAATAAAGTTTTTTATCTAATCCAGCTTTTATCCTAGCAATACTTCTTGTAATTTT
>CAZYSZ010000083.1:0-1789 GCA_964650025.1 uncultured Candidatus Saccharibacteria bacterium | reverse complement strand
AAAAATTAAGTGGGTTAAGCAATAATACTAACAATACGATAAGTATCAAAGAAACCACTACTTCCTGCAAAAAATTATTCTTCATCATTATTTAAAGTTAAAAATTTCTTCCAATGGTTTTTTAAAGAATTTTGCTATCTTTAATGCCAAAAGAACCGAGGGAATATAATTACCTTTTTCAATTGCAATAATAGTTTGTCGGGTTACAGAAACCGCATCGGCTAGCGCTTCTTGAGTAATACCAGCCTTGTTCCGCAACTGGTAAACTTGATTTGATATGGATTCTTTCATACATACATGTTATTGGTTTTATTGTAGTGTAAACCAAACTAATATGTCAAGTTTACTTTACAACCCCATTTGAATAAATTTTTATTTAATTATCAATAAAAATAAGAGAATCCACAACATCATCAAATGTTTTTTGAGACAAATTTGGATTTTGAGCAAATGAATAAAAATAACTTGGATTAGTTTGAGTCAAACGAATATCGAGTGCCTCGTGCCTGGTGTTGCGCCACATTGGCTAACCGTAAAAATTGGATATGCTCTCTTTTTTTTAAATTTCGTATAAAATTGCTTCACGCTCTTTGATGGTTATTTTATCTTGCTTTGTAATATCTACCGTATTTAGAGTTAAAAATCTGTTTGCGTTAAAAAAACTAATATCTTTGAATTACGAAATGCTTTCGCAAGATTTTTTTCAAATTTGCGGGCGAAAAGGTGATAGAATTTTCAGGCGTAGCCAAGGGCTACGCATGAAAATTATGGCACCTTTGCAGTCCAAATTTGGAAAAAAGATGCGAAAAGTCTTCTCAAACGAGCATTTCGTGATTCAAAGTAATATATAATTGAGATTTTTCTATATTAGTTTGACTAATTAAGAACGGATTATATATGTTTATTGCTTTTAACTGTGGAATATATTCTACCTCTAATTCTTTTGGGATTTCTGCCGAAAACAAAAATTCTAAGTTGATTTGAGAAAAATCCACCAGTTTTACAGTATCAATTATTTCACTGGCCGGAGTTTTCGTGGCAACAGGAGTTATTTTCTCTTTAGATAAAAAATAACCCACCCCAATGACAGTGCCAACGCCCACTATTAAAATTATCATAATAGAAATGCGTTTCATAAGGTTATTTTATTAATTTAAAATCCAAATACCAAAATTTAAATACGCGGCAAAACTTACCCAAAGAATATATGGTAACAGAAGCCAAGCTGCAGCTCTGGATATTTTAGTGAATACCAAAATAGTTAAAACAATAACTGCCCATAAAAGCACAATGATCGCTAATGCCCCGCCGATAAACTGGCCACCGAAAAATACCGGTGACCAGATGGCATTTAACATTAACTGGGCAAAAAATAGCCATAGCGCCTTTTTCTTTTCTTTTGAATCGCTTTTCCAAATCAACCATAAAGAAATTCCCATCAGTAAGTAGAGGATTGTCCAAACGGGACCGAAAATCCATCCGGGAGGATTCAAGACGGGCTTGGCGAGCGTCGCATACCAAACGGGAATTGCAGAGATGGTAAAAAAGGATCCAAGGACTCCCGCCAGTTCGCAGACCACAACAGAAATAATTAGTTTCAAAAAATTATTAATTCTCATAAACTTATTCTAACAAAAAATCGCCTTTTGGGCGAATTCTTGTTCTGGATGCGGCACTCAGCCGGTTTGCAATCAAAGGAAAAGTATCGTATGCATATCAGTCACCTGACTTAGCATACTGTGAATTACGAAATGCAACAAGGTGCAAAAATGTGGACGAACAAAAACCA
>CAZYSZ010000082.1:0-1941 GCA_964650025.1 uncultured Candidatus Saccharibacteria bacterium | reverse complement strand
GAACAAACCCTACGAAGAGTAGGGAGGCCAAAGAATGGTGGCTGACCCCATTATCCATTATCCCAAAGAATGGTGGCTGACCCCATTATCCATGGAACAAGCCCTACGAAGAGTAGGGAGGCCAAAGAATGGTGGCTGACCCCATTATCCCATTATCTCCATTATCCATTATCTCAAAGAAAATGGCGAGAAAAAGGTAAATGATAATGCTTTAACAGCACTGACGCTTTTGATCGCAGTTAGCAGCCCTAATGAAAAAGATAAATTGGTAAAAATAATAACTAATCTTTTAATGTAATGAAAACAGAAATTAAAAAATTACCAAAATCGGAGGTTGAAATTCAATTTGAGCTTTCGGCCGAGGAATTTTCGAAACATTTCGAAAAAGCTTTAGAGCATTTAAAAGGTCATGTGAAGGTGGATGGGTTTCGCAAGGGAAAAGTTCCAGCGGGGATGGTGGAGGAAAAAATTGGGAAGGAAAATTTGTTGATGGATGCGGGGGATTTGGCGGTCAAAGATGCGTATTCAAAGTTTGTGGAGGAAAATAACTTGGAGCCGATTGGCGACCCGGAGGTTTCTATTAAAAAGATCGCTAAGGGTTCGCTGTTTGAGTTTACGGTGAAGGTGGGGGTGATACCGGAAATTGAGTTGCCGGACTATAAAGAAATTGCGGGGAAAATAAAAAGTAAAGATGTTTCGGTTGATGAAAAAGAATTGCAAGAAACCATTGATTATTTGCAAAAATCGCGCGCTAAGTTTACGCTAAAAAATGCGCCAGCACAAGACAAAGACTTTGTGGAAATTGAGTACTCGATAGAAGCTCTAAACGACGGCAAAGAAATAAAAGACAGGTTTATTTTGGGCCAGGGCGGGTTTTTGCAGGATTTTGAAAACAATGTGATTGGTATGAAAGTGGGAGAAGAAAAAGAATTTACGGCCAAATTTCCGGCAAATACTCCAAGAAAAGACTTGGCAGGCAAACCATCAGTGTTTAAGGTTAAAATGTTATCAGTACAAAGTATGGAGTTGGCAGAAATTAACGATGAATTTGCCAAGCAGTTAGGTGCTTTTGATACGTTGGTGGCCTTGAAAGAAAATTTAAAAGAAGGGATTTTGGCTGAAAAAAAGGAAACCGAAAAACAGCGTACGCGCGGCCAAATGCTAGAAAAAATTTCAGACAAGGTGAAATTTGATTTACCGGAAAAAATGGTGGAATTTGAAAAGGAACGGCTGTTTGAAGACCTAAAAGAACAGGTGGCCGGCCGATTTAACATTCCGTTTGAGCAATATTTGTCGTCGGTGCAAAAAACCGAACAGCAGATTAAAGATACATATAAATTGGAAGCTGAAAAAAGGATTAAAAACTTTTTGGTGTTGCGCCAAATCGGACGCGTCGAACGTATAGAGGTTACGCAAGAAGAAATTGCAAAAGATTTACCCAAACTGATGAAAAACTATACCAAAGAACAGCTGACGCAAATTGACATCGGGCAGTTATCAGAGTATAGTAAAGGAGCGATATACAATGAAAAAGTTTTCCAGGTTTTGGAAAATTTTTCGTCCAAATCCTAAATCCGAAGCACGAAATCCGAAACAAATCCGAAATAATAAATTCAAAATTCTAAACACTTTTTAGAAATTTGAACATTAAGATTTTGATATTGTTTCGGATTTCGATATTCGAATTTCGAATTTAATTTAGATGCCAATAGTTCCAACTATTGTAGAAAAAACGCAACGCGGTGAGCGCGTCTACGACATATTTTCAAGGCTTTTAGAAGAGCGTATTATTTTTTTGGCAGGTCCCGTAACCGATATGAATGCTAATGTGGTTATTGCGCAGATGCTTTATTTGGTTAGCAAGGATCCAAAAAAAGAAATTAAGCTTTCCATCACTAGCCCTGGTGGTTCGGTTACTGCGGGGTTGGCGATTTATGACAC
>CAZYSZ010000081.1:0-1964 GCA_964650025.1 uncultured Candidatus Saccharibacteria bacterium | reverse complement strand
GTTGAAGTTGAAATTTACCAAGACGATGTTTTGGTGAAAAAACTCATGATTGGCGACGAAAAACTGTATACCTTAATAAACAGCAGTGACTATGGCAAGCATGTGCTTCGCATTAACATTCCCTCCGGAAGTTTAAAGGCATTTACATTTACATTCGGGTAGTTTTTGCATATTTTTTTGATAAGATAAAAAATAATTAACTTTTGTTACGAAAATTATTGCAAATTTTGGGCAAAAATATGGAATTTGCAGTAAAAAGTTAGGGACAAGTCTAGTCTAAAGCCAGAAATCCGAGTTTCTCTCGGGTTTTTAATTGTGTTAGAATTCAGGTATGGATAACAAGCGAATCATTGCGTACTTGGACATGGACTCGTCGCTCGCAAGCTCGCTCCCTAGAAACCTACGGTTTCTAACGCTCGCTTCGCTCGCTGTTTTCCTCCACGGGGAAAAATACTTTTTCCCTGACCCCCTTCGCGCGTCCATATCAGGATATAAATTATGAAAAAAATCATCGCACATCTTGATATGGATGCCTTTTTTGCTTCCGTTGAGGAAGTTGCAACACCAAGATTTAAAGGCAAACCGTTAGTGGTTGGCTCTGAAATTATCAATGGCGTGGGACGGGGCGTGGTTTCTACGGCAAATTATAAGGCGCGCGAATATGGGATTTGCTCGGCGATGCCAATTTCTGTGGCTTGGCGATTGTCACAAGAAGCAAAAAGGCAGGGCAAGGAAGAAGTGATATTTTTACCGGTGGATTTTGATTTGTATCATAAAGTTTCGGCGCATGTTTTAGAAATTATTAAAACCTATTCGCCGTTGGTTCAGCAAACCAGTGTTGATGAATTTTACTTTGACTTGACGTTTGCCGGTACGTTTAAAAAAGCGGAAACCATTTGCAAAAAAATAAAAGCCCAGATAAAAGAAACCGAAAAGGGGATTACTTGTTCCGTGGGAATTGCGCCTAATAAACTGATTGCAAAAATTTCCGCCGGCATGAAAAAACCTGATGGCATGGTGTTGATTGAACAAAAAGACATACACAGCTTTTTAAATCCTTTGGGCGTCCGCGAACTTCCGGGTGTCGGTCCCAAAACTGCAGAGTTTTTGTGTAAAAAAGAGATTAGGATTATCAGCGATTTGCTGAAGTTTTCGCAGGAAGAATTAAAAGACATGATGGGTAAACACGGGGAGGGTCTTTATTTTAAAGCCCGGGGAATTGATGATAGCCCGATTAGTGAATTTTACCAAGTAAAATCTATTGGTGAGCAAACCACATTTAGCAAAAATATCTTAGAGCCGGCGGTGATTTACGATATTTTAAAAAAAATTTCCGATGGCGTGTGGCAAAGTTTTCAAAAAACTGATTTTACCCGATTTAAAACCATAACTCTAACCATTCGATTTGCCGATTTTCAAACTTTGACCAGCTCCAAAACTGTCAAGGAGGGGATTGGCAAAAATGATAAAAAAAAGTTTGATGTTGAAGTGTTAAAACTGGTTTTACCGTTTTTAGACGCCAGAAGCAACCCTAAAAGAAAACTTTTGCGGCTTGTTGGCATAAGAATAGAGAAAATAGTAAAGTAGGAGGTATTAAACTCATAGTCGTCCAGCCAAACAGTCGGATTTTTTGTTGTAAGAAATTTTTAGGGGTTTCGTCTTATACGGTGTGAGGGACATAGTGTCGATATACCTACGCTGATAATATTATTAACTTGAGATCATTCAATATGTTTAAAATAATATCCGTTATTGTTTTATTGCCCAGGCTAGTGAGCCGCGAACACATGTCGCAACATGTGTTCGCGCAAAGCGTCGCAGGCGACAAAGGGTTTAATACCCCGCGCGTTAGCGCGGTTCCCTTGGGCGCGCCTTTGTGCGCGCTGGGGTCGGAGGCTTTGCCCTGGGGTTTAATACCCTTTATTTAGGGACAAGTCTAATGTTGAAAGTTCTATCAACGCTAA
>CAZYSZ010000080.1:0-2029 GCA_964650025.1 uncultured Candidatus Saccharibacteria bacterium | reverse complement strand
AAATCAACACTATTATCTATATAGCAAATAAAATATTTTTTGTCAACTATGAAAAACCTAAAATACTATTTCAAAAAAGCGTATAAAGAAAAATTTGCCATCGGGCATTTTAATTTTTCGGATTGGTCGCAGGTGAAGGGGATTGTGGCCGCGGCGCTGAATTTGAAGGCACCGATTATTTTGGCAACTTCAGAGGGAGAGAGCAAATTCGTCGGCTTGCACGAAGCGGTTGCCATGCGCGATGTGTTGCGCAAAAAAACCGGCTTGCCGATATTTTTGAATTTAGATCACGTCAAGTCACTTGAGTATGTAAAAGAGGGGATTGTAGCCGGTTATGACATGGTGCATTTTGACGGGTCAAAACTGCCGCTGGAGGAAAATATAAAAATCAGCAAGGAAGTGGTGAAATTTGCTAAAAAATATGGCGTGGTGGTGGAGGGGGAAGTCGGCCGATTTGGCACCGATGCGTCGCGAATGTACACGGAAAAATTCCAGATAAAAGAGGAAGATTTGACTAAGGTGGAAGACGCGGTGGCGTATTTAAAACAAGCCAAAGTGGATGTGCTGGCGGTGAGCGTTGGTACGTTTCATGGTATTGATATTTCGGGCGTTTCGCCACATTTGAGGATGGATAGGTTAAGCCAAATTAGGGAAGCGGTGAATATTCCATTGGTATTACATGGCGGATCTGGCACGCCCGAAGAAGACATTAAAAAAGCCATTGGGTTGGGAATTTCTAAAATCAACATTAACACCGAAACCCGCCTGGCGTTTTCTAGTGCACTAAGAAAGTCTTTGCAGGTGCAGACCAGTGAAATTACCCCATACAAATATTTGCAGGAAGCCATTGAAGCCGTACGCGCGGTAATCGAAAAAAATATTCGGTTGTTTGGGGGAGAAAATAAGGTCTAGTGAGGCGCTAAGTGAGGCGCTAAGGTTTACAATTTTAAATAAATAGAGTAATATCGGGTGTAGTAAGGTGGGAAGAGAAACTCGTTGTTTCACGCAAAGTTCCGGTATAGACGCCATGAGAGGGATTTGCACTTCCCACCTTCTTTTATATCTTCTTTTAAGAAGATAATTATGGGGGTTGGAGCGATCAATTATCGGCGATGTACGCCAGACTGGTAAGTGCTTGCATTCAACCCCCACCATTTTCCAAAAAACAACCATGATTTCACTAAAAGCAACCATCAGAAAAGAGCTTGGTAAGAAAACTAAATCAATCAAAGCCGCGGGACAAATCCCTGCGGTGGTTTATGGTCCGGGAGTTAAGAACTTTTCGGTGGCGGTGGATGAAAAAGAATTTAAAAAAGTTTTGAAGGTGGCGGGTGAAAGCTCGTTAATTGAATTGTTAGTTCAAGGAGACTCATCCGATGCTAAAGCCTTGGAGGGCGAGGAAAGAAAAAAGCCAGTGCTGGTTAATGAAATTCAAAAAGACCCGGTATCTGATAAAATTATTCATATCGATTTTTTTCAAGTATCTTTGAAAGAAGAAACAGAAGTTGCAGTGCCTTTGGTATTTGAGGGCGCGGCCCCTGCAGAAAAAGAATTGGGCGGAACGTTAAATAAAAACATGTTGGAAATTGAAGTGAAAGCTTTGCCACAGAATTTACCGCACGAAATCAGGGTTAATATTGAGTCGTTAAAAACTTTCCAAGACCATATTTTGGTAAAAGACTTAGTTATTCCCGCTAACGTAACGGTGTTAAAAAAGTCTGACGAAATTGTGGCACAGGTGTTACCTCCGCAGAAAGTGGAAGAAGAGCTGGCAACAGAAATTAAAGAAGATGTAGAAAATGTGGAGAAGGTAGTAAAGGAAAAGAAAGAGGAGGTGGTGATTGAGGAACCAAAAGCATAATAAAGGGTATTAAACCCCAGGGCAAAGCCTCCGACCCCGGCGCACACAAAGGCGCGCCGAAGCTTTGAATTACGAAACCCCTTCGCGATATTTTTTCCAAATCTGGAAGATGAAAATTTGATAGAATTTATGGGCGTAGCCAAGGGCTACGCACAGAAATTATAGCGA
>CAZYSZ010000079.1:0-2039 GCA_964650025.1 uncultured Candidatus Saccharibacteria bacterium | reverse complement strand
CTTTTCGCCCGCAAATTTGAAAAAAATCTTGCGAAAGCATTTCGTAATTCAAAGTGAATTTACTGTACGAACTGTCTCATAGTTTGTTGTATAAAACCTGCTTGGAAGCGCCTCTGAAAAAATATGTGTATTTAATGTGTAAAGCCACCGTTTTTGACGGATTGTCGATTGCGGTATTTTATTTTTTAGGTTTCTGGTTATTTCCTAAATACTTTTTAATAGCATTTTTTGTTACTGCGCTTTTATTTGCCTATGTTTGGGAAATCTATTCCTTAAAGGTGGGTAAGTGGGAATATTCTGCCGCTATGCCAATCGTATTTAGTGTGGGCATTACACCCTTAATTCAATTGGCACTGACAGGCTTATTATCTATTTACATTATCGCCTATTTTTTTGTATAATGGTATCAATCTTTGAATTACGAAATGCTCGTTTGAGAAGACTTTTCGCATCTTTTTTCCAAATTTGGACTGCAAAGGTGCCATAATTTTCATGCGTAGCCCTTGGCTACGCCTGAAAATTCTATCACCTTTTCGCCCGCAAATTTGAAAAAAATCTTGCGAAAGCATTTCGTAATTCAAAGATCAATATAATTATGGATGAAAATAGTTATCAACAATCGTCGGGTGGGTATGGCAAACGGCCGTGGTGGCATTGGCTTGTTTTGTATATTGTCATTGGTGCTATTGCGTACGTAGCAATGTACTATCTCTTTTTCTATAACAGAGGCGGCTATAGTTATAATTCCCAAACGCAAACTCAAAATACTAATACTAACCAAACATCAAATAAAAATTATATGATTCAAAATATGAACGTTGAGGTGCTAAAAGAGGGGAGCGGAGCCGAGGCAAAAACCGGCGATATGGTAACGGTAAATTATACCGGTACGCTTACCGATGGCGCTAAATTTGATTCCAGTTTAAACCCGGGAAGAACGCCGTTTCAATTTAAACTGGGAGAAAATTTGGTCATACAGGGATGGGAACTGGGAGTGCTGGGCATGAAAATAGGAGAAAAAAGGAAACTGACAATTCCACCGGAATTAGCATATGGAGCAAACGGCCGTCCACCGGTAATTCCTCAAAAAGCCACCCTATTATTTGATGTTGAACTTTTAAAAATTAACTAGAATCAAAAACCACCGAAGGGTGGTTTTTGATTGTCGCGCATTAAAAGCCAGAACTGCGGTTTAATAACTTTTTTATTCCATAGGTGTAAATTATAGCAATTATTGCCGTTATGCCATAAAAAATCCACACCGCCCTTAACATTCCTGATTGCAAATCACTTCCCAGGTAAAGAGAATGAAAAAATGTCAGTAAAAATCCGACATTGCTTATAATAAGTATCTGATTCCAATGCACAGCAAAAAAATTATACTTTTTAAGCGCTTTTCCTATGTCATAGATTATAAGCAGTATCCACCCTACCATACCAATGAGAATATATTTGACACCATACACCAGAAACACATTGCTGACATTAAAGTTAAACGTAACCAGCAACAAAAGAGGATGAAGAATGATGGAAATTAAAATCAGAATTGATGTTATATGCACGAATCTGTCAAAGTTAATGTGTTTTCTTAAAAATGGCTCAAACACTCCACTGATGGAATGCAACCACAACAAAGTAAAAGCCAATATCCCAAATAAAGGAAAGAGATTTGATAAAAGCGCGCCATCAAAAGCCCAGTGCAAGGTTTTAATGCGCATCCATAATGGGTATCCTACCGCCAGCCAGCCAAATAATATTATAGAGTAATGAGTAATTTTATTCATAAGAATTGTCCCTAAATAACTTTTTACTACAAATTCCACATTTTTGCCAAAAATTCGCTAGAATTTTACGGCTTAGTGAAGCTAAGCCTTAAAAATTCTATCAAATTTCTAGCTAAAAATCTGCTGGACACGCAGGGACTCCCGAAGGCTGCATTTTCGTACAAAAAGTTATTTAGGGACAAGTCTATATCTTATCGTAGCACATATTTGACATGACTTGAAGAATAATTATAAAATCAAATAAAAAAGGCGACT
>CAZYSZ010000078.1:0-2069 GCA_964650025.1 uncultured Candidatus Saccharibacteria bacterium | reverse complement strand
TTTGGAAAAAAGATGCGAAAAGTCTTCTCAAACGAGCATTTCGTAATTCAAAGTTCAATAGACCTGTCCCTAATTTTCGTAACAAAAGTTATTTATGGACAAGTCTAATGTGGTTGCCTACCGACCTTGCATCGTGGCCCAAAACTTGAGCTAACCGAATAGCGTTGCGAAAAAATTTGGTCATCACGATATGAATGCCCATTTCATGACTTTTTCCATGATCCCATTCGTCAATAATACCCGCAAGCTCGCCTGCCGCTTTTTGCTTGTGCAAAAGAATGTGACGAACAATAAACTACCGCCATTGTGCATCCGGCATAATAGAAAGCGCCGGATAATTTTCTTCATCAAGCGGCCAGTGATTGGACACAAAATCAAAAATTTCCTGGAGATTAACTGGAGAATCTGTTTTCATGTTAGTATCCTCGAATTTTTGGGTTAAATGAACTGTCTTTCATATTATTCTTTTTTCTTGTTTGTCGAGACAGAAAGCCCGGCGCCTTTGGGCTTTTCGTAATTCCACGCCTTATTCTCTCGGTAAAGATCGGTAGGTATTTTCAACTTGCGCATGGACCACGGACATGGCTGATCGGACTACTTTATTAAGATAATCTTTTTCGCTGTCAACATAATCCTTGCGATGTTTTACGAGCCTATCAACTGCCGCTGATTCCATGATTTTCTTTTCGGTCAAAAGTTCTTTTTCACGTTCCCGCCAGATAGGATTAGGTAAAGATTTTTTTTCTTCTAAAAACACTTCGTGCCATTTTTCGGCGCGGTCAATTATTTCTAGTCTCATAGCTTGGTGTTTTTTTATAAACTCCTCATCGCGTTGTTGTTTTCCCCTGACCAACTCTTCGATATAGGGCTTAGCAATAACTCTGGCCAACTCATTTTTTTTACTACTTTCATACATTTCAAAACTATCCACCAGAGTTGCCACTAATTTTTCGTTGGCATCTGTAAGAATTACTTTTTCTTTTACTTCCGGCGATCGCGGTACTTTCTTTTCCTCCAGTTTTTTAGCTTTGTTTTGTTGTTTAAACTTCTTGAGCAAAGGGTCACTATAAGCCGGAGGCTCTTTTGGCGGCGCCCCCTGTGCTTGCACCGCTGATCCGGCCGCCGCGACCCCAAACAATAAAAAGGCAATGGCCTTTCTTACCGCGCTGCTCGCGCCACGCCAAAATCCGCCCGACTTTTTGATTACGACGAGATCAGTCACTGTCTCAACCGATTCATGCGCTGAATCTGTGGACATTTCACTACTATCAATTACTTCTTCCGACTCATCATTAAATTGGCTATCCATAAGTATCGTGGTAACTATGTTATCAACACGATCTTTTAAATAATTTTCAGATTCCAATTCAGAGTTTGATTTTTCTGGCAATAATTCACTAAATTCAGAATGCACCGCTTCCGCCAACGGTTCTATATTTTTCAGGATTTCACCTTCTTGACTCGAAAGCTCGCCTGTTTTTTTCATATTTGAATGATTACTATTTATCACTTCGACGGTTTTTTTCTTTGTTTACTTTGGCAATGAGAGCTTTTACCATCTTATCGGTTTTCTTTACAAAAGTATTCATTTCTTTAAGTAATTTTAATTTTTCTTTAGGGGAAGTATTGGCTTTTTTAAATTTTTCCATTACCTCCTGAATCGCTTTTTTAGATATTTTTTTTGACATAATTTTGTAGTTTACTTTGCAGCATCTTCGCCGTATTTATTTTCAAGGCCGGCTTTTAGTTTTTCTATTTTTTCTTGATCCGCTTTTCCTATCTCCGGTAAAACTTCTTCTGCTTCTTGGATTACTTCCGCTACCCCGCCGTCTTCTGCAATCTCTGTCTTAATCTCGCTAGAATTTGGCGTTTTCTCGGGATTTAATTCTTTTAAATGTTGTTGCCATCTTTCTTTTCCAGCTTCTTTTTCTTCCACTTCTTTTTTTATCGCCCTTCGACCCCATCCCAAATATGCTACTGCTTTGGCAATTCCCCAGCCTATTGCGGTGGTAACTACAGCGCCAACCGCTTCTTTCCAGTCGCCACTGGCGACCAATTCACGCACGCTC
>CAZYSZ010000077.1:0-2141 GCA_964650025.1 uncultured Candidatus Saccharibacteria bacterium | reverse complement strand
GCGCGAACACATGTTGCGACATGTGTTCGCGGCTCACTAGCCTGGGCAATAAATTCAAATTTTCAAAATATGTTTCGAATTTCGATATTAGAATTTCGAATTTCTTTTGCAAAGTAAAAGTATGTGGTACGACAAAATCATTACCCTTTTTAAAAATAAAGAATTAAGAAATAAGTTTCTTTTTCTAATCTTTTTGTTTGTGGTTTTTCGGGTTGCCGCCAATGTGCCAATTCCCGGAATTGGCCTGGATAATTTAAGGAAATTTTTTTCTCAAAACCAAGTGTTTGGGCTTTTAAACATTTTTTCCGGTGGCGCGTTAAGTAACTTTTCTATTGTATTATTAGGTCTTGGTCCCTACATTACAGCTACGATTATTTTGCAATTATTGACTATGATTTTCCCCGGCCTTGAAAAAATGTACAAAGAAGAGGGCGAGGCCGGCCGGCATAAGTTTAACCAATATGGCAGGCTTTTGACGATTCCCTTGGCCGCATTTGAAGGCTATGGGCTTTTAACGTTATTTACTCGACAGGGGATTATTACCGGAATGACCCCAATGCTGATGTTAGGATCCATTGTTACCATTGTGGCCGGATCCATGTTTTTAATGTGGATTGGGGAAATCATTAGCGAGCTTGGCATGGGTAACGGAATTTCGTTATTGATTTTTGCTGGTATCGTGGCCAGTCTTCCCTCTAACATTTTCCAAACCTTTGTAACCTTTAACCCAGCCCAAATACCTTCTTACTTTATCTTTTTTGCCCTGTCAGTAGTTATCATTGCCGGCGTGGTGTTGATTACCGAAGCCCGCCGAAATATTCCGGTGTCATATGCCAAACGCGTGCGGGGTTCAAAAATGTATGGCGGACAGTCAACCTATTTGCCGCTTAACGTAAACCCGGCCGGAGTCATTCCAATTATTTTTGCGCTTTCTATTTTGCTGTTTCCGGGCATGATTGCAGGGTTTTTTGTAGGGTTTTCCGGATGGGTGGGAATTGTTGCCACCAACGTGACTGCATTTTTTAACAACACCTGGGCGCATGGTATCATGTATTTTATCTTGGTAATCGCATTTACTTATTTTTACACCGCTGTTACCTTTGACCCCAAAGCCATCGCCGAAAATTTACAAAAAATGGGCGGATTTATTCCCGGGGTAAGGCCCGGTGAGTCAACCCTAAAATATCTAGCCCACATTTTAAATAGAGTTTTATTTACCGGCGCTATTTCACTAGGGTTAATTGCCGTCCTCCCAACCATCGTAGCCGGCGCCACTGGCGTTACCGGTTTTACCTTTTTAATCGGAGGCACGTCACTGTTGATTATCGTGAGTGTGGTTTTGGACACAATGCGCCAAATCAATGCGCAGTTGCAGATGAGGGAGTACGATTCGTTTTAATTTAAAATAAATAAAAACCCCAATTGTGCTCATGCGCAACTGGGGTTTTGCTTTAAAGAAAAGCTTAACTACGGCGGATTTTTTTATAGATATCATGGTTGTCCAAGTAAAACCGCAGTTCTTTTTGTTCGTCGTCGAATTTTAGGAGAATTCGAAACGAACCTCGGTGGAGTTTATACCAACCGTCGAACTTACCATCCCCGTCGATTCTATCCATTTTTACCGCCCTAAGTGCCGGGTCGAGTTGGCATACCCAAAGCAGTCTGGGATAGACTTTTTGACCGCCGATTGCAACAAGGTTTTTTTTACAAAATCGTTTGACGGCATCGAAAAACTCCTTGCGATCCTGGGGCATTAACCGGCCTTTCTCCGAGTCATTGGATACCAGAAAAAAACTCCAGGGTTTTGGTGTTGGTTGTTGGTCAAGCAACTGTTGGGTTGGTCGGGCCTCTTGTTTTCGTACACGAGTTTTTTGAGCGTGCTGTTCGTCAACAGTCAACTTCATGGGATTCCTTTGTTGTTCTTGCAGTATCGCTGTTTTTCTTTCCAACTCCTTTTCTCGGGTGGCCATTTCATCCTCTTGTTTGCGCCGCAGGGCTTGCGCGCTTTGCCGTTCTGTAGCAATCTTTTTCTCAATTCGCGCGCCGAGCCGGTAGAGAAAAATGATGCCAAGGGCAGTGGCAAGGCAAAAGCCCAAATTAAGGTAAAATTCCACGTTGGTTTTTGTTCCTTGACGCAGGTA
>CAZYSZ010000076.1:0-2186 GCA_964650025.1 uncultured Candidatus Saccharibacteria bacterium | reverse complement strand
GCGACATGTGTTCGCGGCTCACTACCATCGGCAATAAACTTAACGATGAAAATCATAAAAGACAACATTGAAATTACGGAATTGCGAGAAATGGCAAAAAAGATGCACGGGGATTTTGTGAAGGGCATGGTTGATATTGAAAAAGAAATAATTTCGGTTGACGCGCCAATGCATTCGGATTTGTTTGAATGGTTAATGGAACAAGAAAATTCAGAGCCGAAAAATTTGTGGGGAATAAACTTTTATCCAGAATTACAGGGCGATGATTTTATCGAATTTGACTCTATGATGAATTTAAAACCAGGATTGGGAAATAAAACCAGGGGAGTGGAAAATCCGCAAATAAGAGAAAAAATAATTGCCATCGTAAATAAATTCGTCAAAAAATAATGTTGCATACAGAACTTACCAAAGAAAAGTGGCAAAGCCTACCTTTTTTTAATCAAATGGCCAACGTGGGCGCAGAGGTTGGTCGTGCTATCAACTGGCGCGCAAAAAATAAAGTAATGTCGCAGGCGGCATTTGAGCGGGGTTTGGAATTGCTAGATTTAACCATTGAAGACCCGAAAAATAAAAAGTATTTAAAAGAGCTTTGCCGTTTAAGAGAGGTATTAGCCGATTACTTTTATTTTAATAATGAGTATGGTTCGACCGATGAAAATATGAATAATTATTTTTACGGCTTTAATTATGCGGTTTCAATAAAATGACCATTTTACAAACCGTCATTTTAGGAGTCGTCGAAGGTGTTACCGAATTTTTGCCGATTTCTTCTACGGGACATATGATTTTGGCGTCGCGGTTGATAGGGATTGCTGAAACGGATTTTTTGAAAAGTTTTGAAATTATTATTCAGTTTGGGTCAATTTTGGCGGTGGTCGTTTTGTATTGGAAAAAACTTTGGCTTGGCGGAGTTGATTTGTGGAAAAAGGTAGCGGTTGCGTTTTTACCGACGGCCGTTATCGGTTTTTTATTATATAAAATTTTAAAGCATTATTTTTTAGGAAATGTTATGCTGGTGCTTTGGTCGTTGTTGTTGGGCGGAATTATTTTGATTGCATTTGAAATGTGGTACAAGAAAAACTCTTACAAAAATGACGGCCGTCAGGTTTATACGAGTAATGAAATAAATTACAAAAAATCTTTTTGGACTGGTGTGTGGCAATCGCTTGCCATTATTCCTGGAGTTTCAAGAAGTGGCGCCACCATTGTCGGGGGATTGGCCATGGGCATCAGTCGCGAGGCCATTGTGGAATTTTCTTTTTTGCTCGCCATCCCCACCATGGCCGCCGTCAGCGGTTATGATTTGCTCAAAAGCGCCCACAGTTTTTCGGGTAGCCAAATCGGGTTGCTACTGTTAGGATTTATAGTATCTTTTATCGTAGCCATGGCAACCATCAAGTGGTTTATTGGCTATGTCCAAAAGCACTCATTCGTTTCGTTCGGAGTTTACAGAATCGCCATCGCGGTTTTAATGTATCTATTAATTTTTCAGTTTAAGATTTAAACACAGCACGTGTTGACACGTGGCCTGTATTTGCTATAATAAGACTGTAACACAATTTATTACAGTCATATTATTAAAATTTAAATGTATGCGATCAATCATAAATATTTCACTCCCAGAGGAGTTGGTTGTCCAAATTGAAAAAATGATCAAAAAAGGGGGGTATTCCACCAAAAGCGAGTTTTTGCGCGATCTTATTCGTGAGAGAATTGAAGGGGAACAGGTGTTAGTGGAGCTTAGAAAAAGCCAGGAAGAAATCAGGCAGGGAAAGGGCAAGGTTTTGCGTTCATTAAAAGATTTGCGGTAATGTTATGCAAATTATTTACTCTCCCAATTTTTTGAGAAATTATGATGGTTTGCCAGAAGTTATCAAGGTAAAGGCAGAAAAGTGGGAGGATATTTTTCGTAAAAATCTTTTTGATAAAAGACTAAAAACTCACAAACTAAGTGGAAAGCTTAGGGATTTTTGGTCATTTTCTGTGGACTATCACTACAGGATTGTTTTTGAACTTAAGAGTGAAAATATTATTATTTTTCATAAAATCGGTAATCATTCTATTTACAGGTAATTTTTGATTGATTAACGATTGTTGGGCGGAGGAGTCCTATAGTGGCCATTAGAACAGCTTGGAAAGCTGTGACTCGCAAGGGTCTCGTGGGTTCGAGTCCCACCTCCTCC
>CAZYSZ010000075.1:0-2218 GCA_964650025.1 uncultured Candidatus Saccharibacteria bacterium | reverse complement strand
ATTCAGAGGTAAGGGTGGATTTTTGCAAAAAATGCTGGGGAATTTGGCTAGACAGGGGGGAATTCAAACAAATTATGGTGTATTTGACTCGAAAGTCCGATTATGAAATTTTGCACCACTATGCCAAAAACCTCGCGGTACAATTGTGGGAGGTATTTGCCGGCCCCAAAAAGTTTCGGGAAGAGTTGGAAGATTTTTTAATGTTGCTTAAATTGTTCAATTACAAATTTGTCGCACAGCATCCGTATATCAATGTGTTAATTGAGGAGCTACCTAAATAAATCCGAAGCACGAAATCCGAAATCCGAAACAAATCAGAATTTCCAAAATTAAAAAATTCAAAACTTGTTTCGAATTTCGATATTCGAATTTCGAATTTTCAAAAAAGTGGATATCATAACCATCATTGTCTTAGTCGTCATCGCAGTAATTATTTTGTGGGTTGTTGGAGCCTTTAATGGCTTAGTTACATTAAAAAACCGTGCCAAGGAAGCTTGGGCTGATATTGATGTTCAGTTAAAACGTCGGTATGATTTGATTCCTAATTTAGTTGAAACCGTCAAAGGTTATGCTACGCATGAGCGAGAACTATTTGAAAAAGTCACGCAAGCTCGCGCCAATGCCATGAATGCGCAGGGTTTACAAGCCAAGGGGGAGGCGGAAAATATGCTTTCTGGTACACTCAAAAGCCTATTCGCAGTATCAGAAAACTATCCGGAATTAAAAGCTTCACAAAACTTTTTGGCACTGCAAAATGAATTGACCGACACCGAAGACAAAATCCAAGCCGCCCGCCGGTTTTACAACACCAACGTACGTGACCTAAACATCAAAATCGAAAGCTTTCCCGCCAATATTATTGCTTCTTCTTTTGGGTTCAAACAGATGGAATTGTTCCAAACAGCTAACGAGACAGAAAGACAGCCGGTGGGGGTAAAATTCTAAGCACGAAATCCGAAATCCGAAACAAATTAAAATTTTCAAAATTCGAAATCTAAAACGTGTTTCGAATTTCGAGATTAGAATTTCGGATTTCTTTTGTAAAACAAAAGTATTATGGCTTCAATTTATAAAAACGCTGATTCCAATACCCGCAAAACCTGGTTTTTAATAACTGGGTTTTTGGTGTTTGTAATTGCTGTAGGTTGGTTATTTAGCCAAATTTTGGATTCTAATGCCATTTTATATGCGGCGGTGTTTTTGAGCATTGCTATGAGTTTTGGCAGTTATTGGTGGTCGGATAAACTGGTGCTTTCCATGGCGCACGCCAAGTTAATTAAAAAAAACGATAATCTTGAATTGTACAGAATTGTGGAAAATTTGTGCATCACCGCCGGGCTTCCGGTTCCTAAAATTTACATTATTTATGAGGCGCAGTTAAACGCATTTGCGACAGGTAGAGATAAAAACCATGCCGTAGTGGCGGTAACCCAGGGTCTTTTAGATAGATTAGATAAATTAGAATTAGAGGGAGTAATTGCTCACGAATTAAGCCACATTGGAAACAAGGATATGCTACTTTCCACCGTAGTGGTGGTGTTGGCGGGGGTTGTGGCATTGCTGGCAAATTTCTTTTTACGCATTAGTTTTTTTAGCAGGCGTGATTCAGACGACAATAGGGTCGGTGCTTTACTGATGGTATTTGGGTTGGTTGCGGCTATTTTAGCGCCCATTGCCGCAACGTTGATTAAATTAGCTATTTCCCGCAAGCGTGAATTTTTGGCCGATGCCGATGGAGCATTGCTAACCCGTTATCCGGAAGGCTTGGCCAGCGCCTTAGAAAAAATTTCAGAAGATGTAACGCCAATGAAAAGCGCTAACACCGCAACAGCTCACTTGTACATAGATTCCCCATTTAACGAAAAACAAGGTAAAAACTGGCTTGTAAATTTATTCCAAACTCACCCGCCGGTTGAAGAAAGGATAAAAGCATTAAAAAATATGCAGGCATAAAATGATGGAATCTGAAAGAGAACCGTCAACAGAATCAAGTGAGAAGTCGTAGGTTCTTTACCGGGCTTTTACCGTTGATCCGGAATTATTAACCGTGGAATTACTGGAGTATAAAGGCTGAATTTGAAAAGCGGAGAGAAAAAGCCATGAAGTATAAGAGTTTTCTTGAAAGTTTAGATCCAAAAGTGCGGATAAGTGAATTTATGGTCAAAAATAAGTGGGAAAAATTGCAAAAAGAGAGTAAATAAAGGGTATTAAACCCCAG
>CAZYSZ010000074.1:0-2247 GCA_964650025.1 uncultured Candidatus Saccharibacteria bacterium | reverse complement strand
CGTGGCACACACAATAACCCACAACCATGAAACCAAAAATAATGAAGTTCCGCCAAACACTTTTTTGGGATGTTGATCCCAAAAATATTGACCCACAAAAAAATGCCCGATATATTATTGAACGGGTTTTAGAATTTGGCGAACCCAATGAAGTGGGTTGGGTATTGAATTATTATCCTAAGCGTACTATTAAAAAGGTGATGAGTCTGCCACGCGTTCAAATAAGCAGAAAATCAAAAGCATTATGGTCGCTAGTTCTGAAATAAAAAATAATTCCGAGAAACTTTTTTTTGACACTTTGCCCAAAGATGCCGTCTTAGCATTGAAGAAGTGTTCAGAAATGGATTTTTTTTCGCATGACAATTGGTATCTGGCCGGTGGCACCGCGCTCGCTTTGCAATCTGGACACAGAAAATCATACGACCTGGATTTTTTTACAGAAAATAAAATTTTTGACGAAAAAAGGGTTGCAGAAATACTAAGCGACCAAGGAGAATGGATTACCGGCAACATAGATACGGGAACCGTGTTTGGTGTATTTTTAAAAACGAAAATAAGTCTTCTATCTTACCCCTACTTTACTCCTGCCGAAAAAATGCGCCGTTTTGGAAATGTTTCTTTGTTGGCACCGGCCGACATTGCTGTCATGAAAATTATCGCCATTTCCCAGAGAGGGAAAAAACGGGACTTCTTTGATTTGTATTGGATTTGCCAAAACGTAATGCCACTACATGAAATTATAACGAGAGTTAATCAACAATACTCTGTCCAACAAAACCCTAGTCACATTTTAAAAAGCCTAATCTATTTCAATGATGCAGAAGACGATTTTGATCTCCAAATTTCCTTTAAAGTAACCTGGAAAGATGTTAAGAAATTTTTTACCAAAGAAATTCCCTTGATTGCGAAAAAAATTATAAAATAATTTTATCGACGAACAGTGGTTCTACTTTCACAACCCTTTCAACTATTTTATGATACAATTAAAACCATGAAAACTACGAAAAGAAATTACAATTTAGTGAATCTCTCAAAAAAATACCCTAACAAGTGGCTGGCGCTTTCCCGCGACCGCAAAAAGGTGTTGAGCGTCGGAAACAAGCTAAAAGAAGTTTCAATGCAGAGCAAGGGAAAAGATGTGGTGTTTTTAAAAATGCTGCCGACAAATTTTTGCTACCAGCCTTTTTGCTTAACCTAACATTCAATATGGATAAACTTATTATTGATACCCTGGATTACGACGGCAATCGGGTTGTGCTTACCGAAAAAAAGTGGCAAGAAAAATCTATAGTTCATCCTGAGTTAAAAAACAAAACATTCCTCAAAAATCTAGAAGATACTATAAAAAAATCCGCAGCAGATTTGGGAAGATAATAGCGATAAAGAAAATAAAAAGTGTTACTACAAAAAATATTCAACTGTTTCTTATGTCAAAGTTGTTATCTGGGTTACCGATAACCCGCACCGTATAGTATCCGCTTTTGAAACTAATAAAATTAAAGAAGAAATATATCAACCAAATATAAAAAGATTAAAATGATGATAAAGATACCAGCAGAAAAAAGACAACTATTTGATTTAGCAACTGATTTCAATGATTTTGCTAAAAAGAATGGCTGGGTTTCTCGCTACGATACCGAGAGCGACGCTCTTTCTATTACTATTCCAACTTTGTCAAAAGACGCTCGCATTACCTACTTTGACGACGAAGTTGCTTTTTACATAACCAACGACAGAAAGGTAGAGGGGATATTTTTAGAATATTTCAAAACTAATTTTATAAAACACCATCGCGATTCAAAAAAGATAGAGAGGGTTTTGGAAAACCTTGAAAAAAAGCAGAAAGGCAGCAAATCTTTGATTAATGTAGACATGAAAAAAGTCAGAGGAATAGCTCCGGATCTGGAAGAAGCTATTAAAGTCTCTTTGGCGAGTAGATTAAATTTACTACCAACGAACATATAAATTCTTACAAAAACCCTTTTAAGCTTGCAAATGGGTTTTACTTTAAATAAACCCGTCGCCACCACGCGCCCGCGCTTTGCTCTGCCGAAGCCTTCTTGTCCGCCGAAGCCTTGGCGAAGGTGGAGGCGAAGGAGAGGACGTGCGGGGTGGTTAATCAACATTTCACATGAAAAAACTTTTGCCCGTCATTTTTTTATCATTCGGTTTTTTGTTTTTGTTTTCTTCAATAACACACGCCGCACCGATTTGCGACGAATCGTCCAGTACCGGATTTTATGGACC
>CAZYSZ010000073.1:0-2266 GCA_964650025.1 uncultured Candidatus Saccharibacteria bacterium | reverse complement strand
TTGGGCAAAAATATGGAATTTGCAGTAAAAAGTTATTTAGGGACAAGTCTAATGTTACCTTTATTTATGTTAAAAAGCAAAAGTTATTAAGCAAAAGTTATTTCTGGCGAAAGTTATTTCGGGACAAGTCTAGTAAAAAACCCGCATGTGATTTGCGGGTTTGGCAATATTATTGCAATTTGCTTATCTCCTGGTTGTAGCGCAGCTTTTCCAGTGCCCGGTTTTGGATTTGGCGGATTCTTTCCTTGGTCAGTTTTAATTGGACTGATATTGCTTGAAGGGTTTGTGCTGCCTGACCATTTAACCCAAACCTTTTAGAAATTATCATCTGCTCCTTTGTGTCTAATTTGGCTAGAGCTTGTGTGATGACTTTCTCTTTTTGGGATTGGTCTATGGTCAGTGGAGACTCCGGTTCTTTTTCTTCTTCAATTAAGCAGGAAAAAGATTTTTCGCTATTAGTCGCAATTAGGTTTTCCAAGGAAAAGACACTAGCGGCGATACGTTGGGTGTCACGAACTTTTTCTATGTCCACGTTAAGATGCTTGGCAATTTCTTCCGTAGTTGGTCGGCGTTCAAGACGGGTAAAAAGCGTTCCTTCTGCCTGCTGGTACTTTGAAAGTTGCCTTGATAAATGCACGGGAATTCTGATAGTTTTTGCCTGGTCTTCCAGTGCCCGGCCAATCCGTTGCCTTATCCATTGGTAGGCATACGTAGAAAATTGGCACGCTCTACTGCAATCAAATTTTTGTGCGGCGGTAAAAAGCCCTAAAGCACCTTCTTGAATTAAATCAAGCAATGTTAACGCCGTTGTGTAGCGAGCATACTTTTTAGCAATAGATGCTACCAGTCCGATGTTGGATTTAACCAGGGTTTTCATTCCCTCTTGACCACTTTTAATGGTCCTAACTAACTTAATCATTTTTGCCAGTTGCGCGTCATGATTGCTATCAAGAGGGGATTGCTTTTTGGTTACTTCATTAAGTAAAACCTTTTTTGCATGCATTCCTCTTTTAATTCTTTTGATCAACAACACAACTTCCTTGGGTTTTAAGAGCGGTACTTTCTTTAATTCGCCAAAGTAAATGCCGATAACGTCTTTTTCTTCCTGTGTGATCATCTGCCACCCCTTTGTAAAAGAACTGAAACATGGTTTACTGACCCTTAATACTTACCTTTATGAAAAACCGTTATATTGGCATCATCGCTTGCCTTTCGCCCGAAAAAATCCTCGCGGTATTTATAAATACCACTTTGGTTTTTTCGGACTCCAAGGTGGCGCACTGATTGCCAATCTAACATTTTTTCTCTATAAAGCTAAGTATTAAGGGTCAGTAGAATACACATTTTACCGATGAATGCAACCGGCCCAATAACAAGGTCTGCGCCTTCCTTCTGTAAGTTCCGTGGCGGTCCTGTTAATCCGATGACCCCGAGTTTTTACTTTCTTGGCACTTTCAATCCAACAGATCCACTCATTGCGCGCCAGTGGCGTAATGTCCTCCCATGCTGATTTTGCCAATGGCGCAGAAGTAAGGTTTTTTCTCAAATCCGTTGGCACAGTGTGTACCATGCCAGTGGCAATTTCTTTTTTGGTCATATTTTTCTTTGAATTAGCGTGATCCCATGCCTTGTAGTCCAGGGGATTTTTCTGGCAAAACCAAAATTTTTTTAATGGCGGACAAGTTAGGATCTTTCAGCTTTAAATTACAAAACCCCCACATGTAAAAAGAATTTTCGTAATTCAAAGCTTTAAGGTTTTTAAATCGTACACAGCTTTTGCCGACACTAGCACTGCCCAATTCTTTTTTATATTTTTGGGCAACATATTCACCTTTATCTACAGCACAAACATGCAAGCTGACATAATTTTTTTGATTAGCTAGAGCAATAGCCGGGCACTCAATCATTAGACTTGTCCCTAAATACTTTGAATTGCGAAATGCTCGTTTGAGAAGACTTTTCGCATCTTTTTTCCAAATTTGGACTGCAAAGGTGCCATAATTTTCATGCGTAGCCCTTGGCTACGCCTGAAAATTCTATCACCTTTTCGCCCGCAAATTTGAAAAAAATCTTGCGAAAGCATTTCTTAATTCAAAGTAAATAACTTTTTACTGAAAATTCCATATTTTTGCCAAAAAATTGCTATAATTTCTCGGCTTAGCTAAAGCTAAACCTCCAAATTCTATCAACTTTTTGCCTAAAAATCTGAAGTTTTCGTAACAAAAGTTATTGCCCAGGCTAGTGAGCCGCGAACACATGTCGCAAC
>CAZYSZ010000072.1:0-2433 GCA_964650025.1 uncultured Candidatus Saccharibacteria bacterium | reverse complement strand
AAATTAGTTATCCACAATGAGAATGTAAAGCCCTCTTTACATTCTTTTTTGTTTACATTACACTATAAGTATTATTAAACACAAAAAAATTATAGAAATAACTTTGGTTATTTATATAAATTAATCGTGCGGTCGGAATAATAAATTGCGATTTCTTATTCCTTCCTTACTCATAATTATGAAAAACAATTTAGAGAAAGGTTTTATGAGTCCCGTCGCTATTGGAATAATTGCCGTCGTTGTTGTTGTGGTTATTATGTTTGGTTATTATGTTATTCAAAAAGAGCCACGGGAGGTAAATGATAAAACAACACAAGAAAAAGCTATGATGCAAAAGGATGAAACATCAATGACGGAAGCAGAAAAAATGGAACAGAAAGCCATGATGGAGAAAAAGGCGATGGAAGAAAAAGAAGCCATGACAAAAACCGAAACTACAAAAACCGAAACCGTGATGAAGGCAGGTTCTTACGAAGCCTATAGTTCTGAAAAGGTGGCAATGGCTTCTGCCACCCATCAAGTAGTTTTATTTTTTAGGGCCGGATGGTGCCCATCTTGCAGGGCCGTTGACGCTGACATTAAGGCCAATATATCAAAAATTCCTGGAAGTCTGGCTATTTTAGATGTTGACTATGATAATTCAACCGCTTTAAAGCAAAAATATGGCGTAACCTATCAGCACACCTTTGTGCAAGTTGATAGTAACGGAAATCTTATAAAAAAGTGGAGCGGTAGCCCAACGTTATCTGCGTTGGTGGCAGAAGTAAAATAATATGATTCTTTTTGTCATTTCATTTATTGCCGGGGTATTAACGGTTCTGGCGCCGTGTATTTTGCCGTTGCTTCCTGTTATTATTGGTGGCGCGCTGGGCACTGAAAAAAAGTTTAACACAAAAAAGGCGCTGACCATTATTGTGTCTTTAGGAGTTTCGGTCATTTTGTTTACCCTGCTTTTAAAAGCCAGTACGCTTTTTATTGATATTCCCGAATATGTTTGGAAGTGGATTTCCGGCGGCATTATTTTAGTGCTTGGGCTGGTGACCGTTTTTCCTGGTCTGTGGGAAAATTCTTTTCTTGCCAAATTAAACACCAAATCAAATGCGGTTGTTGGCCTCGGATATCAGAAAAAAAGTTTTTGGGGTGACCTCATTATTGGCGCGGCGCTTGGGCCGGTGTTTTCAACCTGTAGTCCAACTTATTTCATTATTTTAGCCACGGTTTTGCCCGTTAGCCCATTTCTTGGCCTGGTGTACTTGCTTTCGTACACTGCGGGGCTTTGCTTGGCACTATTGGTAATAGCTATTGTTGGCAAAAAAATTATCAATAAACTTGGTGTGGTAGCCAATCCCCATGGCTGGTTTAAAAAAACGCTGGGAGTATTATTTATTATTGTTGCCGTAGCTATTATTTGGGGTTTTGATAAAAAAACTCAACTCTTTTTATTAGACTTCGGACTTTTTGACATAACAAAAGTTGAACAATATTTGTTACAAAAGAATACGGTTCCTGTGGTAGAGTCAGATATAAAAAGTGAAATAAAAGATATGCAAAAACCGGGTATCAAAAAAGATGAAGCACCGGTAGTACAATATTTAACCGAAAAACAGAAACAAGCAACATTTAAAAAAGTTCCAGAATTAAGCAGTCCTGATGGTTTTATTAATACTGGGGGAAAGCCCATTACTTTGGAAAGCCTGCGTGGGAAAGTAATGCTTTTAGACATTTGGACCTATAGTTGCATTAATTGTCAAAGAACATTGCCGTATGTAAACGACTGGTACGCAAAATACAAAGACCAAGGTTTGGAAATTATTGGCCTTCACACGCCAGAATTTGCTTTTGAAAAAGTACAGGCAAATGTTCAAAAGGCTGTAGAAAACTTTAACATACAGTATCCGGTGGTTTTAGATAATGATTATTCAACGTGGCAGGCGTTGGATAACCAATACTGGCCCAGAAAATACTTAGTAGACATTGATGGCTATATTATTTATGACCACATTGGCGAAGGTAATTATGAAGAAACAGAAAAAGCTATTCAAGAAGCTTTAAAAGAGCGGGCGTACCGCATGGGCATAAAAGATGCTGTTTCGCAGAATATATCCATTCCTGGTAATGCCGTTACGGTTGATAGTAGTAAGGTAAAAAGTCCGGAAATATATTTTGGATCAGCGCGTAATCAATACCTTGCCAATGGTAAGAGCAGGGTTTCCGGCCAGCAAACTTTTTTACTGCCATCAACTATTGAATCTAATAATTTGTATCTTGCCGGCAATTGGAATATAACTTCTGAATATGCGGTAAATCAAGGTAAAGCAAGTATTGTGTTTAATTACGAAGCAAAAAATGTGTATATGGCGGCAGGATCTGATGCGGGCGTTGAAGTTGAAATTTACCAAGACGATGTTTTGGTGAAAAAACTCATGATTGGCG
>CAZYSZ010000071.1:0-2551 GCA_964650025.1 uncultured Candidatus Saccharibacteria bacterium | reverse complement strand
CTGACTTCATAATACCAGTTTTACGGATTTTGGGGCATTTCGTAATTCACAGTATTATAGTCTATCGCAAGCCTTTGTCAATTATGTTCCCTGGCTTGAACAAAAAAGACCCGAACTGCTTCGGGTCGCGTTAGCTCATGTTGATTGTTTTGATTCAACAACCTGGGCATGAACACCTAAAACTGGCGGACTGCCATCACCTCGGTAAAAAACCATAGCATACTGATCTTTACAATAAGGGCAGTAACCATAACTAGTGACACATGAACTATCTGGATCTTTTAACAATTGTCCATCTACGGGTCTAAGATTCACTACCAATGAACCAAGTCCGCAATTTGTGCATTTGAGGGTGTCAGTTTTTTTACAAAAAATATCCATCAGATTACCTCCCTAGTTTTCAAAGAACTACTCCATTTGCTATCCAAAAAAAATTCCGCAACGAGCGGAATTTTTTAATTCTTGATTTCTAAAATTTCAACTTCGGTAAATGTCTGCCTGTGGCCAATCTTTCGTTTATATCTTTTTTTCGGTTTGTATTTGAAAATAATTAGCTTAACGCCCTTGCCTTGTTTTAAGACTTTGGCGGTTACGGTGGCACCTTTTACCGTTGGCGTACCAATTTCAGCTGTCTTTCCATCACCCGTTTTATCTAAAAGCAAAACCTCCTCAAAGGTAATTTCTTTTCCTTCTTCGGCCTCCAGTGCTTCCACCTTAATTTTATCCCCGGGCGAAACCAAGTACTGTTTCCCGCCGGTTTTGATGACAGCGATCATAATGTGAATTTGAAATTTGAAATTTACAATTTGAAATCAATACGAAATGTTACAATATTGAAATTTGAAAACATAACGTCGCATTTGAATCATTTCAAATTTACTTTTTTTTCCGCCAGCCGGCGGATTGATTTCAAATTTCAAATTGTAAATTTCAAATTATTATCTTTGCCTATTCTAGCAAAAATAAATCTATTCGTCAACATTTGGCCCCTCAATTTCATCTATTTTCACTTTGGACTTGCCATCAGTAATTTTCACCACGTCTTTATCAACTTTCAAAAATTCGGCGCGGGCTTTGTTATACGAACTGACGGTTTTGTCCAGATTATCCCCCAGGCGGTTGACGTGTTCTGAATACACAAACATGTGCTTGCCTAATCTTTCAACTTCTTTGATAATCATTTGCGCCTGCTCGGAAATTTTTTGATTTTTCATGCCCTGCAACACCGTTTGCAGATACGCCAAAAAAGACGTTGGCGAAACCACCACTACCTTTTTCTTGCTGGCGTAATAAATTAAATTATCCGAATCTTGCGCAATCACCCCGACTTTATTTATCAATAAATCGTAATAGACGGCTTCCGACGGAATAAACATAAACGCAAAATCGGTGGTTTTTTCTTCCGGTTTTACGTATTTGGAAGTTTCGTCAATGCGCAGTTTTAAATCCGCCACGAATAATTGTTCGAGGCGCTTTTTTTCATTAACATCGCCTGCCTGCACCATGCGGTTATAATTTTCCAAAGAAAACTTTGAGTCAATGGGAATAATCAGCTTATCCACAAAAACCACGGCGTCCACAATCGCGCTATCTTTAAAACTGTATTGCATTTGGTAAGAGCCGGGCGGCAAAACATTTTTCAAAACTGTTTCCAAATAATATTCTCCCAAAACCCCGCGTTGCTTTGGATTTTTTAAAATGTCCTGCAAACTTTTTAACTGGTCCGCAAACCCCACCACCTGCCGATTGGTTTCATCCAATTTTGCCAGCCGTTCGCGCACATCGCCAATAATTTTTGCTGATTGATTAAACTGAAACTGTGCGTTTTTATTTGATTCGGAAAGTTTAGTATCCAATACCTGCGAAATCTGGTTAATCTGCTGTTGCAACATCAACAGTTGCCCGTCATCCTTTTTAGGTTCTTCTTTCTTTTTCCGAACCTGCAAAAAAATCACCGCGCCAATCCCGGCGATAATTAAAAGATAAAAAAGTATTGAGGTGTCCATTAAAATTACTTTATCATAAAACTTTATTAAAAAAAATCCCCGCCACACAGTTGGACGGGGTAGGAGCTTAGCTAGTTAGATTCAATCAACTTTTTAGCCAGCTTTTCGCTTAACATCACCATTGCATCAAGATTGTTGCGCCACTTGTAGAAATCGTCATGAGGTTTTTTGTTACCACTCATTACCATGGTAGCGTTGGTGATGCCAAAAATGAAGCCTGCCATGCAAAGGCCGATGTCGTGCTCGTCAGAGAGAAGATCAATTCTGGCGATATTTGGTATTAACGCCGTTTTTAGGATGGACTGACAAACCTTTTGGCATGACTCAAGAAGATTCAAAAGTATAGAGTATACTTTTTTCGCTTCTTGATAATTATTAGTTTCCAACAATTCTCCAAGGCGTTCAATGAAACCCAAGACCAGCGTTGAAGAATCTTTCAAATCTATCCAAGACGAGCTAGCCATGATACGTGCCCTCAAAGAACATGTGATCCAAGAACCACCTTAACTTATATAACATTATCACTAATTCTGCAATACATTACT
>CAZYSZ010000070.1:0-2602 GCA_964650025.1 uncultured Candidatus Saccharibacteria bacterium | reverse complement strand
CCGTGGACACACTAGAAAAAATAGCCAAAGCCCTCGGCGTGCCGGTGGCAGAATTATTTAAATAAAAAATATGATACAATATAGAATGTAAAGATTATACTATGGAATACATTAAATTCTTAAAATCAAAAAAGATATTACTGGCGGCTGTCGGTGTTGTTATCGTCGCGGGAATAACAGGATTCTATTTTTATTCGCAAAAATTACCAACATATACATTGGTCATAAATCCAACCCAGTTATTACCTTTCGTGTCTCACGAGCAAGCGCGCAAGACTGTTTGCGATAAAATGAAAGGACAAATTTTTGACGAGATTTGTCAAAAAGAATTTGATAGTGTCGGAAAAAATGACGCGAAAAAAATAGGCACAATGTTTTCGTTGTTGAAAAAAATCGAAAATGACAGAGGCATTGATGATTATGAAAGGTCATTGCTGGCACAAGCCGTATTTGCTTCGCTTCCGACAAAGGACAGCCCGCTTGCGCAACAGTCCGGATTCCCCGCTTTGCTGATCAAGCTAAAAAGTTTTATTAGTGGCAAAAATATCGCCTATGCCAAGGAAGCAAGCAATGATGAAGGAATGGGTGAAGATGCATTTAAAGAAATGATGAGCAATGACCTTACAGAAGTAATAAGCAACGTACCCGAAGGAGATAATGCGTGGACTATAAATGTAAGTGTTTCCAAATATGGGTGGGTTAATGGAAAAAGACAACCGATATACTCGGAGGAATATGTGGCATCATATAATCCTTATCCGGGCGTTTCAACTGAAAATAAAGCACAATGGGAACAATTTGATTTGACTCATATAAAATCCCGTGTTGGTTCGCGTGCGACCAGTCAAGCCATGTATAGTGGCTCCCTGAAAGAAGGTTCGGGCGAAATGATAGGGTACTCTTTTACTATGGGGTCTTGGAACAGCAAGCCCTACGGCACTGATTCAGTGTTGGTGGTAGCGGAAGTAGGACCACCGGAAGAGTATTATGATAATACACACCACTTTACCGAAGGAAATTACAAGGGTGATGACTTGCTCGCCAACTTGCTTAGTGCTGTCAAAATGCCGTCTCACGAACGACCGGCAAAAGATTCGAAGAAGAAAACTGACTTATCAGAAAAAATAGCGCAAACCGCTTGGGGCACAGTCGATGATTCGGAAACAGCCTACGAAAGTTACTTTTGGTTACATCTGCAAAACCCAAGTCTGTTTTCGAATTTTTGGGATATTTATAGTATAAAAACCGGATCTTTCGGTGAAGCGCTACGTGAGAAGCCGACCGGAGAACCAGTAGATCTGCGCGTATATTTTAGTTCTCCCGGCGTTAAAGCTTATTACAAGGGAATAAAGGAAGCTGGGGCTAATATACCTTCGCTTGATGAATTCTTAAACAATATAGACCAATATCAGGCGAATTTGAATTTAGCCAAACCAGAAGAAAAACCGCAGCCGTCGCCGGAAGACAGACCCACTTATGTTGATCCGCAAGTACAAGAATTTGACCGCTGGCTTAAGGAATGCGCCAATCGGCCATTGCCAAAAACAAGAGCTGAACTTGATGTGCGCGAGAAAGAGGATTCAAATCCATCTAGTCCTTGCTACAATCCAAATCTATAACCTGCGAAAAAGCCGCGAATGGCACATGTATTCTTAGTGGGACTGGAGCCCAACAGCTCCGCGCTAATGGTCAGACATGAAATCACACTATTACACATTCACGTCATTTGATAAAGTATCTCCAAAATTAATTTTCAGTTTTTTGTTGTTACACGGATTTTTGTTTCTCGGGGTAGAATATATTCTCTTCCAGAGTTTTCCGGTATTCACCTTGGTCCATGCCGTCATAGGTATTGGTATTTATCTTATATTTTGGAGATCCTCTTTTCCGCAGTTGTTCCGGAGTGTTCTGATTGGTGCCATTGTTTCAGTCCTTATCGGCATATTCTTAGGTGATATTATCCTTGATAATTTTTTCTTTCTATATAAAGAAACGCCGAGCGGTTTGATTGCGCGAATATACAGCGCCGTGGTAGTCTTTTACATTTACTTCTATATCGCCCTTGTTAAACGAACCATCCTTCGTGATAATTAGTCTAAATATGGTCAACTCAAAAAAGATATTACTATCGTTGGGGCTCGTCTTTTCAGGATTGATTGCTCTGTGGCTAGTTACTTTTGGCACTGTTAGTAATGACGTTCTTGCTCCCGCTCTTGAAATCAGTGGCGCTGAAGCCATGGACAAAGTCAAAAATCTATCAGAGGTCAGAAAGTTTGTTGGTGATTTGGACAGGGCCGGGTCAAAAGCAAAATTTAATGTTGAGGACGGCGGGGATACATGGAACGTGCAGGTGTTTGAAATAGTTGAGCAGGGCGAGAATAGTCATACAGCAACCTTTAATTGGTATCACGTTGCTAAAAAAACCGGCACAATTATCAATGAATTTAATTTGGAAAGCAAGTAATGTAGTTTTCGCAAAGCAAAAAACGAAATTCGGCGGTAGCGGAAAAGCGAGGGCGGGCAAAAATTCCTTCCCCCCAACCCCCTTCCTTTTTGCCCGCCCGAGCTTAAAAGTTTTTCAGAATTCAGCGTTCGGATTTTC
>CAZYSZ010000069.1:0-2684 GCA_964650025.1 uncultured Candidatus Saccharibacteria bacterium | reverse complement strand
TAATTCAAAGTTATTGACATGGCAGTAATAATATCCTATAAAAGAATCGGTGAACACAACAATCACTATTTAGCACCTTGAAAGGAGCAAAAAATGGAGGCACACGAGTTTCCCCTAAGAGACGTACTTGCCATAACAACAGGGATTTATCGCCCCGCTTATTCCGGAAACGCCTTAGCGTTATTTAATTTTTTGACATGGCACAACACCCATCTTAATAAGAATCAAGCTCTGAATCTATGTAGAAATTATTTGTGGGAAAAATTTCCCGCGATAAAAGACGCCTTGTCAGATTTGACGCCCGACCAACAAAAGATTTTGCAAGAAAACATTTATGGTCCGGAAGCATGGGAAATCTTTGGCTCTTGGCTTAAGCAGCAAGCCATCAAAATGCGTAGCGCTACACTACGAATAGAACCGATAGCCAGCGTCAAAGCCCTTCGCCGCCCAGTCCCGCCACCATAAACTCTTTTACTCCAAGCCCGACCTCGCGCCGGGCTTTTTTGTTAAAATCTGGGCGCAGCATTTTACTTTTATTCATATTTTTCATAAGATAGCTTTGAGTGGAAACATTACGCAATATTTTAATCGCATCCATTATCCCCTACTTTTTAGAAAAGAGGTTTGTTTGGTTTGAAGAAAACTTGCAAGAAATTTTAAATTCTATAAAAACCCAATCGTTTTTTCAGGATAATGTGGTTTTTTTGGAAAGCGGCAAGCAACAAGATTTAATGACGCTACTAAGAAAATTAGATGAAATGGGGTATGAAAAAGTCTTTAAAGTTTACGACCCGGGAGAATTTTCTCAAAAAGGCGGTGTGATAGAAGTTTTCCCCGTCAACACCGAAACCCCCGTGCGTTTGGATTTTTTAGGCAATAAAATAGAAGCGATAGAAGTGCTAGACATAAAAATTGACGACGAAGAAAAATCTAAAAATGTTCTATTAAAAAAAATAAAATCCCAAAAACTATTTTCAGATTTAAAAAACTTAAAAGCTGGAGATTTTTTGGTGCACTTAGACCACGGTGTCGGGCGATTCTGTGGAATCGAAAAATTACAAATCACAAATCAGAAATCAGAAATAATATCAAAATCAAAAATTCAAAATTCACAAATTGAAGAAGAGTTTTACGTTTTAGAGTATGCCAAAAGCGATAAATTATTTGTGCCGGTTGGCTTGGAAAGAAAACTTTCACGCTATGTCGGCTTTGCTAATCCTGCCGTTTCGCGCCTGGCTTCGGCGCTGTGGCAACACACCAAGCGAAAAATTAAAGAAGAGGTTGAAAAACTAGCCGAAGAATTATTAGCACTGTACAGTCAAAAAGAAGTTATGACTCGCGCGCCCTACCAAGTTGATAAAGAGCTAGAATCGCAATTACAAGCCACCTTTTTATACCAAGAAACGCCCGACCAACTGCAGGCCATGGAAGACATTAGGACTGATTTACAAAAAGAAAAACCCATGGATAGAATCGTCTGTGGCGATGTCGGGTTTGGCAAAACCGAAATCGCTATGCGAGCTTCGCTGTTAGCAGTTTCTAATAATTATCAAACCGCTATTATCTGCCCCACCACCATTTTGGCCAGCCAGCACTACCAAAATTTCAAACAACGGTTTAAAAACATGGCCGTCAATATTGCGCTACTTTCACGCCTGCAAACTAAAAACCAGCAACACAAAATCTTGCAAGAAATTAAAGACGGAAAAATCGACATTGTCATCGGCACCCATCGCGTTTTATCAAACGACATTGAATTTAAAAAACTACAGCTTTTGATTATTGACGATGAACAACGCTTCGGCGTCAAACAAAAAGAAAAACTGCGCGCCAAAAATCCCGCCCTGGATTTGTTAAGTTTGTCGGCCACTCCGATTCCCCGCACGATTTACCTGGCGCTTTCCAGCTTTAAAAATATCAGCCTGATGCAAACTCCTCCGCAAGGACGTATCGCCATTCACACAAAAATTCTTCCCTACAACAAAAAAGAAATTGCACAGTCAATTGAATTTGAGTTAGAGCGTGGTGGTCAAGTTTACTTTTTACACAACCGAGTTGAGACCATAGAAAAAACAAAGCTGGCTCTGCAAAAGTTAATTCCGGAGGTCAAAATTGGTGCCATCCACGGCCGGATGAATGAAAAAGAAATCTCACGCACGATGGTTGATTTTTCGACGGGTAAAACCAATATGTTAGTCGCCACAACTATTATAGAAAACGGCATTGATCTGCCAAACGTCAACACCATTATTATAGAAGACGCATCGCGGTTGGGTTTGGCGCAGGCTTACCAAATCCGCGGGCGGGTTGGCCGAAGCCACATAAAAAGTTTTGCGTATTTATTTTATCCAAAAAAACTGACGCCAGTAACGCAAGAAAGATTAAGGGCGCTAGACCAAGCCAAAGAATTAGGTGCCGGCTACCAAATTGCTCTGCGCGACATGGAAATCCGCGGAGCCGGCAATATTTTAGGCCGCGAACAATCCGGCGCCATCAACAAAATCGGTTTGAATTTGTACTGCCAAATTTTAGCCGAAGCGGTGGGAAAACTGCGGCAATAAAGGGTATTAAACCCCAGGGCAAAGCCTCCGACCCCGGCGCACACAAAGGCGCGCCCAAGGGAACCGCTCTAACGCGCGGGGTATTAAACCCTTTGTCGCCTGCGACGCTTTGCGCGAACACAT
>CAZYSZ010000068.1:0-2700 GCA_964650025.1 uncultured Candidatus Saccharibacteria bacterium | reverse complement strand
GTGCGGTTAAAAGCAGTAGTGGCTTACGGGTCTATCAAGAGTGCTACTCCAATAAAAAAACGCAACCCATGAAACTATATCTATCATCGTTTAAAATAGGAAATCAGCCACAGAAGTTAGTGGAACTTATGGGGTCTGGCAGAAATGCCGTGGTGATTTTGAATGCGCTTGATTATAAACCCGAATCAAGGACTAAGTTTTTATTAAGTGAAATAAAAATGCTTAGTGATTTAGGTTTTAATACAGAAGAACTAGATTTGAGAACATATTTTGGAAAGGAGAAAGAATTAGAAGAACTTCTGAAAAAGAAAGACTTAGCATGGATTAACGGTGGTAATACCTTTTTACTAAGGCGAGCGATGAAGCAAAGTGGTTTTGATAATATAATAACAAAACTGGTAAAAGCGGATGCCATTGTTTATGCAGGATTTAGCGCCGCATGTTGTGTATTACACAAAGATCTTCATGGAATAGAACTTACCGATGACCCAAATGTTATATCCGAAGGTTATAACAAAGAGATTGTGTGGGAAGGATTGGGATTAGTTGATTTTGCGATGGTAGTTCACTATGATTCGGACCACTCTGAAAGTGAAATGGCTAACGAAGAGGTTGAATATTATAAAAAAAATAACATTCCATATAAAACCCTTCGGGACGGAGAAGTAATAGTTATTAATGGTGATAAGCTAGAGATTGTAAAATAATCATTCAAAATAAAACACCGATTTTTTAGATCGGTGTTTTATTTTTTATATTCCCATACTAACTTTTTACCGGATTTCTTGTCTAAACAATATTCTCCTACTTTATTTCTTTGCACTTTTCCCGTTGAAGTATGAAAAAAAATATCTAATAAGTATACTTTTTTTGGACACCGGTATGCCGGAATATTTTTTAAAATAGAGAAATTAAATTCTTTAGTAGTTGCAAGTCCAATTTCATCTCCCCTACATTCTCAAAACTAAAGGTCAGACTTTTTGGTCGCCAGAAGAAGTTGAGAAGCACGGTTTTCAAGTTATTCAGTTTGAAACGCCAAAAAATCCATAGAATTATTCAGTTTCTATTTTTTAAGTAGGGGAATAGGACTTGCCGATTGGGCAACCGAGATGTTTTCCCAGAACCATGTTTGGACTACGTCCCACTTCTCGCGCATAACGCACAAGTCTGAACCGCCAGACTCTTGCAGTGTCTCAATAATACCAAATTGAGTCTACTTTCATGAAAACGAAAAATTCAAAAAAGAGCAGTGGTGAAAATATTATTCCGCCCTGTGGCTTGTGTGGCAAATCAAAAAAAGCAAGACAAAAAATAGATTGTTGCGGTCATTGGGTATGTTGTGATCCGAGTGACTATGTATTATTTTCCTATTCTCGTAATATTTGTTATCGGAATCATGACCAAGCGTGAGGGATTACTTGGAGCGCGGAGTCATAATGTTTGTTTCATACGCATAACACATTTTTACGAAGCTGGCGGGCTGGATGCGAGGCATAATTTATCGCAATAAATTTGCCCCATCCTCAAAATTATCCACAAATAACCAAAAACTCCTTTTACCTTTTTGCCAAACGAGATTCGCATTAGTAAGCCAGATTCTAATGTTGGACCACTGGCTTGTACTTTTTCCAAAAAGCCATTTCAATAATGACTTTTTGGTTGTATAATAAAGTAGTAGTAAAATTAAATTTTAAAAATTATGAAAAAGTTTACTTGCAAAGAAATTATGAATAATGAAGGTGGGTGTGATATGGAGTTTTTTGGAGAAAATCCCATGGACGTTGCCAGCCAGTGCGGCAAACATGTGGCCAGTTCGACCGATGAAGCGCACAAACCCATGCGAGATATGATGTCAAATCCTGGCCATACCGAAGAAGACAGGAAAAAGTGGTTTGGGTGGTTTCAGGGCGAGTGGGATAAAAAAGCTGAAGTTTAAATAAGAAGTATTCCCCGTGGCTTGCCACACGGGTATCCGCTTAGGAAGGTATCGGGAAACCTTAGGTTTCTGATTCTAACTCTTCCTTGCCCGGATACCATGTGGGCTTGCCCCAGGGTTGCGTCATTATAATATGTACGCGCAAATTTTACTGGGAACCATCGCATATCTTATAGTTACTTTTCCCCTGGCTTTCTTTTGGCATATGAAAATTTTTAGAACCAAGTATATGGCTTGGGGGTATTTTGGCGACGATGCCAAAATACTGTTTGGATTTCTTTCCATGGTTTTGCAGGGTATTATTTTGTCCTATGGATACTCGGTGCTTGTGGCAGGGCATTCGTCTATGACGGTTGCTATTTACTATGCGCTGGTGATGGGATTTTTTCTCTGGAGTGCGCACGTCTTGGCCGCCATTGCCAAAAACTCTAAATTAAGACACTTAGAATTTTTAACAATGGAAACAATATATTTGGCGATTCAGTTTGGCGTGTACGGAATACTTATTAGTTATATTTTTTAATTCAAAGTAAAACAGTCTCTATATTCAAAAACTCATTGTATACTGACTCTTAACACTTAACTTTTATCTTATTAAAGTTAAGTGTTAAGAGTCAGTAGACCGGGTTCTAAACGTCAGTAGGGATAGGTCTATTATTCTCCCCCCTTTTTTTTTGTTTGTGGAAAACTATATTGCATCATGTTTTAATAATGGTATGATAAGTAAAAAGAGTGAGAAGAAACAGGAGATGACAAGAGAAATT
>CAZYSZ010000067.1:0-2719 GCA_964650025.1 uncultured Candidatus Saccharibacteria bacterium | reverse complement strand
TGGTTTTTGTTCGTCCACATTTTTGCACCTTGTTGCATTTCGTAATTCACAGTATAATAAAAACTCATTCTTTTTGACCCGTACCTTAACATTTTATCATGGGAGAAGAACTATGATCCGTACTTTGGGAAGCGTCACTGACCAAGTGTTAACTGAGATTGGCGAGGAAATGGCTATCCGTAAAACGCAAGAAGTATTTTTGCTGTTTGCGCTCGGAAGCCAATTCGACCACTTAATCAAACAAATGCTGGAAAAAATCGGCGTATTCTGTCTGGTGGCAGACCCGGCGACGTGCCGCGCGCAAGACGTCCAAAAAATCAAACCGCTGGGCATTATTCTTTCTGGCGGGCCGGTTTCCGTGCATCAAGACCCGCCGCCGTTTGACCGGGATATTTTTGAACTTGGCATTCCGGTGTTTGGCATTTGCCTTGGATTCCAGTTGTGGGCGCAGTGGGCTGCTGGATGCGAAGTGTATAGTTCTGATAAGCGTGAGTTCGGCATTCATAACCTCACCGTTTTTAAGCGGAATATACCGCTGTTTGCCGATTGCGAAATCATAAGCCTGGTATTGCAAAGCCATGGCGATGTTGTTGACGACTGGCATGGCGTTCTTGAAAATTTTGCCTCAACCGAAAACACACCCATCGCTGCCGCAAATTGGAAACATTTATGGGGCGTCCAATTTCATCCGGAAGTTAGCGATACCACCCATGGTGCGCAGATTTTTGAGAATTTTTGTTTTAAAATCTGCGGCGCCAAAGATAAATATCCGGCCCAAGAAGTTGCGCACCAAAAACGGCGCGAACTTGAGGAAACTATCGGAGGCAGGAAAGTTCTATTGGCGCTTTCGGGCGGTTGTGATTCCTCGGTGGTTGCCCATCTTCTCAAGCCTCTTTGCGGACAAGCCCTTTTTGGGTATTGTCCGCCTTGGTTGCGAGGCGTCTATATCAAAGGTATTGACAGGCCGGAGGACGAGCAGCATGTTACGGAATTTTTCGGCAATAAATCATGGATTGATTTGAAAGTCGTTGACGCTACGGAATTGTTTTTGCAGGCGTTGGCGGGTATTGATAATGGCCACGAAAAAAGAGTCGCCATGAGGAGAGTTTACAAGGAAATCCTGGAAGCGCAAGCCAAAGAGTTTGATGCGTCGTTTATTGCCCAAGGGACATTGTACACCGATATTTCTGAAAGCGGTGGCGGCCACGCAACAGGTGCCAAAAAAGCACAGATCAAGTTGCACCATAACGTGAACCTTGGATTTTCCGTGGCCGAACTTTTACCATTGGCTGACCAGGTAAAAGATACGGCCCGGGATATGGGGCGCTTCATGAATGTACCGGACGCGCTGTTAACACGCCATCCGTTTCCCGGACCGGGGCTGGTGGTACGCATCGAGGGCGAGGTAACTGCAGAAAAACTCCGCATCGCCCGTGCATTGGATGGTATTTTCATGGAAGAACTCCATCGTGCCAGATTATACGAAACGGTTTGGCAGGCTGGTGTGACGATTTTAAATTCTAAAGCCACCTGTACCAAGGGCGATGATGCCGGCATGGGCTGGGTCGTGTGTCCGTGGGCTTTCTGGAGCGTAAATGGATTCACCGCTCAAGCAGTGGAATTTCCGTATGATTTCAGGAAACATTTAAGCCGGCGCATGACCAACGAAGTGCGCGAAGCCGGCCGCGTAGTGTTTAACGCGACCGACAAGCCTCCTGCGACGATTGAGTGGGAATAACTAATTGCATAACGCTGATTTCTTCGGAGATCAGCGTCTTTTTTTTTGCAACTTTTCCATTTTTAGCATATATACAATGAATATGAAAAATAATTTGGAAAAAGAAATTGGGTGGCTGTTGCAAGAAAAATACAATGGCAAGGCTACTAAAAAATTTAGAAAAGATGTGGCGCGACTTAAAAAAGGCGAGCCTTTGGATTACATCATTGGGTTTGTGGATTTTTTGGATTGTAAAATTGACTTGTCAAAGCGTCCGTTGATTCCACGACCGGAGACGGAATGGTGGACGCAAGAAGCCATGGAAAGGTTACCGAAAGATAAGCCGTTAAAAGTGCTGGACATGTTTTCGGGGTCGGGCTGTATCGGTGTTTATATTATGCGACACGTGAAAAACGCGCACGTGACGTTTGCTGATTCGGAAAAAAATACGATTGAACAAATAGAAATAAATTGCAAGATAAATAAGTTTCTAAAAACCCGGTACCAAATAATCCAATCATATATTTTTGAAAATATCACGGGAACGTTTGATTATATTTTTGCCAATCCGCCGTATATTCCGATTGCTAAAAAAGATGGCTTGCAGGAATCAGTGTTAAAGTATGAACCGCATGTAGCGCTGTTTGGTGACAAGGGCGGGACTTTTTACATTAAACAGTTTTTGTCGCAAGCGCGTAATTTTTTAAATCCCCGTGGCCAGATTTTTATGGAATTTGATTCGTTTCAAAAACCGGTAATAGAAAAGATGCTTAAAAAATTCGGCTATCAATCCTGGCAGTTCCATAAAGATCAGTATAAAAAATGGCGGTGGGTGAGCGTGGGGCGCCCGTACACTTGGTTATAAAAGAGCCTGGGGCGATAGGCGAGGCTCTTTTGTAACCAAGTGCCATCGCTTTTTTATCGTGGGCGGTCTATTATTTGACAGTAATAACTTTGAATTACGAAATGCTCGTTTGAGAAGACTTTTCGCATCTTTTTTCC
>CAZYSZ010000066.1:0-2940 GCA_964650025.1 uncultured Candidatus Saccharibacteria bacterium | reverse complement strand
AACCATTGACAACAAATAACTTATATGCTACCATACAGCTGTAACGAACCCCCGATGTATTCGCCTAAAAAGGAGAACCGTATGAAGTCTATGCAAGTCATGGTAACTGCGTACGTGTGCGCGGTAACCACAGCGTCGGCGCAGGAAAAAGACCGAGTCGCCGATTACAAAAAGGAGATTGTCCGCATCAAAAAAGAGGTTGAAGGAACAGCCTTCAAGTTCCAAGCGGAACAAGGCGATCGGTACCTGAAGCTGTGGAGCAAGGACAGCTTCTACAAGGATTTGGACAAAAACGTCCTTGAACGCTACCGGCGATGGGCCAATATCGCTGACCCTCTCGTCGTGGTTATTACCTTTGAGGGAAAAATTTCTGAAGTCTACCTGGCGGCCGACCCCTGGCGGGCGGGCACAAAAAAAGTGGTCTTCACAACAGAAATGCACTGCGTTGCGGCAAGATTCCAAGACCGACCAGCGGTGCAAAAAACATTTCAAAGTCTGGCGGTGCAGATGAAAAAGGCAATCAATTTGCACTTCGAAGACTAAGTAAATGGCCCTTGATGCGAAAGCGTTGGGGGCCATATTTTTTACGAACTAATTATCACAATTTTTTATATTTTTTGTCTTTTTATTTAGTTAGGTTCCCGCGGTTTTTTTCAGACTCTTTAAATTCATCCGTTGACTCTATGGCTTCTATAACTAATTTGATTTTTTCTTCTTCGTCACGAAACTCTTGCACTTCTGGATCATCGGAATTACCCTTTTCTTCTTTTAATGCTGCAATGTCTTGGGGGAAAATGTCCAAATTTCTCTTTAACCTGCTGTAAATAGAGTCTGGCTCGTCAGATTTAACTTGGTTAAAAAAATCACCGCGCTCCGCCATATGCAAGTACTGGCGCTCAGAATCCAGATTTCTTTCACCCAAACCTATAAAAAGAATATTGTGAGATTCGAGATTCTTTCTGACTGATGTTTTGTCATCAGCTAATTGCTTCTTAAATTCTTCTATTTTTTCCAGAAAAAATGCGACGGACACATCTACGGCAGTGCGTAATCTTTTTTCAGCGTTTAGTTCTGATTCCGGCTCACGATGATCAAATTTTCCTTCCATATTATTTATTTTTCTTAATATACTCGTACGCACTCAACGCCGCCTTCGCCCCTTCACCCGATGCCATCACGATTTGGGCTATTTTTGCAGTACTTTTTCTAACTTTTTAAAATGTTCCAGGACTTTTGGAAGTTTTTTATAAAGACCATTAGCAAATTTTTCGCTATAGGTATGCACTGCCTCATTTCTCCAGTTGGTTATATCAAGCCATACTTCTTCGTAAGCAATAATGCCTTGTTTATACGCCTCTCTAAAACATTCTTTTGGAGAAGGGCAAACTATTCCCTTTTTCTCTTCCAAATACAGTTTTAAAAATTTCCAACACAAGTCAAAGGTAAATTCAAACCGCACGATACACGAATCGCGTAAAAATTCGTCATGCGGCCGATCCAATGCTTTTTCAAATCTTTTTATGGCGCTTTTATATTTCTTTTGAATTGTTTCTAATTTGGTCATGTTATGATTTCAATATTTTTTTTGGCTAAGTTATAAAAATCTTTGTCGGCACTTCTAAAGTCAACAATATCAATTTTATAGAGTATTGGCAACTCAAGAACCTCTTCTTTTATTCTGGCCAATGTTTCGATAGGAATCGGTTTTGACCCTTCAATGCCAATGTCTATATCGGAACGTTCCCGAAAGTTCCCCGCCACCCGCGAACCGAAAAAGAACACCTGACAGTCAGCAAGGCTAAGATGTTTACCGATTATTCTTTTCAGATCTTTCTTTAGTGTTTCTTTGGGGTAGTGTTCTATATCCATATTCTATGCGAACATTACTTATTTTTCTTAATATACTCATACGCGGAAAGCGCCGCTTTCGCCCCTTCGCCCGACGCCATCACGATTTGCTTGTATTTGGAAACATTGCAATCCCCTGCTGAAAATAATCCGGGGGTTTTGGTGGCTAGGGTTTTGGGGTCAACGACGGCTTCGTTTTTTTCGTTTAATTCTACCAAATCTTTTAAAAATCCGGTCGCGGGACTGTAGCCGATTTCTACAAACACCCCGGCGACGTCTAGCTTTTTTTCGACGACGGTGTTTACCGCGTCGCCAGGCGCAGTCTTGTGCCTGGCTCCTCGCAATGACGACGAGAGATCTTGGTAATAAATTGCATCTACAAAAACCTTGCCCTCAATTCGCAACACTTTTGCATTAGTAATTATCTCAATATTTTTATTTTTTGCAACTAGTTCCTGATTTTCTTGATCAGCATTTACTTTATCGCCATATTCTAAAATCGTCACGTGCTTTACGTAGTTTGACAAAAACAGCGCCGACTCAAACCCGTTATTTCCGCCACCCACTACCGCCACAATTTTATTTTTAAACACAGGCCCGTCGCACAATGAACAATAACTGACACCCTTACCGGAAAATTCTTCCTCACCCGGCACGCCAATCAGTTTTGACTTGGCGCCGGATGTGTTGATGACCGCAATTGCTTCATAACTTTTACCTGATTTTGTCGCCACCGTAAAATGGGCATCTTTTGTTATGCTCACGACTTCGTCCAGCATCACCTCCAAATCATTGGCCTTCAGCTGTTTTTTATACAAATCAACCAAATCCGGCCCGGAAATTTTTTCAAATCCCGGGTAATTTTCAATATCTACCGCCTTTTTGGCAACCTGCCCGCCAAGGTCTTTGGAAATCATTAACATATTTAATTTTTGGCGCGCAGCATAAATACCGGCGGATACTCCGGCTGGCCCCGCACCGATGATGATTAAATCGTATACCATAAAATTATTCTAATTTTATAAAATATCAAATTCAAAATTACAAATCCCAAATAAAGGGTATTAAACCCCAGGGCAAAGCCTCCGACCC
>CAZYSZ010000065.1:0-3067 GCA_964650025.1 uncultured Candidatus Saccharibacteria bacterium | reverse complement strand
TACACGGGAGGGAATCCTCCCTCCCGACCCCTCCCTAGGTTCGATTTCTGCTGTGCCTCCAGCAGGAATCGAACCTGCATCGCCAGCTTCGGAGGCCAGCATTTTATCCATTAAACTATGGGGGCTTGCCCCGCGCACCAGCGGGCGCGCGGGGAGTTTTCAATTATCAATTTTCAATTTACGTTTTAGCGAAGCTCATATTCCCAGCCCGGCTTCCACGATTTCGTTTTTCGCCAATCCCCCGCAAACGCTTCTTACCATGTTTTGCCTTCCAACAAAACATAACATAAATGTTTGACTATTAGGTAAATAATAGTACCATTAAACAACGCTCCACAATCAATTCTTAAGGAGGATTAAAACATGCGGCGCGTCATTACGTTTGTCGGTGTTGCGAGTGGTGATTGCGAGTGTTTTTGTTGGGAAGTAGACAAAGAAACATACACCAGAATCACCGGCAGTAAACCAACTCGTCACGATAGGTGCGGAAAGCGTGGCTACAGGCTTTATCCTGGCGACATCATCGGAGATCTTTTCCAATCTGACCGACCATTAAAGGTTCGGGTCTCAATCAGTGGCAAGAAAAAGCAAGCTGTCAAGAATATCTAGCTTAACGGATTCCCACACATGTCCGCTCTATAAGTTCTATCAAAGAATTTATAGAGCTTTTTTTATTACTGAATATCTTTCAAATAGCTATTTCCATCTCCACTGGACAGTGGTCGCTTCCAAAAACGTCTGCGTGAATCAATGCTTTTTTAACTTTCGCCTTCAAGACCTTACTGACGAAAATGTAATCAATACGCCAGCCGACGTTTCTGGCGCGGGCGTTGGCAAAGTGAGTCCACCAAGTGTAGTGGCCGTTGCCTTGAGTGAAGATGCGAAAGGTGTCAATGAAACCTGCTTTGACTATTTGGTCAATTCCGCTTCGTTCTTCATCTGTAAAGCCCTTTTTTCCTCGCCTCGCCGGAGCCTTGGCGTAGGCTGGACCAACATTGGGCTTGGGATTAGCCAAATCATCCGGCGTGTGAGCCACATTTAAGTCCCCGCAAAAAATAACTGACTTAGATTTTTCGAGCGCGCGCATATATTCCAAAAATGCCGGGTCCCATTGTTTTTGACGTAACGGAATCCGCGACAAATCATCTTTGGAATTTGGCGTATACACCGAAACCACAAAACACTTTTTAAACTCCACTGCAACCACCCGCCCTTCTTCGTTGGGGTTACCATAAGTATCATCCGCCAGGCCATATTTTTTCGCAATTTTTTCCGGAATTCCGTTTACCACCGAAACCGGTTTCACTTTACAAAAAATCGCCGTCCCGCTATACCCCGGCCGTGTCGCTGAATTCCAATATTCCCGATAACCCGGCAACTCCACCTCGCTTTGATGATCAAATGCTTTTGTCTCCTGCAAACACAAAACATCCGGCCGATACTTTTCCATAAACGGCAAAAACAACCCTTTCTTATGCACCGCCCGGATCCCATTCACATTCCACGATATGATTTTCATCTATGATTTTTTCGTTTTTTTATAACGCCCCGGCCAACAAATAGGGCATGTAGGCCTTTCGCTACTTTTGTAAAACTTATGTCCCCGGCTGCAAATTGTTAGTTTCCCCTTTTTAGATTTCATATAAGTTACTTTGAATTACGAAATGCTTTCGCAAGATTTTTTTCAAATTTGCGGGCGAAAAGGTGATAGAATTTTCAGGCGTAGCCAAGGGCTACGCATGAAAATTATGGCACCTTTGCAGTCCAAATTTGGAAAAAAGATACGAAAAGTATTCTCAAACGAGCATTTCGTAATTCAAAGTAAGTTACATTCATTTTTATCGTAATCTAAAATTAAAAACTCTCCCCTTTCCAAATGCGTTTCTATCGTCTTTTGAACACCCAAATTTTGTAATATAAAATTAGGAAGAGTTTCTATGTATTCCCGAGAAACCACCGCTATCAAAACATCACGCTTGCCACCGACAGAATCTAGTACTTCTTTTACTTTTTCTAAATTAACAGACCTACCTTCTTCAGCATAAAGTTCGGTAAAGTTTTGCACCGAAAATATACCAAGACACTTAGAAATAATTTGAGCACTTTCAATCGCCCTAGGAACTTGCGCGCAAACGATGCCGATATTTTTATTGTCAAAAAGTGACTTTAATTTTTCGCCAACCAAAATCATCGCATTTTTTCCTGACTCATTCAGATGTCCGTTTTCATGTTCGCCGTATCTTACTAACACTAATGTATTCATGATTTAACTCCAAAATTTTTATCCATTTCTTTTACAAAATACTCTTGGGCTTCTTTGTCTTTTATGCAACCGGAAACGTAATGCTTGTCCCATACCCTGTCAGCTAACTGTTTTTTGATCCGTTCAGGCTCGTCAAATAATTCTCCGATGTCAATTAAAACGATTTCACCTTTTTCATTGAGTCCGTAGTTTTTGGTTATATTATAACTTTTATCAATCACGCCCTTTTCCAATAAATTTTTGTTGAAAATAATAAACTTATCTATGATTGATTTAATCGAAGCCGTGTCAGAGTTTTCAAACACATCGTGGAGCGGACGCGCCTTGTCCTGTTCAAAATCCAGGCTACTGAGAAATTTAGTATTTCCAAGCCAGGCAGGAGGTATATTTTTGTTTTTAAGAATCTCAAACGACATCAAAGCTTTCTGTTTCATGCTTTTGGAAAACTCCGGAATTTCTACCAAAGAATCTTCCCGAAACGGAAATATGGTTTTAAGTATCACCCAGCAAGACCTTAAAGGCGAGTGGAATTTCTTAAGCACCCGCCCATTCCCCAAATCATAAACACTATATTGCCACCCTTCACCGATTTTTTTCATAGTCTACTTTGAATTACGAAATGCTTTCGCAAGATTTTTTTCAAATTTGCGGGCGAAAAGGTGATAGAATTTTCAGGCGTAGCCAAGGGCTACGCATGAAAATTATGGCACCTTTGCAGTCCAAATTTGGAAAAAAGATGCGAAAAGTCTTCTCAAGCGAGCATTTCGTAATTCAAAGTAGTCTACTAAAACCATTGCTGGGCGG
>CAZYSZ010000064.1:0-3213 GCA_964650025.1 uncultured Candidatus Saccharibacteria bacterium | reverse complement strand
CTTTGTGCGCGCCGGGGTCGGAGGCTTTGCCCTGGGGTTTAATACCCTTTATTTAATCTCCACTTTGGCTCCGGCGGCGGTAAATTTCTTGGCAATCTCATCGGCTTCTTCTTTTTTGACCCCCTCTTTAATCATTTGAGGAGCCGTAGCGGCGGCGTCAACCAAATCTTTGGATTCTTTCAACCCCTTGGCCGTTACGTCTCTTACCGCTTTAATCACTTCAATTTTTTGGGCTCCGACTTCTTTTAATTCAATATTAAATGAAGTTTTAGCTTCTTCAGCCGGACCTGCAGCAGTCACCACAGCCACCGGAGCAGCAGCTGAAACCCCGAATTTATTTTCCAAAACTTTTACCAACTCTGCCAATTCTACGATTGACAACTTCTCAACCAATTCGACCAGTTTTTCGAACTTAGCTGGAACTTCCACCTTTGCATGTACGTCTGCTTTTATTTCATCTACCATAATTTTGAAAATCCCAGATTACAATACACAAATCACAAATTCCAATACCTAATTTCAAAACGTGTTTTGAATTTTAGATTTAATTATTGTGATTTATTTGGAACTTGTAATTTAGAATTTGGGATTTAATTACTATATATTAACTTTCTCCCTGCTCTCCCTCACCTTATCCAACACCCTGACAAAACTGGTCATGGAACTGGACAACGACCCCACCAACCTGCCCAATAATTCGTTACGGGTCGGCAAGTTAGCTAAAACCAAAACTCTTTCTCGATCGATAAACTTTTTTTCAAAAATGCCACCTAAAATTTTGAAGTTCTCGTTGGTTTTGGTAAATTTGTGCGCTATCCTAGCTGGCGCAATTTCGTCTTCAATACCAAATACCAAGGCTAATTGACCTGGAATAACACTTTTAATCTTGTTCCAAAAAGAAATACCTGACTGGCCGAAAGCGATTCTAACTAAGGTTTTCTTGCCCACCTTCAAATTGCATCCAGCTTCTTTTAGCTGTTTTCTTAAGCTAAATAAATCCAGGGAATTTACTTTAGAAAAGTCCGCAAAAATCACCGACTTTTGCTTGGCAATATTAGCCCTAATATCAGCCAACGCATGTTGTTTTTTTTCCTTCGTAAGTGCCATATATGTGTGAATTTCTAATTTTTAATTTCTAATTTCTAATAATATGGAGGTTATTTGAAATTAACAAAAAAGCCTGCGACCTGCAGACAAACACATGCATAATACCTGATACAAAATACCAAATACTCGTAATATGCCTCGATAGGATTTATGCTCTCGCTACCTACTGTCTGCGGCTAAATTTAAATTTTCTTAATACTAGTCTATCTTTTAATCTATGTCAAGCCAATTTCCTAAAAAATAAAATGGACTACGTATTATCGAATACGTAGTCCATAAAATCTAGAAGTAGCTATCAGCCGACTGAAACCCGAGAAAGAACTTCTCCGAGGGCAGTGACTGCCAAGGCGGGAATCGTGTTGGTTTCATTGGTTTCCCAACGGTCTGCCCACCAATTGAGTGAGATAGACAGACGATCTTCCTTGATGCTGATAAATAGTTTTATGGGCCGACCTTTCCAGTAGTCGATTTTAACCCTGCCCTTCTCGGCCCACTCCCGCAACCGAAGAGCATCTTCCTCTGTGATTGGTGCTTCGAGAACGCGCGGATCGAGTAAAGCCATCCGCCTTGCGCATGGACTCAACAGAATAGATGCACAAGCGATGCGAAACGCAAGATCGGTAAGCGACTCACCATTTTCTGGCATAACGACCACAGCCGGAACTTCCGACCGACTCTGTTGCTCTATCGATACGGGATCTGGCAACTGGTACTTCATTCGAAAACTCCTTTCAAGATTCGTTTCAATATTAGAACAGGTAGCCAACAAGGTTACTCAATCTAATCGAAACTTAATATAACCATAGCATGTTTACTATATAAATGTCAAGGCTTTAAATACTTCGCGGCGGCGGCGTTGTGCTCTTCCAATGTTTTACTGAAAATCGTATGACCGGTTTTAGTAGCGGATAAATAATACCAGTAATCGGTTTTTGTTGGATAAATGGCGGCTTTGATGCTGTCCAAGCCGGGGTTACAAATTGGACCCTTTGGCAAACCGTAATATTTGTAGGTATTATACGGCGAATCAATTTGAGTGTCTGTTATTCTAGCTCCCGCGTGATTTTTGCCGGTAATGTAATTTATGGTTGCGTCAACTTGCAAGGGAATCCCCCCTTTTATGCGTTTCCACAAAATTCCTGCTACGATTTTTTTATCTTCCGGCGTTTGGACTTCTTTTTCTAAAATGGAAGCCATCGTGATAACCTGAAAAATAGTTTTTTTCTGTTTGGAAATTTCGGCGCGTAAATCCGGTGTCAGTTTTTTATCAAAATTGACAAGAGTTTTGGTGATCAACGTATCAGGCGTGTCATGCATAGAAAGTTCATAAGTGTCAGGGAAAATATAGCCTTCTAAATTGGCTTTTTGGGGTTTATCAACAAGAAAAGGAACTGTTTGGGCGTCGTCTTTTTTGGCTGCGCCAAAAAACGACGCACCCGACATAGTTTTTTTTGAATCCAAATAATCCGCAATATCCTGTAAATCCCAACCCTCAATAACCGTCAGATTATTTTTAATCACGTCCCCCGTCGCCAATTTTTTAACCATATCCGCCACCGACATAGAAGAAGATAACCGGTAATCCCCCGCCTGCAATTTACCATAATTTCCCGAAGCCAGCACATACGCCTTAAAGAATATATCATTTTTAATGACTCCGTTTTGTTGCAAATCCCATGAAATAGATTTATATCCTACTCCCCTTTCTACGGTGTAATCCACCAAAGGTGTGTCGCCAAAGGAACCCGGCACATACACCCCAAAAAAAATAATCGCCAATATAGCGATACACAGCCCTATGGTGATTTTTTTCCGAGTATTTGAATCCATAAAATTGTGTCCATTATATCAAAAAAAAGAAAAAGCCTCAATAAAAAAACCAAGAAGAAAAACCACCAACAAAATACGCTGATGGTATTAAGCGGTACGTAATACCTTATTTAAAAAACGCAATAATACATCCGCTCTTTCTTCCCTACTTTCTGGTTGCGTTTTTTCTTCTATTGGCTCTAAATTTTCGCCTCCAAATTGTTCTGGCATATCATTATTGTTTTACTACACTATAAACAAAAAACTCCCTTGTGGGAAGTCATTTGTTGGGAGTAG
>CAZYSZ010000063.1:0-3228 GCA_964650025.1 uncultured Candidatus Saccharibacteria bacterium | reverse complement strand
ATTTGGAAAAAAGATGAGAAAAGTCTTCTCAAACGAGCATTTCGTAATTCAAAGTACTTACTACCCACTCGTCTATTTTGCATAATCTGGTGGAATCTGCCAATAATCAATAATATACTGTGCCAGCTTTTTAAATATCGGCACAGCCGACAATGCGGATTTGGGGACTTTTGGGTTATCTAATTTCACTAAAATAATAAACTGCGGATTTAGTGCCGGACCATACCCCACAAAACTCTGGATGGTTTTATTTTGATCATAGCCTTTTTGACCAGGAATTGGCACTTGCGCGGTTCCGGTTTTTCCGGCCAAGTAGTAGCCCGGAATTCTGGCACCATCGCCATATCCCTTTTCCACCACGCTAATAAGCATCTGGTTTACCTGTGAAGCGGTTTGCAAAGAAATAATTTGGTCAGAAACTTGCGGGCGTACCACTTCTGATTCGCCGCCCTGAGTAATTTTTTCCACCACATACGGTTTTACCATTTTGCCATTATTGGCAAATACGCCAAAGGCGCGGATTAATTGAATAGGCGTCATACCAATACCCTGACCAAACGATGCCGTGGCAAAACCAAATGGCGACCCGTTTTTGAGCAACGCATTCTGACTAGAAACTTCTCCTTGCACATCAATGCCAGTTTTGTCGTTAAAACCGAATTTTTGCAGGTAATCAATAAAAGTTTGATGCGATAGCAACTGCGAAAGATATACTGCGCCAGTGTTAATAGATTTTTCTAAAATACCCGACATGGTCTGCTGACCATATTTTTCATGATTGAAATTATATACCGTATCAGGACCAATTTTTACCACCCCGGTATCCGTGAAAGTACTGTCGGGCGTAATTTTGCCTTCCTGCAAAGCCATGGCCATGCTAAAAGCTTTAAACACTGACCCTGGCTCAAACAACTTTTGTATCGCCGAATTTTGAAAAATGCTTAAATCCGCTTCTTTTGAATAATCATTAACATTAAAAGCCGGAAAATTAGCCAACGCCAAAATCCGCCCGGTATCAGGTTTCATGACAATAATTTGACCAGAGTCAATATCGTCTTTTTTTCGTTCTTGTGCCAGCAACTGTTCAACCTGAAATTGAATGTTATAATCTATCGTCAGATATAAATCCGAACCGTTTAAATCCGCCCGATCCCTCGAATTGATAATATTTAACCCTCTTTTTTCTTCGCTAATCCCCTGTTTACCCTGCAGGATATCGTTATAGTAACCCTCAATGCCATATTGACCGGTATTGTCCCCGCCCAAAAAACCAATCAACTGAGACGCCATGGTTTGTTGGGGATAATATCGACCAGGAGTATTTTCCAATAACAAACCTTCTAGCGAAAGATTTTTTAACGCAGATACCTGTGCATCAGACAAATCTTTCTTGATAATCACGTAGGAATCAGATTTTTCCAGCTTAGATAATATCGCATCTTCTGATACACCAATATTTTCGCTCAACAGAGTGGAAAAATTAGTTTTATTTTTAATGTTTTGAGGCACCGCCGCCACCAACCACTTGTCTTTATTGATTGCCAACGTTTTTGCATCGGGAGAATTTTGGTTACCGTGATTATCCTTGCTATTACCAAAATAAACCTGCCCACGAACACCTTGTATTTCTTTAAACCTATTTTGCTGACCCAGGGCTTGAGCCTGATAAAACTTACGATTTATAATCTGCACATAAAACAAGCGGCCTATAATAGTAGCCGCAACGATACACAAGATTACAAAAAATAATGGTAACCGCCAACGATTCAAATTCATGAATCATGAAACATGGAACATGGAACATTTTAACGACATGCGTTTTTATGATTCATGATTCATTATTCATGTTTTATGATCACTTTGCTTTCGCCACCGCACCTTGCATTACCTGCACATAAGCCACTTTTGTGGTTTTTTGAAAACCCATAGCCATGGCCTGATCAAAAGTCTGACCCAAAAAAGTACTTTCGGCAAAGTTGGCCTGTAAACTACTATTTTCTTGTGTTAAGCTAGCAATTTGTTTATTATAATTTTTAATTAAAAATGCGCCGCTGGTCAACTGATTGATTATGGCAATATAAAAAATCAACATAGCCACGGCAAGTAAAACCGCTATGGCATAAACCAACTTCCAATGTATTTTAATGGCGTGGACAACCGTGATTTTGCGATGCAATGCCCGAGCATGTAAACGTAGTGTTGCAGATGACATGAGTTTATGGAACACATAACATGGAACATGTAACAAAACTACGACGGACGTTTTTTTGTTACCTGCCTGCCGATAGGCAGGTGTGTTCTATGTTATGTGTTATATGATTTAACAATGGCTCTTAGCTTCGCCGACCTGGCTCTGGAGTTTTGTTTAACTTCTTGCTCCCCTGCCATAACCGGCTTTTTAGTTAATATTTTTATAATCCCTTGTTTTTCCTGTTCTTTAAAAAAGTTTTTGACGATCCTGTCCTCCAATGAATGAAACGAAATGACCGCCAACCTGCCACCTGGCGCCAAAACTGAAATGGCATCCGGTAACATTTTTACTAAATTTCCCAATTCGTCATTGACCGCAATCCGTAACGCCTGAAAACTTCTGGTCGCGCCATGAATTCTACCGCGCCAAAACTTTTCCGGCACCGCGCTTTCTATTATTCTTTTAAGATCAAACGTAGTTTCAATCTTTTTTATACTTCTCTGCTCAATAATTTTTTCTGCAATCTTACGGAAAAATCTTTCTTCCCCATATTCCTCCAGTATTCTTTCTAATTCCTTTTGCGTATACTCGTTAACGATTTTTTCTGCCGTCAATTCGCCACCGCCATAGCGCATATCCAGCACTTCATCTTTCAAAAAAGAAAATCCTTTCGCACGGCTTTCCAACTGCCAGCTTGACCACCCCAAATCCAACAAAATCCCATCAACAGGCGTAACGTTGTTTTGTCGCACAATATTTTTTAAATTAACATAAGAATCATGCACCAAAATAATCCTATCGTTATATTTTTCCGTCAGCCGCTTACTATTTTCAATTTGCCCAGCATCCAAATCTATTCCCAACACTTTTCCTTGCGACCCATTTTTTTCTAAAATTAAGAGCGCATGTCCCGCCTGCCCCACCGTACCATCTACAAAATTCTCGTTAGCTTTTGGGTCTAAATATTCTAAGACTTCTTTAGTAAGAACAGGAATGTGCATCATCAAATAAAATACCAAATTACAATTTACAAATTA
>CAZYSZ010000062.1:0-3390 GCA_964650025.1 uncultured Candidatus Saccharibacteria bacterium | reverse complement strand
AAATTTTGGGCAAAAATATGGAATTTGCAGTAAAAAGTTATTTAGGGACAGGTCTAATGTCAATTGCGTCGACCTACGATACCTTATAAATCTTATACCCTTCTCTTACTTGCTGGTCGGTTTTAAAACCTACTAAATCTCCCTTTTTAGCTTTTTTAACTTCTTGATGATCAATCTGCATGGATGTTACTTTTTGATTAAAATCCGTAGCCTCTCCACCAATAATCCGAATCTTATCACCCAAACTTAATGGTGCTGATAAATTAATAATGCCCACTTGTATATTTGAAAAATAATGGGAAATTTTACCAACCAATTTTCCATCAACTTTTACAGCTTTGGGTAAAGGCGCTTTTTTGATTTTTTTCTTAGCTACTTTAATTGGTTTTTTCCTGGCAACTACTTTTGCTTTTGTTTTTGGTTTTGCTTTTGGCATTTTCTTTATATTTAATGATATTGAAATTAATTTTAACAAAAAACACCCAGCATTACCAGGCGTCTTTGACTTTGCAAGAGGTCTTTATAGTTTATACTCGCGAAACCCTGGTAAACCCCGAACAGGACACAATTTCTATGCCTTGTTTTTGTAATTCGTCCATGAATAAATTCACGCCCAAAGAGTCCGATGACATGTGCCCGGCAATGACGATGTTAATGTGCGCCGCAGTAGCTTCTTTTTTGTGTTCTTCTGAAATGTGCATACCGATAACTGTGCCGACTCCCGCTTGCGCAACTTTTTCGTAGAGTTTTGGCGAACCCTCCGTGCCACCCGTAATTTCGGTCAGGGAAATTTTCCCACAGCGATTTTCCGGCGAGCCAACAAAAATTTTCGGCCCCACGCCAATTTTCATTGCTTCTTTGTATTCAGGAATTTCTTTTAATGCACTCACCACGTCTCCCACGGTTTCAAATTTTCGGCTCTCAATAAAGTTTTTCAAAAACTTGGCCGCTAAGTTATCCGTGGGCGTATGCGAATTCATCAGATTAATATTTAAAAGGCGGGCGGTGTCCACGGTTCGCTGGTGGTTTGAGGCATTAACCCCGCGCGCCACTTCAGAAATCCGCTCACGCATCAAACCTTCCGCTACGTTAATCGGCACACCATAATAATTATACACATCGCATTGAAGTTCCATAACATCCGCCAACTGCGCCAACCCCTTGCCGATAGGATGATGCGCAATAACCAAATCTATATCACCAAGTTCGCGCGCCAATAAAATTTCTTCCGGACCGATATCAATACCCACTAACACCCTTTTGACTTCTTTGTTTTCAGAAATATTATACACCCCAGAATCCAAATACGGATTTTCCAATGCGTCTCTATCAAACTCTTCCTGCTCTTTTAAGGAAAGTTTTTGAAATTGAGCTTTTTTCCGGTCCAGCAATTTTTGCACGCCGGCCACGCCGCGAAAGTCTGACTCCATGCCCAACTTTGTTGATAATTGTTGAATTTCTTGTATTTTCATTATAAAAAAGGCGACCCCAATCCACTAATAACACACTAATCTACGAATACGTATTGGTAGATTCGGATGTAATTAGTAGATTAGTGTCGCTATTTATTAGCTTCTTGTTTCATCCTTTTGCCCCTACTCTTACGCCATCGCTTATTTATCCTGGCATTATGCCGAGTTGAATTTCTTTTCATAGTATTACTTGGTCTTAGATTTTTTTACCACTTTTTCTTTTCTTGTTTCAGATTTTTTGGCATCTTTTTTCACTTCAACCTTCGGCGTTTCCGTTTTTTCGCTTCCGCGTGTTTCCGCGTTAACTTCCGCGCTTTTCTGCGGCTTTATAAATTTTTTATAAAGATTATCAATCATTTCTTCCTGCTTTTTAACATCCAAAATCTGCCGGCGAATCCGCGCCTTTTCAGACCTTATAAACTTCTTATCCGACTTCCTAATCGTGTTATTTTTTGACATGAAAACTTTATAAATAAAATTTTCACCGAGTACAAAATTTTCCAAAGAAAATTTCTGTGCTTGGTGTAATATAATAGTTTAGCCTAAAATCATTTAAAAATCAAGGGGCTGCGACTTAAGACGCTATTTTTTATTTTGCCCGCATTGCCGTGCTTTAACAAGCCCAGATACGAATGTAGCGCTTCTCTTGTTTGATTTTCTTTTAGTCTTCTAAACATTTTTCTTTTCGTTGCAGTTCGCAACACCCGATGGTCAAAAAAGTGCACCCAGCCCAAGAAATCCAGGCCGGAAGATAGAGTTTTAATAAAAACTTTTTCGGGATGCAATGTAAGTTTTAGTTTGGTTTGCAAAAAATCTGCCAGTTTGGGAACCATACCTTCCAAATACTTTTTATCTTGCGAAAATATCACAAAATCATCGGCGTAACGAATATGGTATTTCAGTTTTAGCTGGTGTTTTACAAACTGGTCAAATTCGTGCAAATACACGTTAGAAAAAAGCTGTGAAGTTAAGTTCCCCAAGGGTAGGCCAATTCCCCTTTTTCCAGAATGAAAACTGACCACTATTTCTTTGAGTAAATTAACAATCCGTTTATCTTTAATCCGACGGTCCAGTATTTGCACTAAAATATCCTGGTCAATGCTGGCAAAAAACTTTTTGATGTCACACTTTAATATCCAGCAGGTGCGGGTGTTGTTTTTAGAAACCATACCTGCAAACTTTTTAAAACGCTTCATGGCCCGGTGCGTGCCTTTGTCAATCCGGCACGAAAACGAATCAACGATAAACGTATCGTCAAAAAAGGGGTACAACACCCGGTAGACGGCATGGTGCAACAGGCGGTCGCGCACCAAGGCCTTGTGGATGATTCTTGGCTTGGGATCGGAAATATTAAAGGTTTGGTAACCCCCATGCCGGTACGCGCCGCTTGCTAAATCGTAATGGAGTGATAGGATATTATCCATCAGGTGCAATTGAAACTCCTGCACATCTTTTTTCTTTTTCTTGCCTTTCAAAAATTCCTCCCAAGCTAAGAGCAGGTTTTCTATGTGAATTAAATCTTCAAAACGATGGTCACAAATAATTTTAGCCATAATAACATTTCCCCTAATACCCCCCCCCAGACTCCGCGACTTTTACCTGTTTTAGAGAAAACGAAACAAGCTTATTTAGCTTGGTATAATTATTGCTTAACTCTCCCAAAAACACATCGTTATACCCTTGGAAAAAAAATTGACGAACTCTTTGTCCACAGCATTGAGGCTATCGTAACAGCCAGTTTTCTTTCAAAACAAGAAAAATTACCTTACGTACGCATGGCCATAAGAAAAACTGATACCATAAAAGTGTTTTTGATGATTTTATGGGAAACAAAGTCTTTAGAAAATAAAAAATACATTGCCCTATCTTTAAAAATAGACGAGGCTGGCCGGATGCTAGGTGGCTGGCAGGGCAGTCT
>CAZYSZ010000061.1:2375-3512 GCA_964650025.1 uncultured Candidatus Saccharibacteria bacterium | reverse complement strand
ATCAGGAATCTCAGCGCAGAGTAAATTTTAATAAAAATGTTTTATCAAAAAACAACTAAAAAATATATTTTAGCGAGCATGCTCTGTGTCGTGGCGCTTTTGTTTGGCACAGAGGCGTATGCTGACGTCGCCAATAACCATGCTTTTGACGTCAAAAATAATCCAGCTTTGCTTTGCGACCAAGCCATAAGAGTGGCCGGAATTCCCATTGAAGGTGTTTCGGGTTGGCCGGTAAAACGTATAGATTTTTTACCCGAAGCTACCGATGCCCAAAAAGCCCAAGCTTGGGATATTGCCAATAATTTTGATTACCCAAAGGCGCTGGCGATGGCGACAAGTGCTGACGGACTGGTGACTAGTTACGGCTCCGGAGCCCCCAAGTTAACTGTCGATGGGCAGATTTCCGTGGCGCAAGTCAATGGCTTTCCTTATATTTATTTTCAAGCCAATGGCGTAACCCAGCATATTTTAGGAGCCTCTTCTTTTGAGATTTCCGCCCACGAAACTACCGATGCGCTTTCCGGAGAAAAAATGCAGGTGGGGGATTTTGTCATCGGTATGATTGACCAAAATTTGCAAAATGGCAAAACGGCTGATGACAGTTCCTTACACGGTATTTGGGTTAAGTGGTCTAGCGTTAAAAAAGAATTGATCAAAGAACTGCAGGCCGGAGCTGGGCTGTCTGCTAGCGGGGCCGTCGCATCGGGAGATATTAGTGGTGTGGAATCTATCGGATTTATTAGCGGAGTAAAAAATGCTCTGACAGGGTTGGGAATTGCGATAAAAGATGGCTTGGTTCATATTGCCAACTTAACCACCAACTCTTTCTTTGCCAAAACCGCCAGGGTTGAAAAGTTAGAAATGGTGGATAAATCCACCGGAGATATTTATTGTACTTGGGTTGAAAATGGCGAATGGTACAAAGAAAAAGGCGCCTGTGATACCCAAACCCAAACCGCGCCCGTAGTAAATTCCGTTCCAGACCCAGTACCCACCCAAGTTGCTGAACCTCTGCCGCAAGCATCGGAGTCAGCGCCCGATATAGTTGTGCCGGATTTACCAAGTGACCCTCAAATTGTACCAGCCGACAACCCGCCCGTATCACCAGAACCCCTGCCAGAACCCCTGCCAGAACCC
>CAZYSZ010000061.1:0-2275 GCA_964650025.1 uncultured Candidatus Saccharibacteria bacterium | reverse complement strand
CCAGAACCCCTGCCAGAACCCCTGCCAGAACCCATCCCCCAGCCACCAGTTTCAGAATAATTTTTTAAGAAATTATGAACTTTAGAAATATTTTTAAAAAATCAGACCAAGTTGGTGTAAAAGAACTTCCGTCGCTGGAAAAAATTTGTGACGCGACGACCAGGTATAGCATTTACGGCTTGATTTTTTTGTTGCCGTTGTTTTTTTTACCCTGGACCCAGGATGTTTTGGAATTTAATAAACAAATGTTGTTGGTGGTTTTGGTGTTTGTGGCGCTGTTTGCCTGGGTGATAAAATCGTTTATTTTAGGGGCGCTAACCATCAACGCCAGCCGGGCGCATATTTTGGTCGGGGTCTTCTTTTTGGTGTACGTGGTTTCAACGGCTTTTTCCGTGTTACGTTATGGCAGTATGTGGGGCTGGCCCCAGGTGGCCTCGGAAAGCTTGCTTTCGGTTATGTGCTTTTGCATCGTATATTTTTTAGTCAGCACGGTTTTTTCGCAAAAAGAGGTGATCAATTCTTTTTTAGTCATGCTAAGTTCTTTTTTTATTGCCGCGATCTATGGTGCTCTGCAATTGTTGGGTTGGCATGTCATGGGTGCCGGATTTGCCAGGATCGCAACTTTCAATTCGGTAGGAAGCATCGGTACTCTGGGGCTATGGGCGGCGTTGATGTTGCCCATATCTTTAATTCTTTTAATCATTTCTAAAAAATGGGTGCAAATACTGTCTGGTGCCTGCTTAGTATTGTTATTTTTAGTCTTGGTTTTGGTAAATTACGGTTTTTTGTGGTGGCTGGTATTGATGTCGTCGTGCCTGGTAGTGTGTTTTTGGGTCATGCGCCGCGATGCATTTGACGGTAAATGGATGTTTGTGCCCACATTTTTTATTATTGTTTCACTGTTTTTTATCTTGGCCAATCCACAGTTTACTTTTTTGAATAAAAAATCAGTGGAGATTTCGCTGTCTCAAAAAACCAGCCTTGCTATTGGCTGGCATACGTTATTACGTTCTCCCTTGGTGGGATCCGGACCGGGCAGTTTTTCTTACGATGCACTGTTGTATAAAAACCCGGAATTAAACAGGGGGTCGTTTTGGAATGTTCAGTTTAGTGTCGGCGCTTCAAAGTTTCTGACCATGCTGGCAACAGTAGGGACGCTCGGCGTTTTGGGCTTGTTAGCGTTAACCGTTTACGCGCTATACTATGGTATCAGAAAATTTATGTTTGACAAAACTCTGGCTAAGTCATATCATAGCTCGGTTTTTTTGGTGTTGTTAGTGTTTTTAATGACCGCCACTCTGGCCGGGTTTTTGTATAACTTTAATCTAGTTCTTGATCTTTTCTATTTTTTTGCCATCGGCGCCCTGGTTGCCATGACGGGGAAAAATAATAAAACCTATATTTTAAAGCCGTCTTCTTTAATGACCCTTGGCATTACGGTGGCGTTTACCGTCGTATGTATTGTGGGTGCGGGCTTTGTTATTTTAGAGGGCCAGCGCTACCTGGCAAATGTTAGCTATTCACAAGCCCTATCGGCTTTGGCATCAAAAAACCAAGATCGGGCTTTGCAAAAAATGGAGCAAGCCGCCAGTATTGACGATGCCGATGTGTATTTTAGGCAGTTGGCGCAGATGTATCTTTTGAAGGCCCAAAGCGTGTTAAAAAGTAATCCTGCGCAGGACAGCGACGCCGCAAAAAATCTGCAGGTTTTGATTTCCAATGCTATTAATGCGTCAAAACGTGCGACTGATTTAAACCCTAAGGATGTCAACAATTGGGCGGTGCGAGGCGTAGTCTATGAGAACTTAATTGGTGCTATCGCCACCGCCTCCGATTGGGCGCAAAAGTCTTATGATGAGGCTATAAAACTTGACCCTAAAAACCCTTATTATTTACTGCAAAAAGGGGTTATTTATTACCAAGGTAAGGATTACCAAAATGCGCAAAAAAACCTGGAAACTGCCCTGGCATTAAAACCAGACTATGCCGACGTCTTATACGTTGTGGGCCTTACCTATGACCAGTTAGGTCAAAAGCAAAAAGCTTTAGATTCGTTTAACAAATTATTCGCACTAGACCCACAAAACGCCACCATGAAAAAAATCCTAGATAATTTGAAAGCCGGAAAACCGGCATTGGAAGGATTAGCGCAAAAACCATTAACGCCAAGCATAACAAACTCACCCGAAACTTCTACGCCTGAAAAGAAATAAAGGGTATTAAACTTTGAATTACGAAATGCTTTCGCAAGATTTTTTTCAAATTTGCGGGCGAA
>CAZYSZ010000060.1:0-3646 GCA_964650025.1 uncultured Candidatus Saccharibacteria bacterium | reverse complement strand
TTTAATACCCTTTATTTAGGGACAAGTCTAATGTTGAAAGTTCTATCAACGCTAATGCGCAAGATAGTTCAGATTTGTTTTTAAATTCTAAGGTGCAAATGCAAAGTGATGTTACTGATATTATCAGCAACGCCAGCGGAGAACTTTTTGTGAGCTTGTGAGGTAAAGACGTGTCGCTACGAAGGTTGCGGGCGGGCTTATGCCCGCCCGTCGTGTTTTTTTACCGCGCATGTGGTAGGCTGAAGATAATAATATGGTAAAAAAATATATTGTTTCAGTGGTTTTTGCGGGATTTTTTTTGTTGTCGAGGCATAGCTATGCCATTGACGGCACAACAATGGTTGAAGGCTCGGCTTCTGTTTCTACTATGAATTCAGAAACAGCCGGCGGTACATCCGCACGTATGGATACTAGCGCATCGCAATCAAATACAAGAAATGGTTTAACGGCGGAAGTAAATTCCAGTCGCGTTTTACCTACGGTCAATAAAATTACCGAAGAAAGCTCGCAAAGGTTACTACCAAACGTAAATAAAAGAACGGTGGAAGCCAGGGTTATGGTAAGAGGTTGGGATGATGCCCGAAAACAAGAAATTGCTGAAAAAATAAAAGCTCAGGTAGAAAGTGACTCTCAAATAGATTCAGTGGATATTAGCGAGGATGCTGTGGTGATGGGTTATTTTACCCCGGCGAAATTGTTAGGATTTATTCCCTGGCGCATGCGCTTAAACGTTTCTGCCGATGCCAACGCTCGCGTGAAAATAAAATTTCCCTGGTACCGCTTTTTAATCAGGAGTAATTTTTCAAATGCATCAGATAATATTAACGCGGTTTTCCAAAACAATCAGACTGATTTGGAATTTTTAACTTCAAGGCCCAGTCAGGAAAAACAGGTGGAGATATTTATTAAAATGTCAGACGCCATGCACCAGATGTCAATGTCAATTATTGGTAATATAAAAGCCTAAACTATTTAAGGTTATGAAAATAAGTACTTTTTTCATTTTGCTTGGTGTAATTATCCTTTTTGGGGGCGTAGCAGTATTGAGTGTAGTTTTGCTACCCAAATTGTTGGTGGTAAACAGCAATCAACAGCCAGTTGTTTGTACTATGGAGGCTAAAATGTGTCCGGACGGTTCTGCAGTTGGCCGAAGCGGACCAAATTGTGAATTTTCACAGTGCCCCGTTGGTCCTGTATTTGGCAACCAGATAAATTTTACCGTTGGCAAGAAAGTTACACTGTCAGATGGATTGTCGGTCACGCTTGAACAAATCAATGATTCGCGTTGTAAAGAAAATGTAGTTTGTATTTGGGCTGGCGAGCTTTCACCGGTGTTTACCATTACAGGCGGTAGTGTGGGAAGCCTGGTAAAACAAATACAGCTTGGTAGCACCAGAACAAAACAGCTTATGGTTAATGGGTACTTGTTTGCCTTAAATGAAGCAACTGAAATTTCTGCTGTCATTATCATTACCCAGCCACCGGTTACATCAAGCAATTGTTATGTGGGCGGTTGCAGTGGGGAAATTTGTAGTGACCAGCAGGGCATTGTTTCAACTTGTATTTACAAGCCTGAATATGCATGTTATAAAAATGCTACCTGTCAAAGACAGCCTAGTGGCCAGTGTGGCTGGACATCTAGCGCCGTATTGACAGCGTGTTTGAGTAAATGATATGGCTGGTGTATCTGGTACCGGAAAATCTGCTGTTGCCAAAGAGCTTGAAAAAAGAAGCAAAAAATATTCTTAGGCGAGTATTTTGTAACTCAAAGCAACTAAGTACTTTGAATTACGAAATGCTCGTTTGAGAATACTTTTCGCATCTTTTTTCCAAATTTGGACTGCAAAGGTGCCATAATTTTCATGCGTAGCCCTTGGCTACGCCTGAAAATTCTATCACCTTTTCGCCCGCAAATTTGAAAAAAATCTTGCGAAAGCATTTCGTAATTCAAAGTTAATTACTGTTTTTCCCAAGGATTTATTATTGGCAACATGGATGATGTCAGTATTGATAAAGATGAGCGGACCATTACGGTAAACCTTAAGGAAGAAAAAATTCTTCGGCCCGAAATGTTGCGCTTGCTATGCCTGCGGTAATTTTATGGAAATCCAAATGTTAGCATTTGGATTTACGCTTTTCTTAAAAATAGATAAGTCTAATGAAAAAAGAAACTTTTACGGTTATATTATTTTACAAATTTATCAAAATTAAAAACCCGGAAGTATTTCGGGACAAGCAACGAAAAATTGCCGAGAGTTTTGATTTACTGGGTAGGATGCTGGTGGCTCCGGAAGGAGTGAATGCCACGTTTGAGGGAACGACGAAAAATATTAAAGGCTACATTAAAAAATTAAAAACTCAGGTGATTTTTAAGGATGTGGCGTTTAAGCAAAGCGTGGGGCATGGCAAGGGGTTTACCAAGCTAATGGTCAAGACCCGGCCGGAAGTGGTGACGTTGGATATTGGCGATTTGGATATTAAAAAAGAAACGGCCAAAACCGTAACGGCCAGCCAGCTTGAAAAAATGTATACCAAAAAAGAAGATTTTGTGGTATTGGATATGCGTAATGATTTTGAAATTGAAGCGGGATATTTTGAAAAAACTTACAATCCTAAATTAAAAAACTTTAAAAATTTACCGGAGAAAATTGAGGAACTGGCATATTTGAAAAACAAAAAAGTAGTGACGGTGTGTACGGGTGGAATTCGTTGTGAAAAAGGCACGGTATTGCTGAAAAAGCATGGCTTTACTAATTTATATCAACTAAAAGATGGCATTCACACCTACATGAAAAAATATCCGGGAAAACATTTTAAAGGCAGTTTGTTTGTGTTTGATAACCGGATTGTAACTCCGGTGGTGGATTCACCAAACAGAGAAGTAGTAGCACGCTGTAAATATTGCAGTACCAAATGTGAAATATTTTATAACGATGATTCGGTCAGGCCATCACGCAAAGTGGTGTGTTGCGAAGTTTGTATTGTGCGACGAAGAAAAAAATTAAGGCCGGCGGTACCGGTTAACTAAATCCGAAGCACGAAATCCGAAATCCGAAACAAATTCAAATTACCAAAATCTAAAATTCAAAACACGTTTAAAGAATTTGAAAATTAGGATTTGAGTATTGTTTCGAATTTCGATATTCGGACTTCAAATTTCTGTTTTTATGAAAAATAGGGTTGTACATTTCGAAATTCAAGCAGAAGTTGTGGAGCGTGCTCAAAAGTTCTATGCTCATGTATTTGGTTGGGAATTTCCAAAGTGGATGGAGGAGCCCCTGTACATTGGAGTTATGACTGCGCCAAAAGATAGTAAAGAGCCAGGGATCAATGGGGGATTGTTGGTAAGAAAAGGTGGCGCGCCGACAAATGGTCAGCCGGTCAATGCTTACGTATGCACGGTTCAGGTAGAAAATATTGACGAAACGATTAAAAAAATTGAATCAGCTGGCGGGACGCTTGCGTTATCAAAATATGCGATTCCTAAAATGGCCTGGCAAGCGTATTATAAGGATACTGAAGGAAATATTTTCGGAATACATCAAGCCGATGTGAATGCAATATAAGATAGTTATCAGTTTAAAGGTTTGAAGTTTTAGTTTTACGGTTTCTGGTTTTGAAACTGATGACTAAATACTTTGAATTA
>CAZYSZ010000059.1:0-3792 GCA_964650025.1 uncultured Candidatus Saccharibacteria bacterium | reverse complement strand
TTAGCTTCGCTAAGTTTAAAAATTATTGCAAATTTTGGGCAAAAATATGGAATTTTCAGTAAAAAGTTATTTAGGGACAGGTCTATTGAAGAAGAATTTAATTTTAAAAATACATGTCCAAATCCCCCATCGTTTCAATTGCAAAAAAAGTGTGTCCGGCAGTCATCAGCGTGATTGTTTCTAAAGATCTTCCTAAAGTTGAAGATTTTTATTCTTTTCCTTATGGCGGAAAAGAATATATCATGCCCATGGTACAAAAAGACGGCAAAAGTCCGGTGGAAAAAACGGAAATTGGTGGCGGTTCAGGTTTTATTATTTCCCGTGACGGGTATGTGTTAACCTCAAACCATGTAGTTGCCGACACCAGTGCCGATTATACGGTAATTATTGACCCAGAACACAAACTTCCAGCTAAAGTATTATCACGAAACCCCATTAACGACATCGCGGTATTAAAAATTGAAGGCGGACACTTTCCCTATATTGAACTGGCCGATTCTGACCGGATAGAAATTGGTGAAGATGTGGTGGCGATCGGCAACCCCTTGGGCGAATTTACCGATACCCTATCAGCCGGCATTATTTCCGGTTTGTCCCGCTACATTAGCGCCTTTGGTGGCATGGATAAACAAATGCAAAATTTACGGGGCTTAATCCAAACCGATGCCGCTATCAATCCTGGCAACTCTGGGGGGCCTTTGGTAAATATGAAAGGCAAGGCCATTGGTATTAACACCGCCATGATCATGGGTGCGCAAAATATTGGCTTTGCTATTCCCATCAACTACGCCAAAAAAGATTTACAGGAAGTTAGAAAATATGGCAAAATCGTGGTACCGTTTTTGGGTATAAAATATGTGATTATTTCCAAAGAAATGGCTAAAGCCAACAAGCTACCCGTGGAAGACGGCGCGCTGGTGGTGCGGGAAGCTTTGGGCGAAAGCCCGATCATTAAAGGATCGGCCGCCGACAATGCCGGCATTAAAGAATTTGATATTCTTTTAGAAGTCAACAGTGAAAAAATCACTCAACAAAATCCGTTAAATCAGATTTTGCAAAAATGCCAAATTGGCCAAGAAACCCATTTTAAAGTCCTGCGCGACGGCCAACAAATTATTTTGACGGCGACGTTGTCGGAAAAGGAGTAAATTTTGATAAAAAAATGACGACCTTTATGGGGTCGTCTTTTTACTAGGAAGTAATTACTTTTTGGCAAGCCTATCAACATGGTCCAGGAATTCAGCAGGATCACACCCTTTGCTTAGCACATAATCTGCTTGGCAGGTTTCGGTCACCTGACTGCCCGTGACCATAATAATCGGCAAATCGGGGAACTTTTCCTTTGCCCGCCGGCAAAGTTCGTCACCATGGATGCGTTGCATCTTCAAATCAGTCACCATCAGATCAAAGTGGTTGCTTTCTAAGAGTGGCAAGGCCTCGGCACCATCTGAGGCAGTCACCACTTCATGATTGCGCATGCGCAGAAGGTAACGAAATGATTTAAGAACTGAACGGTCATCATCCACAAGCAAGATGCGGGCCATTTTACAAAACCTCCAGAAAAGTTAAAAGGGTCATGGAAACTAGCCTAATACTATCACAAAAATTTGTTATGTCAAACAACTATCGCCAACGTTCTTACAACCTTTGAATTACAAAACCCCTTCGCGATATTTTTTCCAAATCTGGAAGATGGAAATTTGATAGAATTTATGGGCGTAGCCAAGGGCTACGCACAGAAATTATAGCGAATTTCCAGCCCAGATTTGGAAAAAAGATGCGAAAATTCTTTTTACATGTGGGGGTTTGTAATTTAAAGCGTACAAGCAAACCCCTACTTTGGCGCAATTTGGTCAATTCCCACATATGTGTTTAATGGGTTCCACAGCATATAACCGCCATAATCCGCCCCCATTACATCGCCAACCGCCTTTATTTGTTGCGCCACCATATCAGGAGTGTAATCAGCACCCAAATTAAAATCTTGCAACCATGGTCGAATTTTTGCCACTTTAAACGCTGTTGCTCCGTTGCTTAATTGGGATTGCGTTTTTACATATACATCTCTTCTATCTTTTGCGCCACTTAAGGCATGCGCTATAACTTCGTAAGGATAATCTGCCGGATTTTTATATCCCAAAAATCCTTCTGCGTAATGGGAAGGGTAAACCATGGGGTAAATATAGTCAAAGTAAGCCAGTGAGTCTTCAAAAATTTGGCCGATGCCCATGCCATCGGTGTTGGTAGTAACTTGACCAAAAATATCTGCGGATATGGTGTCGCCAGGAAATGCCTGGCGCAGTTTTTCGAAAAAACTTTTTATAACCGCATGTTTTGGGGTTTTGCCATCCCAAACCGGAAACCCCATGGCATCCGCCTTGCCATCGGTGGGAAATCGAACATAATCAAAATTTATTTCGTCAAAACCATGTAATAGGGCGTCGCGAGCAATGGCGATATTGTAATCCCAAACCTGTAAGCTAGCCGGGTCAACCCATGACAAGTGGTCATTATTTTCCCACAGCACGGGTTTTGTAAGATCTGTTGTTTTGTCCTTGTCGTAAATTGCCAAATCTGGGCGGTTTTTTGCCAACATCGGATCTTCAAAAACCACTACTCTGCCAATAATATAAATTCCCCGACTATGAAGACGAGTAATCAGAGCGTCGATGTCGCCAATTTGAGCGTGGTAGGCTTTATATTGGCGCGCCAACGGTGCGCCTGTGTAGTAAGAAACAATACCCGAATAATCTTTAACATCAATTACTACGGCATTAATTTGTGATTTTTTAAAAATATCATCCAAGTAGGCAAGGTACTTTTTTGATCCCGCCGACCAGCCAGTCATATACACCGCCCTGATAGTGTTTGGAGAATTTGCCAAAGCCAAAGATGTATCCAGTGCGTGATTTTTGGAAACCAAAGAAGCTGTGGAATTTTTCGCATACAAAAATGTCTTTGAAAAAAACGCTTTTACAAAATGCTGGTAGGCAATGCGACAATCAACATAAATGACAACCAAAAAAAAGACTGCCAGCGCCGCGATAAAAAATTTACTTTTAAAAACTTTCATAAGACTTTGAATTACGAAATGCTTTCGCAAGATTTTTTTCAAATTTGCGGGCGAAAAGGTGATAGAATTTTCAGGCGTAGCCAAGGGCTACGCATGAAAATTATGGCACCTTTGCAGTCCAAATTTGGAAAAAAGATGCGAAAAGTCTTCTCAAGCGAGCATTTCGTAATTCAAAGTCATAAGAGGTCTATGCTTACCAAAAAAATCGCCTCTCAGGTTACGGTAAGACGATTTTTTGTTTACAATACTCTGGACTAAGATGCTCAATATTATAATCCCAGCCTCTCTTTTATTTTCTTAACAATGTCGCTGATATCAGAGTCAGATTTTATCAGGTAATCCGCATACACTTCTTCAGATGCGGCGACAATGTGTTCTATGTCGCTAAAATTAGTCAAAAATATCATTGATGTTTCAATGCCCGATTTTTTTATTTCCCGCGCCATGGCAATACCGTCCATTTTAGGCAGTAAAATATCAATTAACACCAAATCCGGTTTTTCTTTTTTAGCCATTGCCAGCCCCTCCTCTCCATCGGAAGCAGAAATCACCTCAAAACCATTATTTTTCAACTCTTCTTTAAGGACTGATTGCAATGAAACCTCATCTTCAACAATAAGAATTTTTTTAGCTTGCGCCATGGACATAATATTACTTTTTAACTTTAAATACTTTGAATTACGAAATGCTTTCGCAAGATTTTTTTCAAATTTGCGGGC
>CAZYSZ010000058.1:0-4168 GCA_964650025.1 uncultured Candidatus Saccharibacteria bacterium | reverse complement strand
AATTCTATCAAATTTTTGGCTAAAAATCTGAAATTTTCGTAACAAAAGTTATTTATGGACAAGTCTAATATCCTCGCGAATTACGAATCTAAACGAATTACGAATACGTTTTTTCACATTCGTAATTTGGCAAAATTCGTAATTCGTAGGTAAATTTCTCACAAGAAATTATGAAAGTTGAATCCGAAAAACTACTTAAATTTATTTTGGAGGCGGGAATGATCACCGAGGCCCAATTCCAAAATGTGCTTAAGGTAAGTAAAGAATCTAACCAACTGGCCGGCGACGCATTGGTTGACCAGGGACTTATTACCAAAAAAGAGCTGATAAAAATCAAGGCTTATCTTTTGGGTATTCCGTTTATTAATTTGGAAAATGAAATAATACCGCCTGATGTGTTAAAAATCATTCCTGAATCCATTGCCAGGGCGCACCACATTGTCGCTTTCAGAAAGAAAGATAATAACCTTGAGGTGGCCATGGTTGACCCCGAAGACTTGCGCACGGTTGAATTTTTAGAAAAAACCATGCCATTGGTAAAAATTTTGGCGCGACTGACAACCCCAGAATCCATCAAAAACGCTATTTCACAGTACCAAACTACGCTGGCAACGGAATTTAGAGACTTAATGCATGGCCAGGTGCGCGATCAGGAAATAAAACACATAAAAGACCCTGATATTTTTAGTGGCAAAGCAATGCCCCTGCCGGCCGAAGAAATAAAAAAAGCGGCCGAGGATGTGCCGATTATAAAAATTGTTGATACTCTGTTAAAGCATGCCATTTTACAGGGAACGAGCGATGTGCATATTGAGCCGTTGGAACAAGAGGTGGTGGTGCGCTATCGCATTGACGGTATTTTGCATGACGTTATGACCTTGCCCATTACTACCAGTCTTGGCATTGTGGCGCGCATTAAGGTGCTGGCTAATTTAAAACTGGACGAACACCGCCTGCCCCAGGACGGCCGGTTTAAAATTGAAACCGAAGATTTTAAATATTCTTTGAGAGTTTCGGTTCTGCCGGTCATGAACGGCGAAAAAATTGTTATGAGGTTGCTGGCGGAAAACACCAAATCAGTCACGCTGGACAGGCTGGGTTTTAATGGGAAAGTCTTAAAACAAATCCAAGATAACTTACAAAAATCTTCCGGTATGATTTTAATTACGGGGCCAACCGGATCCGGAAAAACTACGACGCTGTATTCTATGATGGATATTTTAAATACGCCCGATGTAAATATTTCTACGGTAGAAGACCCGATAGAATACCGCATGACCAGGGTTAACCAAACGCAGGTTAATGCCCAGATTGGATTGACGTTTGCGGCGGGGCTTCGCGTGTTGGTGCGACAGGACCCGGATATTATTATGGTGGGAGAAATTCGAGATGAAGAAACCGCGGGCCTGGCGATTAATGCTTCGCTAACCGGACACTTGGTACTGTCTACCTTGCACACCACCGAAGCGGCCGGTACGATTCCGCGCTTGATTGACATGCACGCCGAGCCGTTTTTGATTTCTTCTACCTTAAGTTTGATTATCGCCCAGCGCTTGGTCAGGAAATTTGCGGGAGGTAAAGAAAAATATACGCTAAATTCTGCCGAGATAAAAAACTTGCAAAAATACTGCGACGTCGAAAAAATGCTACAGATTTTAAAAGCGGAAAAACTGATAAAACCTAAGGCTACCATAGAAGATATTGAATTTTACCGGCCAAAACCCTCCAAAGAATCGGCTGACGGCTATAAAGGCCGAATCGGAATTGTGGAAGTGTTGCCGATTACCGACACTATTCGCGACTTAATCATAAAAAAAGCCAACACCCGCGAAATCGCCAACCTGGCTATGCAGGAAGGCATGCGCACCATGATTGAAGACGGATTTGTTAAGGCGGTGCAAGGTTTGACGTCGATTGAGGAAATTTTGAGGGTGATAACGGAATAAGTGAGTAGTTTGTAGTGAGCAGTGAGTAGAGCGAAAGCGTCTACTAACTACTAACTACTCACTACCAACTCACACGGTGCCTAACTATTTTTATATTGCTAAATCTTTTGACGGGAAAGACCAGACGGGGGTTTTGTTTGCGGAAAGTCCCAGTCAGTTGGCAAAAAATTTAAAAGATCAGAATATGCTTTTGATTAAAGCCGATGTGGAGGGTGAGGGAAAAATTGATTGGAAGCACCTTTCACTGCCATCGCTGGGAGTTTCGCAGGTGGAAAAATTGATGATGACGCGTAATCTTTGGATTATGTTTGGGTCAGGGCTTTCGCTGGTCAAAATTTTTGACATTTTGGCGGGGCAGGCAAAAAATCAGAAGTTAAAAAATATCATGCTGGATATTAACCAAAGTTTAAATAAGGGAGCCAGCCTTTCGGATTCGCTGGAAAAATACCCCAAGGTGTTTAATAATTTTTTTGTTAGCATGGTAAAGATTGGTGAAGAATCGGGAACGTTAGACGAAGTGTTTGGGATTTTGTCCACCCATATGGACCGCGACCATGAATTGCGTTCTAAAATCCGGGGTGCGTTGATTTACCCTTGCATTGTGCTGGTGGTGATGGTTATTATTGGGGGCGTTATCGCCACATTTGTGTTACCAAAGTTTACGGAATTTTTGGTTGGCATGGATATTGAGCTACCCATTTACACTCGGATTTTAATTGCCATTAGTAATTTTGCTCAACAATTTTGGTATTTGTCGATTTTGGCGCCCATGGGATTGTTTTACGGTTTTTTTCTAGCGATGAAAAGCAAAACCGGCCGATTGGCGCGCGATACCATGTTGATCAAAATGCCTCTGATTTCCCCGTTTATTAAAAAAACTAATTCGGCGGTGATTATTCGTTCGTTAAGTTCACTGAATGCTTCCGGCATTTCATTGGTGCGGTCATTGGAAATTACCAGCGCCACAGCCGGCAATGTCTATTTTAAAAAAGCTCTGGCACAGGCCATTGATAAAGTAAAAAAGGGCGAAAAATTATCAAACGCTTTGAGGCCGTACAAAGATTTATTCCCGTTTGGCGCCATTGATATGATGGAAGTGGGTGAAGAAACCGGAAAAACGTCTGATATTTTAAAAAGATTGGCGGAGTTTTACGAGCAGGAAGTTATTGAGTTGGCCAAAAACTTTTCGGTGATTATTGAGCCATTGTTGATTATTTTTCTGGGTTTGTGTGTCGCCTTTTTTGCTATTTCTATCATTGCGCCTATGTATTCATCGTTTCAAAATATCGAATAACGTCTGGTTGAATTTCTAATTTTCAATGAAAAAAGTAGAAAATATCTTGCAAACTGGTTTTTCCCTAGTTGAACTTATTATTGGCATTGCAATCCTGGCGCTTTTGATGACGATGCTTATTACAGCTTATGTTTCGCTACAAAAAAAACCCCAGCTGGATAATGCCACTCAAGAAGTAATGAATATTCTACGGCTGGCACAAAACCAGACACTGGCTTCGCAGGGCAATAGTAAATATGGCGTATATTTTAACACCGCTACCACGCCCAATACCTATATTTTATTTAGAGGTACCAGTTACGCCACGCGCGATACGTCAGTTGATAAAACTTACTTGGTTGCCGCAATTACCGAATTTTCCGCCATAACTATCACGGGTGGTGGCAGTGAAGTTGTTTTTGATCAGTTAACAGGCGCCACGCAAAAGTCCAGCAGTGTTACCCTGTGGCTTAAAGATGATCATAGTCAAGTTAAAACGATATATGTGGATAGTTCCGGCGTTATTGGTTTTGTTGCGCCAGTCATCCCACCTGACACCAGAACCAAAGATTCTCGCCATGTGAATTTTAACTACAGCCGAGTGATTAACACTGCCAGCGAAAGTCTGACGGTAAATTACAACAACACCGTAGTGCAAACCATTCCTATCGCCAATAATTTAAGTAACGGCCAAATTGATTGGACGGGGACATTTAGCGTCGGAGGCACGAACCAAACCATGACGATTCACACGTTAAGATTAAATTCCCCAGATACCCAATTTTCTGTATTTCGCGACGCAAGATTCAACGACAAAGCTATTACGATAAAAATTTCGGCAGACAGCACTGGCACGCTGGCCGAGTATTCGGCTAATGGTTTAACGACGGCGTTTTACTCTATTTATGTGAGCGGATTTACGTGGCAGTAGTGTAAAATTTAAATTTAA
>CAZYSZ010000057.1:0-4631 GCA_964650025.1 uncultured Candidatus Saccharibacteria bacterium | reverse complement strand
GGCACCTTTGCAGTCCAAATTTGGAAAAAAGATGCGAAAAGTATTCTCAAACGAGAATTTCGTAATTCAAAGTATTTTAAAGATACACCGCACAAAAAAACAGCACCAATATATTTGGTACTGTTTTTTTTGTGAGCTACGCGATCCCTAGTTTGTTTTTGACTTTTTCTAAGATTTCTCCGATTCTGGTGTTGGATTTTAGTAAATATTCAAACTTATCCGATGATTGGGCGTCAATGGTAAGATCGGTGTCTTTGGTGTTGGTTAAAAAAATAATGGGCACATCGATATTTTTCTCTCGGATTTTTTTTGCCATGGCAATACCATCCATTTTAGGCATCAACACATCTGATATAATTAAATCCGGATTTTCTTTTTCGGCCATGGCAATACCTTCCTGACCGTCTTTGGCACTTACCACCAAAAAACCTTCCATAGTGAATTTTTTTTGCAGAATGTAGGTAAAATCTTCGTCATCTTCCACGATTAAAATTTTTTTATCGTTTTTTTCCATATTACTTAAATGGATTTAAATAAGTTTTTTTTTGAAAATCTTTAAAATCCTGCTGGTTTGTTTGCCATTGTTTTAGGACTGCCTGATAGGTGGGATATTGAAATGGCATGACCTGGCTTACGGCATCCATATGCCCGGATTTTGCCAAAACCACGTATATATAGAATAGCACGATTCCCGCCACCAAATCAACCAAAATCAAAGCCAGCATCACTAAAAAAGCATGCGAGGCCAACATTAACGGAAGTTTTTTTATACTACCAGATTTAGCGCCAAAAAAATGCGACCTTTCGAAGATTATTTTCATAATTTCTCTACGAATTAAGAATTTCTTTGATTTGTATTTAGCGACCCGTTACGATTTAGAAAAAGCGTTGATTTGGAAAGTGGCATCAACGGCACTACTGGGGTTATTTTTAGCATCAGCTTGACTGGAATTGGTGATGGCAGCATTTTCAATATCAATTAAATATGGACCATGTTCTATAACTTGGACAAATTGCAGGATATTCAGAAAGTTCGCGCTGGCAAATAGTGAAAAAGTGATGGCGCCAAGATCGGTAGGATTGGTATCTTGGGACAAAGAAATTTGCACGTTAATACCGGCTTCACTGGCGGCAGTTTCCAGAAATGTGATAAAACCCACAGGGTTTTGACGGTCAATAAACATGGTATTGACGGCATCCAAATTATTTTTGTAATCGGCGTAATGTTGCTTAAATTCTTCCACATCATGATTTTGTTTTTGAAGACCGTTTGCTTGCTGTTGCATTGAAGCCAGATTTTTTGCGTTGCCCTTTATATGCAAAAACAAAGGTATAATGACCAATAGAACCAAGGCCAGAGCGCCAAACGCAAAAGCACTTACCGCAAAGTATATGCTATTTTTATTGTTGATTACCATAAGGATTGTTACGAAAATAACAAATTTTTAGATAAAAATTATAGCGAATTTTTGGCAAAAATGTGGGATTTGTAGTAAATCCTTATTTTGCAAGAGGCTCATAATTAAACGTTAAGTAAAATGTGACATTTTGAGGCGACACCCAACTTTCCGGGGAAAACAAGGGTTGCTGTATGCGCACATCGGTCTGAATATTTTTTTGAAATACCAATAAGTCATTTCGTGATTTGCTAAAACCCGACAAAGTGACTTTGATATTTTTATTTTTATCTTTAACCAGGGAAGCGTTGGTAAAGTACAGCCCCTGGGGACGCACCAAATCGGCCAGATTGACCAGCGCATCACCGATGTATGTTTGGGTATTGTAAAAAACGCGGAGCGAGGACAGATTTTTATTATCCCGTAAAATGATGCTTTGGAAGTTTAGAAAATCGGAAGTCTGATATTGTTTTTTGGCATACTCCAGGGCGATGTTTTGACTATTGACTTCTGACGATGTACGCAGTTGCAGTGACAACAATATCAACGCCAAACACGCCAAGGGAATCATGGTGGTTATCCCTAAAATAACGGCTACCTTAAATTGCTGCTCCAGCAATAATTGTTTTTTTATTTCCGGAGGTAAAAGATTGATCATATCGTGTGGCGTTTTAGGTATTTAAATCACTTATTCCCTTAAGCGCTAATCCAAAAGCCGTGGCAAATAACAATGGGTCCCGCTCTACCTGACTTTCTTGGTTTTTATTATAGATGTGTGATCCAATACTGCCAAGTTCCACCAAAACACCCAAAGATTTTGAGAGAAATTCTGGCAAACCCTTAAGGCTTGCCCCGCCGCCACACAGCAGTATTTTTTGTATATTTTGGTCAAATGTGGCATGTTCGTGGAAAGCGTGTTCCTGGTAAAAATTCATATATTTTTTAATTTGCATCACCAGGTCTTCTAAAATGGGGTCTATAGCTTGTCTTATTTTTTCCGACCTTATGCCTTGATCAAAAAGGTCGAACTTCATTTTTATTTTTTCGGCTTTTTGCATGTCAACATCCAAGATTTTGGCCACGACCGTGGTTATTTGCTGAGAGAAAAAGGGGATAGAACAGGTAAACCGTATGGATCGGCCCGAAAAAACAATAAACACCGTGGATGTTTTGCCAAAGTCAATTAAAATGATTGGCGCAGTGTTTTGGCTTTTGGGAACCAATGCACGGGCAATGGCTTCTGATTCAACTTCCAGCATCGCCGGGGTAAGCCCAGCTTTTTTTAGACAGGAAACATAGGAGTTAGCGATTTTTTTTGGTATGGCGACGATCAGCACATCTAAATGGTTTGACTGGGAACTGGTGGAAGGCACTACGGTAAAATCCAGATACACTTCGCTGACGGGCAGGGGGATATAATTTTCCGCTTCAAAAATAACGGCTGACTTTAACTCTTCTTCTTTCATATTGGGCATTTGAATAACCTGCAAAAATGACCGCTCTTCGGGTAACGACGCCACCACGTATTTGGTCTTGAATTTTTCGCCTTTGACATTTTTACACGCGGCCTTGATGATTTTTATCAGCGCATCTTCTTTTTGAATCACACCCTTTTCAATGATACCCGGTTCAATATCAATTTTTTCAAACGATGCAATGCTAAAACCGCCTTTATTTTTTTTCAGTTTTACTATTTTTAGCGACAAATCGCTAATATCCAAGCCGAAGTTTTCAGGATATAATTTTAAAAATTCCAGCATATTGATTTTATTGTATCATTAAAAAGCTCGCTGTGGCTAATGCTCGTCTTCCGTCCGTCGTATTAGTAGATTCGAATGTCATTAGTAGATTGGCATCGCTTATCATTTTTGTTGCCAACTTTCCACTTGCCAGCTTCCACCCGGGCCGCTGGAAAAAAAGACGTTAGCCAAACCGCTTTCATATTGGAGCGTGGCGTTAGAACCCAGTGAAACCGAGTAACCCGTGACTTCTCTGACCGTGGCATTACTGTTAATAGATACCCCCCCGTTGCTGGTGTAAAAAATGGCGCCAGTGGAGTTACTGCCAACGCCGATAGCCGAACCCGACAAGCTCGTGGAAAGAATTAAAATATAGCTTCCCGTTTGACCCGAGCCTTTTAAGTTGGCATTGCTATTGACTGTAATTACCCCATCAGACAACACCACGCCGCTGGAAGAACCATATGAATTCTGTAATTGCGTGGTGGAGTTTGAACCAAAACCGATAACGCCGGTAACATACAAAGTGCCGCCCAAATTTATCGTGGAATTACTGCCAACCGTTAAATTTCCGATAATTTTTGTCGCACCATTTAAATTCCAGGTGGCGTTACTGCCCACGCTCATGTTACCGGTAATAACCACAGCGGAATTTTCCGTAACCGTGTCATTACTACTGATGGTGTAGGCCGATTTGGCAGTGCCACCGGCGGTATCAGATTTCCAGCCATCAATTTGGCTTTGAGTAAGAGGCAAATCGGCCGGCGGAATTTGGCTAGACTGACTGGCGGTAGTACCACTAACCGCGCAGGTATGAGACCCTCCCGTCACATAGGTTAAGTTTCCCGACACTGTTGCTGGTGACAAACAACTGTATGCCAATACATTTCCCCCGACATCAGCATCTTTAATGCTTTTACCGCTTCCCGAAACAATCACGTCCCCGGTAATATCTCCCGATCCAGTAATATTACCACTGGAAAAAACGTCTCCGATGATTCGACTGTTACTGCCCATGGAAAGTCCGCCCGCGCCAACCTGTGCGCCGTAATGAAAATCCGCTCCCTCGCCGTTTAAGGAATATACGATTTCGTTAGTTTTAACCAACTCGTTATTACTGCCCTGTGAATTAACCGAACGCGACCCGCCGATAATCGCGGGAATAGTAACCGTGGCTGTAGAATTTGCAATGGTTAGGGTATAATTTAACGCCGGCATTTGGGGATTGTTTTTTAAACGCCATAAAGAATCTTCCAAGCCAGCTTCAGACGTATAATGCGACTGCGTCGCAAGTATGGTGTTGGTGGAAATTTTTTGACGCTGAAAAATCAGCGCGCCCATACTTAGGGCAACGCTAACCATAAAAATTAAAACCAACATGGTGCTTATTAAAGCCACAAATCCTTTTTGGTTATTTTTTATGATATGCAACATAAGACATCTTGCAAAATAAGGATTGTTACGAAAAATCCAGATTTTTAGTTAAAAATTTGAT
>CAZYSZ010000056.1:0-4678 GCA_964650025.1 uncultured Candidatus Saccharibacteria bacterium | reverse complement strand
CGCCCGCAAATTTGAAAAAAATCTTGCGAAAGCATTTCGTAATTCAAAGTAATTTGTAACTTCAAAATTATGGATATCAATTCTTTTAATGCATTACTTAATAGTCCTGTTTTTACGGCGACGCTTTTAGTGGTAAGTGTTTGGTCGTTGGTATGGAAAGGGTTTGCGCTATGGCGTGCGGGGCGAAACAGCCAGAGAAACTGGTTTATTGCCATGCTGATTTTAAATACGGCGGGTATTTTGGAAATAGTTTATATTTTTTATTTTAGTAAACCAAAACAGAGTGCAGAAAACAAATAGTTTTTTTAGGAAAAATGTCATATTTTTTTCAGTTGTCGGCTGTTTTGTTATCGCCGAGGCACTGCTATTTTTATTTTACGGTAATGGATTGACGCAGATTAAATCTTACTTTGTAAAACAAAATCCGGTGCCAAACGGCATTCTTTTATTTGAGGGGGAAAAGTGCTTAAGTTGCACTAAGGTGGAAACGTTTATTAAAAATAACGCCGTGGAAAGCAAGGTGGCGTTTACAAGACTTGAGGTGTTTGGGAACGAGTTTAACGCGGATATGTTGGCCGACAAAGCGCAAACGTGCGGGCTGGATCCAGCTCAAATCGGCGTACCGTTTTTATGGGACGGGAAAAACTGCGTACTGGGGTATTTGGATGTGATAAAGTTTTTTCAACAGAAAATAGTCAAAAATCCATGAAAGCTTGACACGCACGTTGACCGCAGGACTATTATAAGCTAAAATGGGGTTAGGAATTAACATCTTGCAAATTTTGTTCATACTGCAAGAACAAGCAAGGTCGAGAATCTAAAGTTATATTAACGTTTAAAAAATAAAAATTTATGCCAAGAAAAGCAAATCCGGCTCTTTTAAAGCCGATGACACTTACGTCTGATTTAGAAGTGGTTGTTGGAAAGGGTCCAATGGCCAGGGGACAGGTTGTAAAAAAACTTTGGGAATACATTAAGAAAAATAATTTACAGAATCCGGCAAATAAAAGGAATATTATTGCTGATGCGCCATTGAAGGTAATATTCGGAGGCAAGGGAGAGGTTACGATGTTTGAAATGACTAAATTAGTTTCAAAACACCTTTCGTAACGTAAAAAGTAAAGAACTGAAAAACTAAAGTACCTAAGAACAAGAATGTTCTTTCGTCCATAAGTTCATAAGTTTATAGGTTCACTATGACAACAGCTTATTGCGTAAAGTGTAAAGAGAAAAATGTGGAGATGACTGATGCTAAAGAAGTGGATTTTAAGCGAAAAGGCGGGAAGATGGGTAGAGCTATGACCGGAACCCATGCAAAATGCGGAACGAAACTTTTTAGGATTTTGGGGGGAGTGGCTAAGTAAGTGAGTGAGTAAAAACGGCGCGCCCGCGCCCGCGGGCGCGCCGTTTTGTGTATAAATTTTGCAACTTGTTTTATAATATGCTTTGAATTACGAAATGCTCGTTTGAGAATACTTTTCGCATCTTTTTTCCAAATTTGGACTGCAAAGGTGCCATAATTTTCATGCGTAGCCCTTGGCTACGCCTGAAAATTCTATCACCTTTTCGCCCGCAAATTTGAAAAAAATCTTGCGAAAGCATTTCGTAATTCAAAGTAATATGGTAAAAGTATTACATGGAATTTCCCATCTTTAAAACTAAAACTAGCGAAGGTAAAACCTTTGACTTAACCGATCCCGCTGGTCGCAAGGAGTATTTTGAGTATAAGGCTGGTGCAGAAATTAAAAAACTTCAGAATTACTTAAAAAACAATACGTTTATTGTATACTTATTGGGTAAAAAAAACTCGGGCAAGGGAACGTATTCTAAAATGTTTCGCGAAATTATTGATCCAGAAAACATAGAACACGTGTCGGTGGGGGATATGATTCGCGGGTTTGATGAAGTTTTAAGGGATCCGGTAAAAAAACAGGAACTGATTACGTTTTTAGAAAGAAAATATCGGGGGCCGGTGGCACTGGCAGACGTAATTACAGCCATGGAAGAGCGTACTACCAAGTTGCTATTGCCTTCGGAATTGATTTTAGCTTTGGTGGAAAAAGAAATCACGCGTCTTGGTAAAAAAGCCATTTTTATTGACGGATTCCCGCGCGATGTTGACCAGGTTTCTTATTCATTGTTTTTTAAGCACTTAATTGATTACCGCAGTGACCCGGATATTTTTGTGTTAATTGACGTGCCAATCAATATTATTGACCAGCGCATAAAACAACGCGTGATTTGTCCACTGTGTAACACCTCGCGCAATGTGCGGCTTCTGCCGACCAAAAAGGTGCAGTATGATCAAATCAAAAAAGAATTTTACTTGTTGTGCGACAATTCGGTTTGCCTTGGTGCTCGCATGGTAACCAAAGAAGGGGATGAACATGGCATTGAGCCTATTAAAGCCAGATTAGAAAAAGATGGTATCTTAATGGCACAAATCTATAACATGTACGGGATTTCTAAAATACTGCTACGAAATTCCATTCCGGCGCAAAACGTGGAGGAATTTGCAGATGATTATGAAATAACGCCCGAGTATCATTACCAAGTTGACGCTTCTGGTGGTATAAACACTTCAGAAAAACCTTGGGAAATACAAGATGATCAAGGCGAGGCATCAAATAGCTTAATGCCCCCGCCGGTAGTGGTTTCACTGATAAAACAGTTGGTGAAAGCTTTGGGTCTTTAGGTTTTTCCACAGCAAGACAATTGACATAGATTTTTGGGGAGTTATAATACATGTAGCTCTGAAATTTCCGGTAAATATTCTATATTACCTTTATATCGGGAGTTCAATATTCGCAAGCCCTTGGGTTTTGCATGAGGACACCCACTTAAAATTTCATAGAAATTTTAAAGGAAGTCAGAGCGCAAAAAAGCACTTATTTTTATGAGTGTTTTTTTGTGCGCCTTTTTATGTTAAAGTTATCCACATATATTAGGATTGTTGACAAGTTATTTGCATGGTAAAATATGTGAATCTGTAATTACTTTGAATGCCAGACAAAAAAGAGACAATTAAAATTACTGTTTTTGAAAAAAAAGAAGAAGTTTTTTTTGCCCCTGTTTTCATCAAACCTAAAAATTCTTTTAAGCATGTTTCTTTGTCGGTGGTAACCGGTATTATTTTTGCTGGTTTATTTTCATTTGGTTTATACGCTTATGCTACATTTCCTGCCACCAAGTATGCTCCGGGAGATACCTTAGACCCCGCCTGCGCGGCCGGTTCTTCTAATTGTAGTGTTTTGGCCCCGGTTACTTACACAGGAGCTACAGCCGACATTGATTTGGGTAGTAAAAATTTGACTACCACCGGCACCATAACGGGAACCTTTGCCGGTTCATTTACCGGCAACGCCGCCACGGCCACCGCCTTGCAGAGTGCTCGCACTATTAACGGAACCTCGTTTGATGGAACCGCTAATATTACGGTCACAGCCGCCGCCGGAACTTTGACCGGAACCACGTTAAATTCCAGCGTTATCACATCTTCACTTACTAGCCTTGGCACGATTGGCACCGGAGTTTGGCAGGGAACTTTAGTGGGTTCAACCTATGGCGGAACAGGGGTTAATAACGGATCAAGTACCATTACCCTGGGTAATAATTTGATCACCAGTGGAAACTTTGCGCTCACGCTAACCCAAACCGGAACTACTAATGTGACTCTTCCAACTAGTGGTACCCTCGTTAGTTCCGTCACCACCGGCAACGGAGTCTCCGCCACCAACACCGCCGGAGCCTTGGCTTTTACCCTAGGAGTCATCACTCCGACCACCGTCAACGGTCTTACCATCTCCACTTCTACCGGTACCCTTACCGTCACTAATGGTAAAACCCTTTCAGCTTCCAATACCCTCACTCTGGCCGGCACCGATTCCACCACCATGACCTTCCCTTCAACCTCCGCCACCATCGCCCGAACTGACGCTGCTAATACGTTTACGGGCGCCAGCACCGCCTCAGCTTGGGTTTTAACAGCTCCAACTATTACTACTTCAATTGTTCCAACCACTGATGATGGCGCGGCGCTTGGTTCAGTTTCAAAACAGTTTTCAGATTTATTTTTAGCCAGTGGAGGAGTGATAAACTTTAACAACGGAGATGTTACGTTAACTCATGCCGCCGACACCCTTACTATTGCGGGAGGCACCTTGGTGTTTCCAACGCCTTTTACGCTAGGAGCCACATCCGTTACTTCTACTGGCACCCAGCTTAACTATCTTAATGCCGCCACCGGCACCACTGGTACCACATCCACTAATTTAGTATTTTCAACTTCTCCGACCTTGGTGACGCCTGCGCTAGGCGTCGCTACGGCTACCACCATTAACGGCCTTACCATTTCAACTTCAACGGGTACCTTAACGATTGCTAACAGTAAAACTTTAACCGCCTCTAATACCCTTACCTTCACTGGTACCGATGCAAGCTCCGTAGCCTTTGGCGGAGGAGGAACCGTGATATATACTTCAAATAAATTATCAGATCTTTCTGCCACCAGTTCCTCTGAATTAGCTGGCATCATTACCGGCGAAACTGGTTCTGGGGCATTAGTATTTGGCACTGCTCCCACTATCGCCGGAGGATCAATTACTGGATTGACGGGGCTTGCTATCCGCGACACCTCCGCCGCCTTTGACGTCACCCTGGCCGCTGTCTCATCCACCAC
>CAZYSZ010000055.1:0-4679 GCA_964650025.1 uncultured Candidatus Saccharibacteria bacterium | reverse complement strand
ATATATTTAATAAAGTAATGGAAATCAAAGAAATGACCAATAAAATCGGGTTGGAAGATTTTTTGAGACAGTATGCTTAAATTTATTATCTTGCATTTATATAAGCTTGTATATTCGTAAGACTTTTTACTATGAAAATATCCCTTACCGACGAACTATTGTGGGAAATATATGGGCTCTTTGAAAAAACCGGACAGTTGAGAGATTTTTTGGTGGCACCAAGGCACAGAAAACTTGGTGTTTGGCTTGGTCTGGATAACCCTTTATTCCGCAAATATAAAAACCAAAAAAATCGGCGAGCGTTTGCCAATTTAGTTTATTATCTTAAGCGAAAAAAATATATTACTGCAAAAAATGTAAATGGTGTTAAGGCTTATATGATAACCAAGGAAGGAATATCAAAGGCCCTCCAAACAAGTTTTATTTTAGAAAATAATAAGCTAAGAAAGGATAAAAAATGGATTATGTTGATGTTTGATATCCCGCAAAGCCACCGATCGGATCGGAATCTATTGAAAAGTATTATTAAGAATCTGAAATATAAACTGCTTCAGCAAAGCGTATGGATTACACCGCATGATGTTTCGGAGAAAACCGAGCAATTACTGCAATTACACGACCTGGATAAATATGTTAAGATATTCATAGTAGACAAAATATAGTGTCTTACGTTTATACAAGCTTGTATATTTGTAAGATATTTTATACAAGAAGATATGGAAATCAAGGAAATTATAAATAAAATGGAGTGGGAAGGGTTTTTGGAACTTTGTACGGACAAAACGTTCTTGCAGTCTTGGAATTGGGGGGAGTTTCAGGTTTCTTTGGGTAAAAAAATCTGGCGGTTGGGGATTTATGAGGGCGACCAGTTAGTTTCGGTGGCACTGGTGATTGGCATGACGGCAAAGCGCGGGTCATTTTTGTTGGTTCCGCATGGGCCGGTGGTGCCGTTAGAACATGGCATGTTTAAAGCGTTTATTTTGAGTACGTTAAAAAGTAAATTACTGGAATTGGCAAAAGAGGAGCGCGCAGATTTTTTACGTATCAGCCCGATTTGGGAAAGGACAGCGCATAATGAAAAATTATTCGCGGATTTAAAATTCAGGTTGCGGCCGTTGCATACGCATCCAGAATCCAGTTGGAAGTTAAACATCCAGCCAACAGACGCCATGCTTTTTGACAGCATGCGCAAAACCACCAAGTATTTAATTAACAAAATCCAAAAAGATAAAGATATAGAGATTGTTAAAAGCTACGATATTAACGACATTGAAATTTTCAATAGACTACATTTAGAGGTGGTTAAAACTCAAAAGTTTGTACCGTTTTCTTTGGAATACTTTAAAAAAGAATTTTTAGCGTTTTTACGGGATAACCAGATCGCCATCTTTTTTGCAAAATATAAAGGGCAGATTATTGCGGCTTCCTATGAAATTTTTTGGTCGGGTATCGGGTTTTACCATCACGCGGCGCTTTTGCCGGAATTTAGAAAACTGCCGGTTTCGGCACTGCTTCAATGGGAAGCAATTAAAGAAGCCAAAAAACGCGGATGCCAGGTATATGACTTTTGGGGACACATTGACCCGTTTAAATTTCCGCATCACCCCTACGCCGGTCCGACGCTATTTAAAATGGGCTTTGGCGGATACGTAAAAGAATACGTTAAAACGCAGGATTTTATCATTTCGCGAAAGTATTGGATAAATTATATAATAGAGATGGTAAGGAGAATTAAGAGAGGACTTTAGTCCTAAAATTCCAAATTCAAAATTACAAATCCTAAATTATAATAACTAAAAGTTCTAAATTCAAAACATTTTTAGAGCCTGAATTTTGAAAATTGAGATTTATTTGGGATTTGGGAATTGTAATTTGGAGTTTCTTTTGCAGAGCAAAAGCTATGGCTTACAAAAAACGACACATTCATCATAAAATCAAGGGCTTAAAAAAGCAAAAACAGCTTTGGCAAAAAGCTTGGTTTTGGTGGTGTTTATTGGGTTTTGTGGTGGTTGGCGCCGTTTTTTATGTTTTATTTTTTTTACCTTACGCGCAGGTAAACAATATTAGTGTATCGGGTAATTTGAAGGTGGCAAGCCAAGATATACAAGACGTGGCCTGGACCAGTGTTAACAAAAATTTTTTAATGATCAGGTCAAGCGGTATTTTTTTGGCAAATACCAGAAAAATTGTTAGCAATATTTTACATGCATTTGCGGTGATTGAAAATGTTAGCGTTGATAAAAATATATTTAGCCGTAGCCTCAAAATCATCGTCCAAGAGCGTCTCCCTTACGCCATATTTTGCTCGCGCTCAAAAGATTGTTTCTTGATAGATAGCACCGGCATTGCATTTGAGCCGTTGCCACCACTCGTACCAGATATGTTGGTACTAGAATCGGCGGCTGGTGGCGACAACGTGTTGGCGGGGGAACGGGTGGTTGATAGGAATGTGGTTTTGGGTATTGCCTCCATACAAAAAAACTTGCAAGATAAATTTCAGGTTGACGTGCGTCGGGCATTGGTTGCTAGTCCATTGGTCATTACCACATCCGAAGGTTGGCAAGTTTACTTTGATTTTGCGCAAGACCTTGGCGCACAAATTACCAAATTGGACGTCTTACTAGACAGTCAAATTTCTACCCAGGCACGTAAAAAGTTGCAGTATATCTATCTGCAGTATGACGACCGGGCGTACTATAAATGACAGTTGACATGTGGTAATTGACATTTGACCAGACGCCGAGATGGCGTTTTTGGGTATTGACAAGTACTGCTTTTGGGTGTATAATTAAATTATATGAATTACGCGTTAGAGGGTGAAAATATAACCTTGTGGGTCAAATCAAAGTTAAGGCTTTGGTTTATTCCGTCTGATGCCAATGATTATAGTCCTAAATTTTTACAAAGCAGGGCATTGCTTTTTACGGTAATTTTAGTGTTTGTAGTACGGATTATTAGTATTGGTTTTTTGGCGCCATTTCCTCAGAACTTCTTTTTTGCGGATATTACCAAAACCACACTAGTTGATTTGTTAAATAAGGATCGGCAGGATAGGGGGCTTAAAGCTTTGACTGATAATGCTATCCTAGACCAAGCGGCGCAAAAAAAGGCTCAAGACATGGTGGCTAAGAATTATTTTGCTCACATTAGTCCAAAAGGAATTACGCCTTGGTTTTGGTTTTTGCAGGCAGGATATAATTATAAATATGCGGGAGAAAATTTAGCAGTGGGGTTTGTGGATTCACAAGAAGTTTTTAATGCTTGGCTTAATTCGCCGGGGCATAAAGCCAATTTGGTAAACCCAAATTACAAAGATGTTGGCACGGCCATTGTACCTGGGTTTGGAGCCAATAATGCCATGGTGGTGGTACAAGTTTTTGGCAGTTTGCAACCTACTTTGGCGCTTAATGCTAAAAACCCGACGCAAAGTCAGGTGGCGAAAAATAACCAGCCGATTGCTATAGCTCCTCAAACGAGCTCCGGTTTGGGTCAAACGGTTGCTCCCACGCAAAATAATACTGCGGTAACTATTCCGGTGCAAAAAGTGTTGGGCAATTCAGTTATATCTGCGACTGGTGACCAGCTAACCCTGCCAAACACTGCTTACACAAACTTTATTAACTTTGCCGTGTATGATTATCCATCACTCATATTATATGTTTCGTATGCACTTTTGTTAGTAATTTGTTTTGCCTTGATACTTAATATTTTTATCAACATCAACATTCAGCGCGGGTGGTTGACTGTGCGCGGACTGGTGCTGGTTATCCTGCTTTTGTTGGCGATATTTTTAAATCAAAACATGGTTGGCGTGCTTATTCCGCATCAGATAATTATATAAACATGAACATCAACAAAAAACAAAAACAGCTGATACAGATTTTTATATTTCTTTTTGTATTCAGTTTCATGGTCGTCAATTGGGACAGTGTGGCCTGGATGTTTAATTACAAAGAAGTTACCGGTCTGGCGCATGATTTTTTTAACCCATATCAAAACAGTAATTTACTGGTAGATGTTAACATGCCGGTGGCACAACAAATTGTTACCACCAATCCCGCTACCGGCCAGGTAACCTATAATCTTTCTGACAGTTTAAATTCCTTAGAAATTCCCAGCATTAAATTAACCACAGCTGTGATTGTCGGGCAAAGTACCGACAATACCATTTTACAAGAGAACCTGGACAATGGCGCGGTGTATTATCCCGGGTCGGTATTGCCAGGCGAAAACGGACAGATAGTTATTTTGGGCCACTCGGCGCCACCCAACTGGCCGAAAATAAAACATGATTATATTTTTACCAATATTGAAAAGTTGAATTTTGGCGACAGGATTATTTTGAATTTTAATAATATGCAATACACCTACAAAGTGATTGATAAAAAAGTTATTGCGCAAGGACAGGAAGCCGGGTCGGTGCAATTAACCGGATCTAATAACATTTTAACACTCATAAGTTGCTGGCCACCCGGAAAAAACTACCAACGAATTGCGGTGGTGGCGGAGTTGGTTAAAAATTAAAGCTACCCAAATCTACTAATCGCATTCGAATCTACTAATAACGAAAAAGAACCGTTTTTAACGGTTCTTTTTATTAGCAGATTCGCATGGTCATTCGTAGATTACTTTGAATTACGAAATGCTTTCGCAAGATTTTTTTCAAATTTGCGGGCGAA
>CAZYSZ010000054.1:0-4776 GCA_964650025.1 uncultured Candidatus Saccharibacteria bacterium | reverse complement strand
TGTGAGACGCTTGGTCGTTGACGAATTGCCCTGGCAGGAAACTATCGCCTGTTTGGGGGCTAGTGTGCTCCCCATGACTCTGGCGGTCGTTTGGTTCAGAAAGCATCGGAGAGAGATGCGTAATTCGTAAGGACGCCTTGGGTGGCTGTCCATCTATGCCTCTTGCAGCTTCGGCTCGCAAGGGGTTTTTTATTACAGAGAAATATCATGCGTTAATGCGAAAATGTCCATACAGTAAAACTGTCCCAATCATGAAAAACAAATAGACTTCAGCTATCCTTTGGACTTCTGGGGATTTTTATAACCGAGAATAGCGAAAGAAATAACTTCATCGACAGCGAACTAGAAAATATCTTCCCCACCCTTTTGCCTGTGGCACTATGATTATTTTTAACTCGCCGCCGTGATTTTAAAAAAATCACGGCGGTTTTTTTATTGCCGAGGATAGTGATCGAATGAACACATCGCAATGTGTTCGTTCGCGAACGTCGCAGGTCGTTCAGACTCGATGAGCGACACAGGGTTTAATACCCTTTATTTGGCAATCACGAAAATTTCTCGTCAAATTTTTTAGGGGCTTGACAATATATATATATATGATAGTCTTACTAGTAACAAAAAAGTGTCATATTTTTACCGTACGTTGCGGTTTAAAAAAGACACTTTGTCCTTTACCAAACACCTTGCCATGCAAGGTCAAAGGAGATTACCATGCAGTATTCCATGCCGTCTCACGCCGAAAAAATCGTGTTCAAGCCGATCATGCTGACGCCCGAACGCGCTGAACAGCTGTTGTCCAACAATCATCCCAATAATCGCGGCATGAAACGCGGCAAGATTGTTCAGATGGTGTTAGACATTCACGATGGCAACTGGAAGATGACGCCGGAGCCGATCATCGTCAGTAATAAAGGCGTTCTTTTGGATGGCCAAAACCGTTGCCAGGCCGTGAGTGAGGCCCAAATTACTGTACCCGTTTGGTTATGCATCGGTGCGCCGGAAGACATTATGGTGGCCGTGGATTGCGGTGCCAGTCGCAATATCGTCGACGCAGTGAAAATTTTGGGCAAGGATATCAAGGGTGTTAACGGTGTGTCCGCCGTAGTTAAGCGCATGATTGCCGGTCTCAATATCAACAGTAACCGTAATACCGGCATGTCGATTCAATGCACGCTCGACGAAATCGATGAACATGCCGACGCTTTGGCCTTCGCCTGGGAGTGTTTGCCCAAAAACATCGTTGGTATCACGCAGGCCAGCGTCCGGGCTGTTATTTCCAGGGCTTACTACAAACGTCCGGCGGAGTGCACGCGGGAACGTTGTCGCGAGTTCGGCACGGTGTTAACTACTGGGCTCTGTCGGGCAACCAAGCAAGACTCGGCGGCGATTCACCTGCGCGAATGGTTGCGCGAAAACTTTTCGCGAGGCAAGCGGCAAAAGAAAAGTGGCGCCCCATTGTCTCCTGCGATGGTGTATGCAAAAACGGAAACGGCCTTAGACCTCTTTTTGCGTCACGAACCGGTTGAAAAGTTGCGCGAGACGCGCAATGAGCTCTTTCCGTTGCCTGGCGAAAAGGGCGCAGAAAAAGAAAACGTCAAGCTTGCCGAACAAACGGCGTAGCTCGATTCGCTAAAGCCTGAACACACAGTATGTGATGTTCAGGCTTTTTTATTGCCCAGGCTAGTGAGCCACGAACACATGTCGCAACATGTGTTCGCGCAAAGCGTCGCAAGTGACAAAGGGTTTAATACCCCGCGCGTTAGCGCGGTTCCCTTGGGCGCGCCTTTGTGCGCGCCGGGGTCGGAGGCTTTGCCCTGGGGTTTAATACCCTTTATTTTCTGTAAAAGTTTTTTTGTGGATATTGAAATCGGGGAGTGAAAGTGATACACTTTTAATCATATTTGGAATTAAAACATGGAACAAGATTTTGTAAAAATCACCAACGCTTTGTATAAAATTCTGGATGCCCTGCCGGAAAACGATCCGTTAAAAAACCGGGCGAAAGATAAAGCGCTGGCAATCTTAGAAAATGTAACTCGGACCCGCCAAGCGCAGGGTTGGGTTTCGTTAAAAAGTTTACTGTCAGAGGAAAGTCAAAAGGCATCAGTGATGTTGCTGGCTGATATTGAAGTTTTGGAACAGTATTTAGTCATTGGCAAGAACCAGGGCTGGATAGATACTATGAATTTTTTAATTATTACTAAAGAATACCAACTTATCGGAGCTTCGCTCCGAAAGCAAATTCCAAATCCCAATTATCAATTTCCAAATAAACCACAAATTCAAAATACTAATATCCCGATCGAGACTTTGGTAAAAAAGCAAGATGTAAAACCTGAAACTAAAACCGAAAAACAAATGGTTGAAAAATACTCACCGCGACAGGGAAAAATTTTAGAAATACTGGCAAAAAACCGAAAGACGCAGGTGGCAGACTTGATAAAGGAAATTCCTGATATTACCAAAAGAACGGTACGCCGAGATTTAGATGAGCTATTGAAAAAGGGTAAAATCGTAAGAATGGGTGACTTTAACCAGATTTTTTACCAGGTTAGGGGCTAGGACAACTTAATATGTCCTATCTATAAATAAAATGTCCTATCAAATCTTGATTTTGTCCTATCTTTGTGTTAAATTTAATCTTAAATGGATAGTAGGCGTAGGGAACAATTTAGTCTTATTTACGACCAGTATATTGAAAAGATATATCGTTTTGTTTACTTAAAAGTGAGTTCAGAGGAAATAGCCCAGGATTTGACGTCTAGGGTATTTATCAAGGGATTTGAGGCTTACGGCAGAGGTGATGATATTAAAAATCCCGGAGCTTTTTTATATCAAATTGCTAGAAATGTGGTAGTGGATTATTATAGGGAAAGTGGTAGGACAAAAATAGTTTCAATGGATAATGTGGCGCCGATGGCTGACCCTGGTAAAAATTCTTATGAAAAAGCGGTTTTGAGTGCTGATATGGATATGATACGCAAAGCCATTTTTAGGTTAAAAAAGGATCACCAAGATGTGCTGATTTGGTACTATTTGGAAGACATGAGCGCGCAACAGATAGCGCAATTGCTTAATAAGCCGGCTGGGACAGTAAGGGTGTTAATACATCGGGGGTTGGAGGCACTCAAGGATGAACTGCATCAGCAATCGTAGTTGTAACAAAAAAACTTGTTTTACGTCATAGTAGTATGACCGACCAAGAACTTATCGCTAAACTCCAGGGACTCAAAAATATTAAACCAAGCCAAGACTGGGTGGTTTTGTCTAAGAATCATATTTTGTCTGCGATTTTAGTTGCAGAAAAACAGCCGGTTTACAAATCTATCTTTTCAAATATTTCCTCATTATTTTATCAAAAGAAACTGGTATATTCGTTTGCGGTTTTACTATTTTTGATTACCGCGGGCGTAACTTTTTTTGAATTTGGCCTGTCTGGTCAACACGAAAATTTGGCAGGGCAATCCACAGCTTCTTCGCTGGCTGAAAGCGCGTTAAAAAGCAATGTGGCAGATTTAAAATCAAAGTCACAAAGCCTGGCTAATGCGGTGCAAAACAATTCAGAGAACGTCTCCTTGGCCATAGAAGAAGTAAAAGATGCTACCAAAAATTTGAAAGTTGCGATACAAAAAAACCCGGGATTGGTAAAAATTATAGCCCTGGATGTTAACAATAGTAAATCGCTTTTGGATATTGCAGGAGGTAGTGATTTAAAAGCTACGTCTGACGATTTGTATAAAACCATTGACGATCAAATGATTGCCGATTTGAAAAAAACCACGTTAACCAAAGACCAGCAAGGGGCGTTGAATCATATTCAAGATCTTTATAGTCAAGGAAAATACTCTGACGCACTGGTAAATATTTTACTCATTGGTAACACCAATCAATAAAAAATAGGCAAAATTTATTCGTCCATAGTAATTTTTTCATTTTTTTTAAACGGAAAAATTACTATGGATGAGTCGCAGAAATTCGTTGTTATTACGTAAAACTGCGAGTTATAATTCTCTCATTGTATCTACCTTTCAATATAAAAAAGGCAGATACAATGAGGGACAATAAGGTCGACGCGACGAGAAATTAAAGAAAAAAATTAACTGCCCTTAAAAAAGGCAAACAAAAAAATAAAACAATGAATATTAAAAAAATAATTGTCACAACTACCGTTGCTTTAACGATGGTTGCTATGATTGCTCCGACTGTTGGCGCTATGACATCAGCAGAGTTACAGGCTCAGATTGTTGCTTTACAAGCGCAATTGAATGCATTAAATAATGTATCAACTGGTATGCCTGCGGCTTGTGCTGGAGTTACATTTACAAGAAATTTGACCGTAGGTTCTACTGGTCAAGATGTAAAATGTTTACAGGTAATCTTGAATATGTCATCTTCTACGATGGTTTCTTCATCGGGAGCAGGTTCACCAGGTAACGAAACAATGTACTTTGGTGCACGAACCTTGGCCGCTGTTAAAATTTGGCAAGGACAGCAAGGATGGACACCTGCAGGTCAGGTAGGTCCTATGTCTCGAGCAAAATTGAACGCTTGGTTAGCTGGCGGATCAACATCCACACCAACTAATCCAACTGTTCCACCAGTAGCAACTGGCCCTGTTGGAGTTATGCTTTCAGCATCAACACCTGCAGCAGGAAATCTTGTAAATGGACAAGCAACTGCTGATTTATTGCATGTTACTTTTACCGGAACCGGTACGGTAACATCAGTAATGTTAAAACGATCTGGAATTTCTGATCAAAATACATTAACCAATGT
>CAZYSZ010000053.1:0-4817 GCA_964650025.1 uncultured Candidatus Saccharibacteria bacterium | reverse complement strand
CGATCTTGGTCACACCAAGCGAGGAAAAAACTGAAGTGAACCATTGCTGGCACCCCGGGTACTTTTCCTCTTTCATAGCCACGGGAATGTAGATCAGGGTTTTGGCCGAATCAAGAAGCGAAACGAAACGCTTATCAAGATCGACCGAATCCTTTTCTCCGCCACCGCCACCCAGAAAGATTTTTTTGATTGTTTTCTCCTTTTCTTTCATGAGGTTGCACACCTGATTGATACTCAAGTGCTTGTTAGTCAGTTCCTGAAGGTATTCCTCCTGCGACACATCGGTATCACCAGTGAAACCAGTGATTTCCTGCAATGTGCAGTTGGCATTACGATCCAGTTCTGAACGGATAATGTGATGTACCACCTGCAACTTACGGGGAAGTTTAATGAACCTACTCCACTGCGCATAGTAATACTCAATCACTTCGAGCACAGACCCCTCTGTCAAACCATTGACCTTCTTAGCCAATGCTCGGAATTTTGATCCATGGTCGTGGGGAGATGGATCCACTCCTGAAGCGGACATGAGAGTTAGGGTCCGTATTGTGTCCATGAACACTACTTTGCCGCGAATTGTCTGACTGAGTGGCCCGACGGCGTCAAAGTAGGATGTGGTCTTGTTGATCGCCCAGGCGATTCTCTCAAGACCGAAACTTATGTCGCTCATCGTAGCCGAAGTTTCATTTGGTAGCGGGATATCGAGAAAGTAGTTGGCAACTCCCAACTCGAGCCCGCCATAATTGAACTTCAGCATTTCTGAATGAATTGTCTTGTCGCCCCAAAGATTCTCGGCATACCTCCTCTTGATTGCGAGGTTGCTGGCGTAGAATCCTTGTTTTGAAAGAAAGTTCAGCCAAGCATCCACCGCTTCAATGTGCTGCTGGGCCGTACTGTTCCACCGGTCAGTGGCTATATTCAGAAAGGACGTAGCTACGCCCTCAAGTGTCCCCACTTGATCAGCGAACTGGAGTCTGATCACGGGCTGGATGCAAAACACATCACGGCTTGTCACTGACTTGCCATGGTAAATGGCGTCGTCAAATACTTGCCCCGATGTGCTCGCAAACAATGTTCTTTCGTTTTTCCGAAAGACTCTCCGAGCCGGAATTTGAACGTACTGCAACGCGCTGAAGAACGAGCTTGCATCCCTGTCGAGGGCATGCAGACTCTTGGGTTGTTTGGGTGCCGGAATATCCAGAAAAGGATATCCTTTGAGGCACGTGTACGAACCACAGTCACTCAATTCCTTCTTGGTGAAATACTGCGCCGAGCAATGAGGACATATTTTCAGCGACCACTTGTGGTCATGAAAATAGCCGTCAATGGCCGAAAGTACTTCCCGATGCAAATCAACACTCACACTATCACCCCCATTCTCGTTGGTTCAGTTTTCAAAAAGCTATTTTCTTATACCAATTTTTCCCGATAAAGTCAATTGTTTCGCCATAACTCAATAACCTCATCCCGTTTCGCAAACTCCGTATTCAAGAAAAATGGATCTGGTTTAATACCCCTACCTATCAAAACATAATTGATGGAACACCATCTCTAACGTGGATTTTCAAGCTAAATGATGAGCCTCTTGAACCTCAAAAAACAGAAAAATCCCATTTGGTGCCCGGAGTGGGAGTCGAACCCACATGAGGAAGCCTCGCAACATTTTAAGTGTTGTGCGTATACCATTCCGCCACCCGGGCTAAATTTTTACAAAGCTGAGGCGGCGGTGAGATTTGCACCCACGTATGAGGGATTTGCAGTCCCTTGCTTTGCTATCTTAGCTACGCCGCCAAATTTAGTATTATAGTATTCTATTTTTCCTCTTTTTTCAATGATGATAACAACTCTTCAATCCGTGCGGCTTCGGCGATTACGGGGTCTTTGACGAATTTGATTCTAGGGACGGGGCGCATGTTGAGCATTTTATTTAACTTTTGCTGGATGTTGTAGACGTCTTTGTTGAGCAGTTTTACTGCCACATCAGCCCTGTCTTCAGGCATAACCGAAACATACACCCGAGCCTCAATTAAATTGGCGGTGGCGTCAACATGGGTCAACGTAACCAGCATATCCGCAAACCCAAAATCCCGGGCAATAATATTGCTGATTTCGTGGGCTAGTAGGGAATTCACTTTTTCGAGGCGGGTACTTGACAAGGTATATAGATATGATATTATGTATATAGTTTTCGAAGTTTATGCTCTGTGTCCCCTTGTTTTTCGAGGAGCTACCATGAAAAAGTGGGAGTATGTGTTTCGCAATTTCAGATTGGATGATAACACCTCATTCAATGTGGAAAAAACATTGAATCAAATGGGGGGTGATGGATGGGAGTTAGTTTTTTTCCAAATTGCAAAAACAGCCATGGCGATCCTAAAAAGAGAGGTTCGGGAATAAAAGTACAGATTTTTCAATCTGATACAATGCCTCGTACGTTGCGGGGCATTTTTATTATTTCAAAATTCAAAAATTGGGATTTGACTGGATGCTAGATTGCCGCGTCGCTGTGGCTCCTCGCAATGACGAAACGTTACTAGACCCTAGCCCCTAGACGCTAGACCCTCGTTTTTACAAAACCCCCTTCTGCCTCTCTTCCACGTACGCCACCAAAATATCTTGAGCCTCAACTTTCACATTTCCTTCAAACAAAATTCCGCATTCGTCGCCTTTTTTTAATAAATCCATATCTTTTTTATCGCGCTGTAAGTTGATGATCCGGCCGGCGCCGACTTTGGCATCAGCTCGCATGACATCCAGCTTTAAGCCTTTTTTAATTTCTCCTTCCGTGATTTTTCCGCCGACGATTTGGCGGTTTTTTTCTCCAAAAAAGATGATCAGAGCCTTGATTTTGCCGACGTCCTTGCGGACCATTTCGGCTTCTAAGGATTTTTCCATGCCACTTCTAATTTCTTGGATGAGTTCGTAAATGATATCAAAGGTTTTAATGCGCACGCGTTTTTGGGTGTCGGCACGCATCATTTGGGTGACACCCGGGCTGATTTTTACGCGAAAGCCAATAATAACGGCTTTGGAATATTCGGCCAGCTTGACGTCGGTTTCGTTAATGTCGCCAACTTCGGTTTTTAAAATTCGCAGTACTACTTGGTCTTGCGGTAAACTTTTTAGCATACCTTCAATAGCTTCAATGGACCCTTGCACATCGCCTTTTAAAATCACATTCACTAACTTTTTATCGCCAAGAGCTTCAACTGTCTTCGTGTTCGTCTGTTTTTCCTGTTCTTGGGTTCTTAAGTGCGTCGCGGCATCTTCCGCGGTTTTATAAGTTTTAAAGGTTTGTCCAACACCAGGAACTTTTTCAAATCCCAATACTACGGCTGGTTGGCTTGGCATGACTTTGTCAATTTCTTTGCCGGAAAAATCCGTCAGTCTTCGCACTTTGGCCAGCGCCGAATCGGTAGCAATAATGTCTTTGGCATGCAAAACTCCCTTTTCAACAATCACCGTTGCTATCGCGCCTTTTAGGCTGTCCATGTAAGACTCTATTACCAAACCTTGGGCTGGTATTTTTAAGTCTCCCGTTAATTCTTGCATTTCTGCGACCAACAAAATCATTTCCAGCAATTCATCAATGCCGGTTTTTTCTTTGGCGGAAACCTCTACGGCTTGAATGTCGCCTCCCATGGATTCTACTACAATATCAATTTTAGCCAATTCCCGCTTAATTTTTTCCGGGTCAGCCGTTGGCAAGTCGATTTTACTAAGCACCACAATCATCGGAATTTCTGCCTTTTTAATAGCTAAAACCGCTTCCTTGGTTTGAGGCTGTACCGATTGGGCCGAATCCACCACCAAAAGCGCCACGTCAGCCACCGAAGCCCCGCGTGTGCGCATGGCTGAAAATGCTTCGTGGCCGGGAGTGTCGATAAACGTAATCTTTTTAGAATTAAATTCTACCTCGTAGGCTCCAATGTGCTGGGTAATTCCACCCGATTCTTTGGCGGTAATGTTGAAATCTTTAATGGCTTCCAGTAGTGAAGATTTTCCATGATCCACGTGACCCAAAACCACCACCACGGGAGGGCGGATCCAAGCTGGTTCAACGGGTTTTTTGACAACCTTTTTGACTGAAGGTTTTTTAGTTGTAGTTTCGGATTTTTTGAGCATGTTAGTTAAATTACAAATTCAAAGTATTTAATTATTTGGATTTATTTGTGGTTTGGGATTTGTAATTTCCGAGCCCGTGGCTCGGTTTACCGCTTCTTTCTCCTCTGCCGACAATTCATGTTCAGATTTACCACTTAAGATGGCTTTGGCATACATTCGGTTGCCTTCTTTGCTAAACAAGCTGACCAGGACAAAGCCGTTATTTTGGGCGTCTAGTAGTGCGATGGAAAAGCTTTGGTTGCCGCCCATATCGCCAAATGGGTTAAACCGCACCACCCCGATTTTTTGCAGTGATATTTTGGCGATTTCTTGCAGGGATGCGATTTGTTCAAAAGCTAGTTTTAACTGCCCGTCCATTTCTTTGGTTTTTTCGATGTGCGAAAATAACAACTCCTTTGCATCGCTAATTTTACCGTTTTCTAAAAATACGTTAATGGTTTTGAGCATCTTTTGACAATAATACCACAAAAACCCGCAAAGTCCGGTTAATATTGCGACAACGACCAAAAGTAGTATTTCCACTAACGACATGAAATCATATTAAACTAATTTAGGCAAATGTTCAACAAAGTTTACACAAAAGTTTGCTTTTTTAAGTCTAAAATGGTTAAGATGGATTTGGTCTTGAAAACATGTTTCTTTGAATTACGAAATGCTTTCGCAAGATTTTTTTCAAATTTGCGGGCGAAAAG
>CAZYSZ010000052.1:0-4956 GCA_964650025.1 uncultured Candidatus Saccharibacteria bacterium | reverse complement strand
ACCGTAATTCCCGATTTCCAATTAAACCTAATTTTTTGAAAAAATGTCATAGATAGATTAAATTCTACTACGATACACCGCAATGTCAATAAAATTCTGACGCGGATTTTTGGCGTTTTTGCAAAAACCATACTAGGACTGCCAAAACAACATAGTACCCAAAAAACCACATCCACGGCACGTGGTTAATGCTTGCCAGCGCCCAGGGCTGTGAAAAAATATCTAGGATTTTTACAAAATACATCACCAAAACCCAGCAAGGGGCGGCTAAAATCCAGCCCAGTGCGGTAGAAAAAACTCCCACAACCGAAATCGTAAATCCTAAAATAGTCAGCGCTTGGACGACCGGCAAAGCCAATACATTGGTAATGGGGGCAATTAAAGAAACTCTGCCAAAGTTGTATGCGATAATCGGTAAAGTAATTATCTGCGCCGCTAAGGTAATGGAAATTAAATCCCGCAAGGTTTTAACATTTTCTTTGGTAACCATTTTCAAAAAACCATCTATCAAAGGCTTTAGGTGAATAATTCCCAAAGACGCCAGAAACGACAACTGAAAACCAACATCATACATCAACAACAAAGGGTTTTGAAGCAACATCAACACGCCGGCCATAACCAACACCCGAGACCCCGTATTTTGCCGGCCTAGTTTTTGCGCCAAAAGCGCAATGCACCCCATAATTCCCGCACGGATAGCCGAAGCCGGAAAACCAATCAGCACAATGTACGCCCAAATTAGTAAAACGGCAACATAAAAGGCTTGTCCACGCCAAAAACCCAGCGCCAATAAACAAACCACTGCCACGGAAATTAAAATAACAATATTACTGCCCGACACCGCCGTCACATGACTTAATCCGGTAGCATTAAACTTATCCTTTAAATCCTTTGGCATGTTGTCATCATTACCAAAAACCATGCCCTGTAAAATGAGGTTTTGCGGAGCAGAAAAGTTCGCGTTCAAAGAATTTTCTAACCTGGTTTTTGCCCACAAAATATTTTCGTAGGCGTACGAAAAAACTGTATAATCATGTTTTTTAGAAACCAACTCTATTTTAGGAAAATCCATCAACGAATATATGCCTTCTTTGGCTAAATAGTTTTTGTAACTAAAATCCTCACTAACACTTGGCGTTTCCAGTTTACCCACAACCCGCACCTTATCCAAAAAAGCATATTTTTCATTATTGCCATAGTTTCCCAGCGTCACCAACACATCGGCCTTTATGTTAAACATTTTGTCGTTTACCAAAAGTTTCTGTGTGGTTATGGTTAATTTTTGCGACCTTTCGCGCACATCTGGCTCGCGCGAAATACTTCCCACCAGCGTAACTTTATCCGCGCCGTCATTAAACTTTTTAAGCGGTGCGTTATCAATATAAAACTGCGAAACACCAAACCGTAAAATTCCCAGCACCAAAACCAATACACAAAACCCCAGCACCAAAAACCCATTTTTATTTATCAAAAATGCGCCAAGAATAATTGCCAGCCCCAAAACAAAAATCCCCCAAGAAAAAATCCGGGGGATGTTAAACAGTGACGCCAGCGCTATCCCGACTACAAAGCAAATACAAAGATAAAAAAGGGTTTTAGAGGGAGTCATGTTAACATTACTTTGAATTACGAAATGCTTTCGCAAGATTTTTTTCAAATTTGCGGGCGAAAAGGTGATAGAATTTTCAGGCGTAGCCAAGGGCTACGCATGAAAATTATGGCACCTTTGCAGTCCAAATTTGGAAAAAAGATGCGAAAAGTCTTCTCAAACGAGCATTTCGTAATTCAAAGAACATTAGGCAGCTTTCTTTGGCCCATCAAGGCGGGTTTTGACGTCGTCTGGACTTTTCGGATCCTTCTCTTCTTCCCATTCATCGTCTTTTATATCCCAACCGCCGGCACTGGGAGGAACCAATTCAAAGTAAACCCTGGGATCTAAATCAAAAAATTCCTTTCCTTTTTGGGGCGTAGGTGATACTTCATTTTTTTGAGGAGCGACCTCTGCTACCTTTTTATTTTCCGGCTTGGCTTCTGTAACTTTTTTCCTCATCAAATCTGGATGAGTTTCTTCCAACCCTTGCTGGTCAGAAGGCTCGTTGGAAAAATCTTCCAATTCTTCCGGCGAACGCTCAATTGTTGCTCTTGGCATATATATATTAAAAATTAATTATATTCACGTTAATAATATGGCTCTAAAACTTCGTTGCAATCACCGTGATTTTTATTTCGCCTTTCTTTAAGGTGTTGTCTTTGACAGCTCCAAAAATAATTTGGGCTTTAGGGTCTGCGTTTTGGGTGATAACTTTGGCGGCTTCCTGGATTTCGTTTAAGGTAATATCCATGCCGGAAGCGTTAAATAAAATACCCTTTGATCCCTTGATAGAAAAATCCAGCAACGGTGAATTTATAGCCTTAGTAGCGGCTTCTATGGCCCGATGTTCGCCTGTGGCTTTTCCAGCACCAAACAACGCATGACCAGAATTTTTCATGACCGAAATTACGGAAGCAAAATCAATGTTAATAATACCTGGCACCAAAATCAAATCGGTGATGCCCTGCACGGCTTGACGCAATACGTCATCACAAATTTCAAAAGCATTGGAAACCGTGGTTTTTTCATCAATGATTTTTAGTAAATTATCATTGGAAATAATCAGCAGTGAATCGGTATTGCCCCTTAAGCTTTGCAAGGAAATCTCTGCAATTTTTTTTCTCTGCTCACCCTCAAAAGAAAATGGCGTGGTGACGGCCACAACGGTTAAAATACCCAAATCTTTGGCGATTTTGGCAATTACCGGCGTGGCACCAGAACCCGTTCCGCCGCCAAGCCCGCAAGTAATAAACACCATGTCAGCGCCTTGTAAAAATTCTGTGATTTCTTTGGCATTTTCTTCGGCCGCTTTTTTGCCAAGCTCAATGTCCATGCCCGCGCCAAGTCCGCTGGTAATATTTTTTCCGATTAAAATTTTATGCTCCGCTTTGCAAAAATGCAGTGCTTGCGCATCGGTATTTAGCGCAATCAGCTCTACTCCCCGTACGTTAAACTTTGCGATACGTGAAATAGTATTTGACCCCGACCCCCCGACCCCCAGTACTTTTATCTTTGGCATAAATAATGCCCCAGCGACACCAATCTACTAATCGCATTCGAATCTACGAATTTCGTATTCCTAGTATTGGTAGATTCGGATGTCATTTGTAGATTGGGGTCGCCTTAGGGTATAAAAACACGAAGCATCTTTCTTGCTTTCAAAAATATTGTTTTGAAAAATCCGCCAATCCTTATCGAGCTCTGTCCGCCACCACTTTCAACGCTCACGCCACCAAGCACCAGACCCGCTACGGTTGCCAGTGCCGAATCCTGCTCAATGCCCACAATGCCTTTAATTATCCCAATTTCACAAGGCAGTTTTAACTGCTCTTTTGCCATTTCTTTTATTTTAGGAATTTTTGCTCCGCCACCAGTCAGCACCACGCCGCCGGGCAACAATTCCTGGCGCCCGATTTTTTTAAGTTCTTTTTGCATCAGATCTAAAATTTCCGACACTCGAGGCCCAATAATATCCACCAACTGTTTTTCGGTAAACGACAATGAAGAGGATTTATCAAATACTTCTATTTTCTTTTTTGCGCCGTCTTTTTTTGTAGCAGATTCTTTTCCATTTTTTGCCGGCAAACATGTCCCATGCTGTTTTTTAATATCTTCAGCAATATTAAATTCGGTACGCAAGCCAATGGCAATATCTTTAGTAATATTGGCGCTCCCCAAAGGAAAGATTGCCATATGAATTAAATCCCCTTCTTCAAAAATCGCAAGACTCGTGGTGTCTGACCCAATGTCAATTAACGCCACACCCAATTCTTTTTGCTGGGGTGTCAGGACTGCTTCAGCCGCCGCCAAAGGTGAAGGCACAATATCGTTGATTTGCAGTTTTGCGCCAAGCACCGCCTGACTTAAATTAGTAAAATAAGACTGAAAATAGCAAAGTAAAACTACTTTGGCCTCCAAGCGTATGCCCGTCAAACCTACGGGTTGCTTGATGCCTTTTTGGTCATCAATGATAAATTCTTTGGGAAATACATCTAAAATTTCTTCGTTGGAGGGAATGTTAATCGCACGCGTAGCCTGCAATACCCTATCAACATCTTCTTCTGAAATTCGCTGGTCGGCGCGCGACACCGAAATAATTCCATCAGAAGGCGTTACATATAAGTGACTGCCGCCAATATTTACGAAAGCAGAATTTATCCTGATATTATTATCGCGCTCAAGACCGTCAATTAACAACTGGATATTTTTTGAAGTTTCTTCAATACTGGCTACCGCGCCTCTTCGCAATCCAAACGAAGGAATAGAAGCTGACGCCAAAACCTCCCAGGCTTCCCCCTGCCTTTGTACCACCAAAGCCTTTATCGTACTTGTCCCAATGTCTAATCCTGTGACGATGTGACCACGCGACATAATTAGTTTTTAGTTTTAAGTTCTGGCGCCGCGCGCGGGCGACGCCTGCTAGTTTAGGTTTTTCAGTTTCTAGTTTTTCGTAAACCAGAAACTGCTAAACTAAAACTTGAAACTTTTAACTGATAACTATTTTATTTTCCCAAAATAAAATTTTTCTTTCTCCTCCATCCTCTCCGCCTCCTTATCTGAAACTTCATGGTCATACCCCAACGTGTGCAAAATTCCATGGATCATGATTTTGGCCAATTCTTTTTTTAGAGACAACTTAGAATTTTTGGTGTTTTCTCGCACTACAAAAGGACAAATAATAATTTCAGTACACTCGTCTTTAAAGTCTGATACTTTCTCAAAGCTCAATACATCAGTTGGCTTATCTTTTTTGCGGTATTTTTTATTTAACTTATGGATTTCGACAGGACTAACAAAAGCAATGGATACGTTTTCCGTTCCCTTATTTTCGCCTTTTAAAACCTTTTTTGCAACCCCCATAAAAA
>CAZYSZ010000051.1:0-4994 GCA_964650025.1 uncultured Candidatus Saccharibacteria bacterium | reverse complement strand
CTAAGTTTAAAAATTATTGCAAATTTTGGGCAAAAATATGGAATTTGCAGTAAAAGTTATTTAGGGACAAGTCTACTACTCACTACCAACTACTCACTTTTCACATTAGTTCCAATGGTTCGTCTTGTTAAAATATTCGTCGGTCCTATCGATAATTTTTTTCATGATGGTGATACATTCTACCGGATATTTTCCGACCGCAGTTTCGTCGGAAAGCATCAGGGTATCGGCGCCGTCAAACACGGCGTTGGCAATGTCGGTAACTTCAGCGTAAGTTGGGTGGGATTTTTCTACCATGGAAAGCATAATTTGGGTGGCAACCATGGCAGATTTTCTATGCCAATGGGCGTGGCGGATAAGTTCCTTTTGCAAAATCGGCAGTTCTTCCAAAGGCATTTCAATGCCCAAGTCGCCCCGCGCGATCATTATGCCGTCGGACTCTTTGATGATTTTATCAATGGAATCCATAGCCGTTCCGCGTTCAATTTTAGCGATAATTTTTATATCCGATCCGATGATTTTACGCAGTTTTTGGATATCTTCTTCAGTTTGCACAAATGATAAACCCATGTAATCCACATTTTGGCTGGCACCAAACGCCGCGTCAATTTCATCTTTTTTAGTTAAGCCACCGCCCGATAAATTAGTTTTTGGCAAGTTGATGCCTTTTTTACTGGATAAAACTCCGCCCCGTTCAACCGTGGCATAAATTTTGCCATCTTCAATCTTGGTAATAGTAAGTTCAATGGCGCCGTTAACCAAAAAGAAGGGATGACCAACTTCCAAATCATTGATTAAATCTTTGCTGTCAATTGGAATGCAGGTTTTATCGTTTGCATCGCACTTGTCAAAAGAAAAAGAATATTTCTCGCCCTCTTTCATATGGATTTCTTCGGGCAATACGCCAACTCGGATTCTTGGTCCGCAAAGGTCCTGAAACACTTTTACGTGGATGCCGGTTTCTTCTTTTACTTTTTTAAGGTTGGCAATTAGTTCTGTTAGCTGGTCGTTGGTGGCGTGCGCAAAATTTAAGCGCGCCGTGTCCATGCCGGCCAGCGCCATTTTTTTTAAAAGTTCGTAATCTGAAGATCTTCGCCCAACATTAACCACAATTTTTGGATTCATAGTTTGTTACTTTTAATAATTTTTAAATACCCTTAGAATTGTACATCATATTTATTATCTTTACAATATTTCGCATTCTGGGGATTTTCTCATATGGTGTATTTGGTAATTCAAAGTATAATAGGGTAGATGCTCTATTATTGGTTGCGCCCAGTTTTTATGGTTAAGTTACCTATTTTTTTAATTATTATTGCTTTCATTGCTTTGGTATTTTTTGGCGTCTGGATTTTTGATAATATTAATGCTCATCCTAATCAGCCGATAACTTCTGACGCGCAGGTTGGCGCTAGTTTCGGTAAAGCCATAGTTTCTTTTGCTTTTGCCGGTTTAAATCCTCCGGTTGATGGAATTATTACCGACGAAAATCATACCGTCGTGTTGGTAGTGCCTTATGGCACTGACCTTAAAAACTTAGTGCCCACCGTCAAAGTCAGTGACGGAGCCTCTATTCAGCCCGAAAGTGGTAAAGCGCAAGATTTTTCCAGTACGCTAATTTACACCGTTACCGGCGCCAGCGGTAGCCACCAAGATTATACGGTTAGCGTAAAAACCGCCAAAAAACCCGTACAAGCTATCGCGAGTTTTTCAATTTTAGGGCAGGCAGGTAATACGGTAATAAATCAAGATGCCCACACTATTACCTTGGTTGTTCCCTACGGTTTTAGCCTTGTTAATGTTGTTCCTAGTATGACGCTGATTGCCGGTGCCACCGTTAGCCCCCAAAGTAGCGATCCGCAAGATTTTACCAAGCCGGTAAGTTACGCTATTACCACCGCCGATAAAGTCGGGCAGGTTTACACGGTAACGGTGAATTTTGCACCAGCCCCTCAAAATTAAATACATCAAAAAACCGCGATTAGGAATAATTGTGGTTTTTTGTTACAATAGACCTGTTCCTAAATAAAAATTTGCTGCAAATTACACATTTTTGCCAAAAATTCTATCAAATTTTTAGCTAAAAATCTGAAATTTTCGCTAAAATTTTTATTTAGGGACAAGTCTAATGCAAGTAGAAAAACAGAACATTTTTATGTCAGAAAAATTACAAAAAAATATTGTTTATCCTAAAGTGACCATCAAAGACGTGTTGAGTGCTTTTTGGCGCGGCATGAAACCGCAAAAGTGGAAGCTGTTTGTGATGGTTTTTAGTTTGATGGTGGTGAATGTGCTAACCATTATTACGCCATTGTTTTACAAACACTTTTTTGATGTGATTGTGGCAGGAGGCAATACTCCTTTGGTTGCAAAAACCCTTTTGGGAATTATAATTTTTATCGGGTCGCTCCATGGTGTGGCTTGGATATTTTATCGATTCGCTGATTTTTCCAATAATACTTACCAGCCCATGGCGATGGCCAATTTGAAACAGCAGGCCTATGATCACCTAATTGAACATTCGTACGGGTTTTTTACCAATAACTTTGTGGGAGCTTTGGTCCAAAAGGTCAATCGTTTCGGCCGGGCTTTCGAACGTCTTTCTGATAATGTAATATGGAATTTACTGCCATTGTTTATTAGGGTCTGCGGTGTTTTAGTGGTGTTATTTTTTATTAATAAATGGATTGATTTGGTGGTTTTGATTTGGATTGTCGTTTTTCTTTCTTTTAATATTGCTTTTTCGCGGTGGAAATTAAAATACGATTTAAAATCAGCAGAAATGGATTCAAAAGCCACCGGATATTTGGCCGATACCATTACTAATCAAAATACGGTCTCCTTGTTTAACGGTACGCAGATTGAAAAACAGGGATATAAATATGTGACAGGCGAGCAAGCGTCATTAATTCGTTTTACATGGAATTTGGATGCCGTCATTAACGGAGTGCAGGCTGCTTTGTCGTTTGGCATTGAATTTTTGTTGTTTTATTTTGCCATTAGATATTGGAGCGTCGGCCTTATTACTGTGGGAGTGTTTGTGTTATTACAATCATATGCGGGAAATTTAATTGACCAGCTGTGGGGTTTTACCAGAATCGTGCGTGATATGTACCAGGCTTACGCCGATGCCAAAGAAATGGTGGAAATTATGAAACTGCCCCACGAAATCCAAGATGTGCCAAAAGCTAAAGATTTAAATGTTTTGCGCGGTCAAATAACGTTTGATCATTTGCAGTTTAGTTTTAGCGGTACTCGCAAAGTTTTGGAAGATATCAATGTAACCATATCCCCGGGAGAAAAAGTGGCGCTAATTGGACCGTCGGGCGCGGGAAAGACTACCTTCGTAAGATTGCTGTTACGGCTGTATTCGCCGACATCGGGCGCAATTTTAATTAACGGTCAGGATGTCGCCAAGGCTACTCAATCAAGTTTGCGAAAAAATATTTCCATGGTACCGCAAGATCCGGTGCTGTTTCACCGCACCTTGGCCGAAAATATTGCTTATGGAAAACCCACTGCGTCGCGCAAGGAAGTAGAAGAAGTCGCCAGGCTTGCCCACTGCGATGAGTTTATAAAAAATTTACCGCTGGGGTTGGAAACATTAGTGGGCGAGCGCGGAATTAAATTATCCGGTGGCGAGCGTCAGCGGGTTGCCATTGCGCGGGCGATTTTAAAAAATGCGCCAATCTTAATTTTAGATGAGGCCACATCAAGTTTAGATTCCCATTCTGAAATGTTAATTCAGGACGCCCTTAATAATTTAATGGCCGGAAAAACGACGATTGTTATTGCGCATCGCTTGTCTACCATTCAAAAAATGGATAGAATTATTGTAGTGGATAAAGGTAAAATAGTGGAAGAGGGAAGCCACGCGAATTTACTGGCGCGCGAACAGAGTTTGTACAAAAAATTGTGGACGTTGCAGGCCGGCGGGTTTTTGGCTAGCGAAGAGGAACCAGAAGAAGAGATCGAAGAAGATGACAAGGGAATTGAGGAGTAAAAAGGTCGGAAGCATATAATTCAAAATTTAAAAATCAAAATTCAAAATGACAATTCAAAATTCAAAATTTCTTCACACGCTTTTTAAAATTTTGCACTTTGATATTTGCATTTTGAATTATTTATCATGAACACAAAAAATTATATTATCGCGGGAATAGTTGCTGGCGCGGTTTTGCTGGGCGCATCTTCTTTTGTTTTTGCAGAATTAATAGTGAAAGCGGTGGATCCGACAACTATGATGCCAATAGAAAATGTTCAAAAAATGGTATTGCAAATTGGGCCAAATGGTAATGTGTTGTTGCGGGGAACGGTTAGTGCCGTTGGCACCAATTCTTTAACCGTAAAAAGTTGGGGAGGGGACTGGGTGGTAAATGTTGCATCATCTACACAGTTGATGCCAAACACTGGTATGACCCAATTTAAAGTGGGTGAGTTTGTAGGTGTTGAGGGGTCGGTTAATACCGGTTCTGCCTGGACTATTAATGCTAAGTTAGTACGGAATTGGACAGCAAAAAAAGTGGAACATGAAGATAACGTGAAGGCACGGCAAGAGAGGCACAACAACGAACAAGAAGTAAAAAATGTCATTAAAAACGAGAGTCCTAAGAATTGGCAGGGCACGGCAAGTAATATTAATGTTGACGCCAAGACATTTACGTTAACCGTAGATGGTAGTGCTTACACCGTCCAGTTGGTTAGCGATGCTACCACCGTAAACCAAGGCTTTTTAAGCGTAGGTTTTGCTAATGTGAAAGCGGGGGACACGGTTAGGGTTTGGGGTCCGATTTCTGGTACCACGATTAGCGCGTACGTGCTACGAGATATTTCCATTACCGAAAAAGATCTTAAAGATGGTCATAAGTAAAACATAGCATAAAAAACAGCCCCAAGATTTACGAGGGGCTACTTTTTTGTTATAATAGACTTGTCCCTAAATACTTTGAATCACGAAATGCTCGTTTGAGAAGACTTTTCGCATCTTTTTTCCA
>CAZYSZ010000050.1:0-5184 GCA_964650025.1 uncultured Candidatus Saccharibacteria bacterium | reverse complement strand
TCCAAGAACCACCTTAACTTATATAACATTATCACTAATTCTGCAATACATTACTTTTCGGCGGCTTAAAGTAGTGAAAATAGGTCAGTTTTACCACTTCGCTTACTGCGATGTAGCAAATTACTAGTAACACTATTATGCATATGCCAAAAAATGGCACCTTGGCAAAATGGAAAAATGTTTGACCAAATTTAGTAAAGGGTAACACCAGTGCGCCGGTGCTAGCCGCAATTGAAAGAAACAATAATACCGGGCTTGGTTTTTTGGCCTTCCAAAATACGTGACGCGTCCTGATGATAAAAATAAGCAACAGTTCTGTTAAAATAGATAAAATAAACCATAATGTTTGAATGTGGGCAGGAGAATTTCTATAAAAAATAAAAAAGAAAATAAAATCAAAAAGAGTACTGACCAGTCCCAGCGAAATAATTAACGGCAACATATTATGTAATCGATACATTTTTGGTTTCTTTAGTTCTTCAATATCTACGGCATCTGCAACAATATAAATTAAAGGAAAATCGGTTAGCAAGTTTGCTAGTAAAATTTGTACAGGCAACATGGGTAAAAAGGGTACAAATAACGATATGGCAGCAACAGAATAAAAATTACCAAAATTACTGACCAAGGTAGACCGTATGTATTTGTTAATATTAGAAAAAATAGACCGACCACTTTTGATGCCATCAACAATAACCTTTAAATCTTTTTGCAATAAAACCACATCAGCAGCTTCTTTGGCAATATCAGTTGCTTGTGAAACTGCAATCCCCACATTGGCAATTTTTAAAGCAGGCACGTCGTTAATACCTTCACCCAAAAAACCGACCTCATATCTTTTTTGCAAGGACTTTATAATCTTATACTTTATTTCTGGAGATACTCTGGCAAATACCATGGCATCCTGACACGAATTATCAAATTCCTCCTGATGCATCAGCTCTAAATCTTCGCCCAAAACAACTTCGCTGGTATTTGTAATAAGCCCTATCTTGCGAGCCACAAAACCTGCCACCTCGCAGGCATCACCCGTAATAATTTTTACCCCAACTCCTAATTTTTTTGCCAGGCGTACCGCTTCTTGTGTTGTAGTCTTTAGTGCGTCCTCAAAAACCACGTAACCTAAAAAAGTTAAGTCTCGTTCGTCTTCTTTTACAATATGCTCTTGGTTAAAATTCTTGTAGGCAATAGCCAATACCCTTTTTCCGTCACGACCCTCGCTAATAATTGAATCCTTAATTTCATGTCTTGTTTGATTAGCCAAAAAAATTGAACATTTTTTCAAAATCACTTCTGGTGCACCTTTTACTACCAATATTTTTTTACTTCTTTGCGATGACTCCCTTGTTTTTAGATGCGAATGTGGCGTAAATTGCACCAGCACGCTGGCACACATCCTAAAAGAATCAAATGGCAACTCTTTTACTACGTTAAACTTTTTAAGATCTTGCAAAATCTTATAATTTGCCCTTTGGAAAATAGCAGTATCAAAGTAATTGATATTATTTGATAATTGACCGGCAGAGTCTGACCCTAAAAGTCCGTATAGTATCGTTTTTTCTTTATTAAAAGAAACTATTTTTTCTAACGATAATTTATTTTGTGTTAGGGTTCCTGTTTTATCAGTACATAAAATTTCAATATTGCCCAGGTCTTCAATGGAAGATAACCTTTTGACTACTACATTTTCTTTGGCCATTTTTAAACTGCCACCAGATAACGCAAGCACCACCACCGTAGGAAGGGCTTCGGGTAAAATGCTGACGATTAACGCCACGCAAAAAAGTGAAAAGTCAAAAATATTAGAACCGCCTTTAATAATTAAATTTAGTAAAAATAATAATATCACTGTTACGGTTACTATTTTTAAAATAAGTCTGCAAAAATACATCAGATCTTTTTCATGGATACTTTGGGGTCTTTTTTCTGCAACTAATTTGACGATATTTCCCAACACCGTATCCTCTCCGGTACTTATCACCAATCCTTGCACCCTCCCAGAAATCACGGCTGTCCCGGTAAATAAAATATTATTACTTTTGTAAATCTCTTTTTGAACTTGGGCCAGCGGTTCACTTGTTTTGAGTATCGGCACCGACTCACCCGTCAATACCGACTCATCAATTAAAAAATCATGACTACGCATAACCCTTAATTCTGCTGGCACGATATCTCCTGCAGTAAGCATTACTATATCTCCTGGCACTAAATACCTTTTTTCGATAATTTCTGGCGCGCCCCCTCTTAGCACCTTTACGGTTTGAGGGATAAAGTTTTTTAGTAAAAATATAGCTCTTTCTGCCTTAAACTCTTGAAAAAAACCTATCATGACATTTACGGCAATAGAAGCAACAATAATAATGCTATCAATTTTTTCACCGATAAAAAATGCTATAATTCCCGCTATCAAAAGTAAATAAAAAAACGGTGAATTGCACTGTCGCATAATGATATCCACTACACTAACGCCTTTAGATTTAATTTCATTAAACCCGTGCTCTTTTTGACGCAAAACCGCCTCTTTTTGAGAAAGACCATCAGCCGAAGTTTTCAGTTCTTCAAAAACTGTTTGAATAGTTTTATTGGTGTAGGTTGAAAAATCCATAGCATAGCGACACCAATCCACAATCACATCCGAATCTACCAATACGTTTTCATATTCGTAGCATTAGTAAATTAGGGTGTCATTGTAGATTGGTGTCGTCTTACTTTAAAAACACTTCCGTTATCAAAAAAACAATATACACTCCCAGCAACAATAGCCCTTCTTTTTTGGTGATTTTTTTACCGCTTCTGATGAAAACTAGGGCAAAAATGGAACCGACGATTAAAAAGATTCGGGCGATTAAAAACGGTGAAAAGTCAGCTATTTGAAAGGGGGCTACCAGCCCAATAATTCCTAGCACCAAGGTGGAACACACAATCACTGACCCCATCAAATCCCCCAGCACCAGCCAATTTTCTTCTTTCCGGGCGGAAATAATAGAAAAATAGGCTTCAGGAAAACAATTACCCAGCCCAATGATTAAAATACCTACCAATGATAATGAAATACCCAATTTATCAGAAAAAAATTGAGCGGAACTTACTATCACTTGCGAGGCCGCCAATAACAACGTCAGCAAAACCCCGATTTTTAGCATATTAACCAAAAAACTTTTAAATCCTTTAATGGGATTTTGGGTATTATCTATGTAGTGTTTTTTAAATCTGTCTTTTTTAGCAAATAACCACCAGGAATAGCTAAAAAACGCCAGGATCAAGATAATGCCATCAATTCTATCCAGCTTGCCATCAAAAATTAACCATAATGGCAACAAGGCGATAACCACGGTAAAAATGGCGCTTTTTTGCACCATGTCAGACTCAGTAGAAATGGCACTTTTGGAAAAAAAGATGGCAATAGCCATAACCAATGTCAGATCAACTAAATTTCCGCCAATAATATCGCCAAATGCCAGTTCTGGCATCCCATGCAATGCCGCGTTTAAGTCAACAAATAAATTGGGCAATGAGGCCGCAAGCGCCATAACAAAAAACGCGATAATAAATTCGCGCCAATGCAAATATTTGGCAATGGAAACCAAAGACTTTACCAGCCGACTGGAAAGCCACGACAAAACCAAGCAGGAACACAAAAATATAATAACGTACAAAATCCAATTCATTTGATTAGGGTCTAGGGACAAGTCTACTATTTCACAAAATAAATTCCCTCATACAAAATCACCAACACAAAAACCAACAGTAACGGATAAATGATAACTTTTTTCCCACCAATTTTTTGATACATCAGCAAAATAAAAATACCGTCAATAGACAGAAACACTCCTCCGATAAATGAAATTAAGGGAATAAACGAATTAACCCCCATTAAAAAAAGTATCAGTGGAACAAAGCAGGTAAAAGCCCAGGCTGAAAATTGACCAAAGCCTATATCATAAACAAACGTTTTTTTCAAAAGCAATCCCTGAGCAATAGACGCGGCAAACGTGGTAATCAGCCCCACAAACAGCGCTACCAAAAACAAGCCCTGACCCAAGTACTCTTTCAATCCGATTAACGCTGATTCAGTGGTGTGCGCACCAGAAATGCCCAAAATTAAAAAAATGAACAGCAAATACAATGCGGCCGGAATGAGCGTGGAAATAATAATGACTTTTTTTAGCGCCCCTTTTCTGCCCACCATCATTTCCTCTGTTTCCGGAATCATCCCCACTCCCCACAAAGAAAAAACAATAGGACCAAATGGTAAAAATACCAACTTCCAATCAAAAGTAAAATTCCCAGCGTATGAAAAAACACTGCCTAAGGTTACGGGTGAAAAACGATTGGCGCAAATAATTGCCAAAGCAATAAATAATAATACCAGCGACCAAAATTCAAGTTTAGAAATTGCCCTAATGCCAACATAAATAATCACTGTCACCACCGTAAAATATCCTAATGTGTAGCTTAACAAACTGCCACCCAAAAACGGGCTCAACATAGAAAATAAAAATTCTCCGCCCACTAACAAATATGCCAGCAGTACGCCAAATAACCCGACAACCATTAAAAATAAGGTCAGAATTTTTGCAAACGGACCTAGATAAAACCCCGTAATGCCCGCAAACATTTTATAATCGGGCGCGCGCAAACTGACTTGGCCGAAAATAACATGTAAAAAAACGACCAAGGCCGTCAGCACTACAACATACAAAAGCATCGGCCACATGCCAACCTGTAATGTAATATATGGCAATGATAAAAAACCTACTCCGATGATACTACCTGCCAGCGTAGCAATGGGATAAATGTAGTATTTAAAAAGATGTTTAACCATGTTCATTTATTTTACCATGCATTTAGACAAAACTGCAATTTTGTGATAAACTGGTGTTAATTTTCAACTTCTAATTTCTATTAAATTTTCTAACACGTTTAGAAGTTACCCTTTTAATGAAAATTGAAAATTAGAAATTAAACATTCGCGCCTGCTCCCATCGTCTATCGGCCAGGACACTTGGTTCTCATCCAAGAAAGCGGAGTCCGACTCTCCGTGGGAGCGCATCAATCACGAAAACGGCACGCCGCGTGCCGTTTTCGTTCTACTCACTACTTACTTTGAATTACGAAATGCAGTCCAAATTTGGAAAAAAGATGAGAAAAGTCTTCTCAAACGAGCATTTCGTAATTCAAAGT
>CAZYSZ010000049.1:0-5190 GCA_964650025.1 uncultured Candidatus Saccharibacteria bacterium | reverse complement strand
TGATGGAAGAAATCGCAAAAAGCGAGGGCGAAAAAGAAAGTTCATTTGCTAAACGACTTATTACGGGGCAAGCAGCGGAACAATATTTTAAGGATAATTTTTTGAGCGTTGACATCTTTAAGGGATATAACTTGGAAGACACAACAAAAGTCGGGTGCGGTTTTGATTTTAAGTTGATAGCAAAAGAAAAAGAACAATATTTTGGCGTTGAAGTAAAGGGGCTTAATGACAAAAATGGTAATATTGCTTTAACCAACAAAGAACATGCAGTTGCTGGATTTTTGAAAAAACGCTATTTTATTTTTATAGTGAAAAACTTTAAAGAAAAACCGTTTCATAATATTTATCAAGATCCGATAGAAAATCTTAACTTTAAAAGAATTGAAAATACTATTACTCAAGTTAATTGGAATGTTTTTGTATGATTATAAATATTTTTAAAAAAAATAAACATTATTCTTTACAAAAAATTAATGACATTTGCGATAAAAATGGTTTGATTATAGTAGATTGTTTGAAAGATGAAAATATGATTAGTATCGAAGAATATAATGATGGAGAACTCGGCGATTGTATTTGGGAATTTAGGCAAGTTGGTGATGATTCTTTTGGGTTGATTTATACTGATAAAGTTTATTTTGAGTTTTTCTTACAAAACCTTAAATATTTAACCAAATAATGCTTTTTAATAAGTAAATTTATGGAAAATACTCCACTTAAAATAGTTAGATTTAGTGATATCAAGACAGAGCTTGTAGATGCTTTAAATGAAAAACTAAAGAGCAATAAATTACACCTTTCAGAAAAGGTAACTATTATTGACGGGTTTGTTAATCAGCCACTCTCAACGGAGTTGTCGGGATCTTTTGTAATTGGGGGTCCAGCAGTACCAATGATTATGTTAGTTGGTGATGAGAGTGGCCGAATTTACTATTTTGCACTTAAGGCAATCCTGCCTAATATTGGAATATAAATATGCCTAAAAAAAATCCAAAAATCAATAATATTGTAGGGACAGAGAGTAGCTTGCAACCTGTGCGAGGTGAGCCTTCGATTACCCTTAAAGATGCTCAAAAAGAAATTGCTGAAGCGATAGAAAAAGCAAAAGAAGATTTCCTTAAAACAGCAAAAACTGAGGCAACTGAAGAAATAAGAAAGCAGGTCCAAACAGACAAAGCTTCTCTAATCACCGTCTTTGGTGTATTCGCTTCGGTTATCTCGTTTCTTACAATTGAATTCCAATTCTTAAGAACAATTTGTAATTTTGAAAAACTACTAGGTTTTACTCTAATACTGGCCTCACTTTTACTCTGCTTTAATCTTGCCCTAGATTATCTTGTAAAATCAAGAACTGACAAGGAAACACAAAAACCTAATATAATTTTTAGTGTTTTTATATTGATATTATTTATACTGGGAATTTTATTTACATTTTTAGGAAATGAAAAAATGTGTAATGATAATAAAATATATGAAAAGTATTCGGAATATTTTAATGCTCAACAAATAGAGTTTAATCAAAAGTATACAAATGAACAAAATAAAAAATATAATGAAATAGAAACTAGAGTTGGAAATATTGAAAATCAAATCAAAAAATAATAAATTTATGATCCCGAGTTACGATTTAAAGAAAATTAAATTTGCGACGGATTGGGCGACTTTTGAGAGGGCGGTTGGGTTGTATGAAGGTGGCAAGGTAACGCAGTTTGAAAATGTGGGGCATGGATTTTCGGCCATTGTTTTGGGAGGACAACCTTATCATGTGTTTGTTTCGGCGCGCCATTATAACGAGGGCAACTGTGATTGTTATCTTGGGCAAGAAGACACACTTTGCAAACATATGGTGGCTTTGGCAATTAGAGCAGTTACTGGTGGGGAGCCGTTAAACGATGATGATAAAAAAAGTGTCGGTGGCGTAGAATGTAGCGGTAATGTTGAAGAACTTTCAAAAAGTGAACTTTCTTTGGTAAAAAAATCAATTACAAATGCCCTGCGATATATTAAAGCCTATAGTGGGCCGTCTAAAACTTGGTTTGCTTATCAGAATTCATTAGATGAGGGCTGCAATCTTTTGTCTGAAATAGTATCTGGTTTGCCAGTGAGCCGACAAGCAACAAAATTATTAGTTGATACGCTTTTGCGTCTTGATAAAAAGCTTTCCTTTGGCCGCGTTGATGATTCTAATGGAACTGTTGGCGGACTTATGTACCAAGTAGTTGATATGCTTTGCGAATATGTAAAACTGGTCCCTGATTGCAAAAAAGAATTTATCGTTTTAGCAAATAAAGAAACTTGTTTTGGTTGGGAAGAGCCGCTGGTAAAAATACTAGATGAAAGTGAAGATTAAACTTATGGAAATAGAAAATAAAGATCAAATTTTACAGAAAAGAAAGGAAATTGAAGACGAGCTTTTGGAGATGCTAAAGGAAGCCGAAAGTGATTTTACTTTGGATCATGTCCGGGATGCTATTTATAACGAAGAAGAAACCGACGACATGATGAAAGTCGTGGCTATGTTTGACCGCGGTGGAGACGCTTCGGAGTTAGATAATATTCTTGAGTTGGTCAGCGACGCCTGGAATTATTTCCCGCATCGGCTTTTGAATGATTTGTCTCCGGCGGAAAAAATATTAGAGTATGAAAACAAAAAATAAAGGTATGGCGGAAGATATGACGATATTTTCTAGAGTTACAGAATTTATTTTAAGTCCTTTTGTCGGCGTAATACGGTATGGGGCTTTGAAGTTGATGAAATATATGGGCTCTCATGATGACGAGCGGCTAATAATAGCAATGTCGGATCATGTATTAAACACCATCATAATGCCTTCGGTATTTAATTATTTTCGGGATGACAGTTTTCGAAGGGCGGCAAATTTTGAGATACTTTCTGTGGCAGAACATGATCGTATTTTTAATGAGCTAGAAGTCGCTGGTATTTGCTTGGCTATTTTTTATCTTCAAGCCGTAAAATCAACCGGAAAGCTCAAAGACTATCATTTGTGGCAAAAGACAGAAGAATATTTGCCCCAACAACTGAAAGATACTGCGGCGGGTTATGGCGTTGATGTAAAAAATGCTACATTAATGGTAGAGCTTATCGGTTTACGGTACAGAGAGTACAAAGAATTTTTGGATGAAGTGTGGGTGGTAAGTAATCAGGAAAACAAAGAATTTAAAGGGTTGTCGCCAGAATTAAAATTAATTGGGTCGGCGATACAGGGGATTGCTATTGGAACAACGGATCATATTCGTCGCGGTAAGGTGAAAGAAAAAGATCCTCTTACACAACACACCATCACATGGCTTTTGACGCTTAAAAATAAGATTGGTAAATTTATAAAAAATATTTAACTATGGAGAATTTTGACAATGAAGATTTTGATCTGGAAAATGTGGATATAAAAGATATTGAATTTAATTTTAAGAACCTTAAAAAAGATGGTACTAGTTGGTTTACGCGATTTTTATTGCGATTTTGGCCGATGGCGGGAATGAAAAAATTGGCCCATGAGCTTGGTTTTGATTCAAAGGAAATGGGAAAAGCCAACGATTTGTTTTTTGATGTTGAAAAGATTGATATTGTCCCGTTAGGCGGCAGTGGCCAGCGAGGATTTCAGATGATTTTAAATAGAAACACGGCGCTTTATTTTTACCAAGACGGGGATCATTTTAAATATGACGGTTCAGAAGTTGGCAAGTATGAAAAAGGTAACGTAACTATTTTTGATGATGCGAAGTAGGTAATATGAAAACATTCATCGCATCCAACTACCACCGAATTAAGGATTTCTACTCTCGATACGAACGCTTGCTCATGTCCGCTACGCTAGTTGGTGGGTTTCTGCTGGATTTCATTGCGTTTGTTAATATTGATATTGTTTTTAAGTTTACGGTGCTTTGGATTTATTGGGTGGTGGCGGGCGGGGCGATTGCGTTTATGCAACTTTACGATTCGTCCTCCTTCGCCAAGGCTTCGGCGGATGAAACGGGTAAAGCGCGGATGCTGAATTACATGCGCTTGTTTATGCCGCTGGTGGTGCAGTGGACGTTTGGGGGACTTTTAAATATTTCTTTGATTTTTTACTGGTTTTCGGGGGCGTTTTCGGTGAGCTGGCCGTTGATGGCTATTACGGTTGCGCTGTTGCTTTTTAATGATTCTTTTCGCCACTATTTTTCAAAACCGCTGGCGCAAATCAGCGTTTATTTTTTTGTTACATTTTCATTATTTTCTTTAGTGCTGCCATTTTTATTTGCTTCGCTAAGCGCATGGCTTTTTGTGGCGGCGGGGTTGGCCAGTTTAATTATTGTTGGGGGAGGTGTTTATGGTTTGTCCATTTTTACCGGGCGCCCGCAGGCGCAAAGTCGCCCGCTTTTAATTTCTATTTTTGCAATTGCAGTTTTGATGAACGTGTTGTATTTTACCAATATTATTCCGCCCATACCGTTGGCGTTGCGCGAAGCGGGGTTGTATCATAGTCTTAGTGTTTCAAAGGGACAATATGTCATGGCTGGCGAACCAGAGAATTTCTGGCAAAATGTGCAAGATGCCATTTTTGGGCAAACGGTGCGCGTGGTTGCCGGCGACAAGATTTATTTATACACCGCCATTTTCGCGCCAGATAATTTAGATACTATCATTGTAGACCATTGGCAATATTATGACCCGGCGCAAAAAACGTGGGTTGATAAGGGCAGTCTTTCTTTTGCGATTAACGGCGGTAGGAAAGAGGGGTACAAGGGCTATTCTTGGCAAAGTAATTTACCAGCCGGCGCGTGGCGTGTGTATGTAAAAAATCAGCGCGGACAAGTGTTGGCCAAGGTGCGGTTTACGGTTGAAGGGGTTGGTGTGCCGGTGTTACTGCAAGAGGTGGTGCGTTAAGAAAGGTAGGGTGGCGGTGCCCCCCCCTTCGCCACGCCACGGCGCGGGCGCTCCGGGTTTGCTTTTATTCTTTTTTTGTGTTAAAAATTAACCTGTAAGCTTAAAGAGAGTTTACGCATCGCGCCTTGGAGGAATAGTACCTCGGCGGTCTCATAAGCCGCAGGTCCCCGTGCAATTCGGGGAGGCGCAACATACTAAGTTAAAAGTTTATAAAGTGGTAAAGTTTACAAGGTATCGTTTTTAGGTACTAACTTTGAATTACGAAATGCTCGTTTGAGAAGACTTTTCTCATCTTTTTTCCAAAT
>CAZYSZ010000048.1:0-5331 GCA_964650025.1 uncultured Candidatus Saccharibacteria bacterium | reverse complement strand
AAAATTCTATCAAATTTTTGGCTAAAAATCTGAAATTTTCGTAACAAAAGTTATTGCCCAGGCTAGTGAGCCGCGAACACATGTCGCAACATGTGTTCGCGCAAAGCGTCGCAAGTGACAAAGGGTTTAATACCCCGCGCGTTAGCGCGGTTCCCTTGGGCGATTTAAATTACGAAACCCCACATGTAAAAAGAATTTTCGCATCTTTTTTCCAAATCTGGGCTGGAAATTCGCTATAATTTCTGTGCGTAGCCCTTGGCTACGCCCATAAATTCTATCAAATTTCCATCTTCCAGATTTGGAAAAAATATCGCGAAGGGGTCTCGTAATTCAAAGCTTCGGCGCGCCTTTGTGCGCGCCGGGGTCGGAGGCTTTGCTCTGGGGTTTAATACCCTTTATTTAGGGACAAATCTAGTAAAACATATGAAACCTCATACATCTTCCGGGAAAATTTCTACGATACTGTTGATTTTGGCGGCAGTGCTGATTGTGGTAATTGTGGTTATCTTTTTTGTGATTAAAATTTCCGCCGGAAAAAATGCTACAACGACAAAACCAACTACTGATAACGTTGTTAAACCAGAAGAGCCAAAGCCAGTATATGAATTCACTATGTCGGGCATACGGTTTATCGTTGAATCTGCAATGGATATGGGAAGCATCATAACAAGCAGTAATCCTCAGGTTAAAAGTTTGTTCACCACTGAAAAATTCATTAAGGTTACTATCAGCGGTCAAAATATGGGAAAGTTTAATACGTCCCAGCACGCCTGGAGCATTGGCAATATCGTGGATGCCGATGGTAGGAATTTTCTTTCCATTGATAATGCGGCGTATCGCTTTTTACCCAATCCCAATTTATGCGGTAGTGTTTTAAAACCCGCATTTGAGTCAGTACTCTGCGTGCATTATTATGAAGTGGCAAAAACTTCCAAGGGATTTAAAATACAAATTAGTGCGGTGTTATCAGGTTCAAAGAAACAAGAAGCATATCTGGATTTACCAATTAAATAAAAAAGGAAACGAAATACGAATTTAATACGAATATACCAATCAGAAAAACGTTTTCATTAGTATATTCTTACCTGATTCGTATGTCGTAGAGAAATCATGGACGACAACGAAATAAAAAAAGGGGTTAAGATTGAAGGTTTTAAATTACCCGAAAGCCAAGGAAAGGCAGGCGACGGCGTGGAGTCAAAAGAAGTTTTTGAGGTTAAAGAATTATCAAAAGATAATCTTGAACATAAAGAGGTCAGAAAAAAACTGGAGACCATGGATTTGGATGATGGTCTAAAGGCGCAGGTGCAAAGCACTGTGCGGGGGATTAAAGATTTAAAAGCCGAAGAAAAAGTACAACACTTGCTAAAGGTTGCCGAACAAAAAGGCGTAATTTTCGCCGTCCAAGCTGCCAAAAAAATGGATGACTCGTATGTGCTAGATGCCCTGCACGACGCTTTGGCGGCCGAGGGGCTTTATAAAGAATTTTTGAAATAAAACTCTTTGTAAATTATTCTAATAACTTTGAATTACGAAATGCTTTCGCAAGATTTTTTTCAAATTTGCGGGCGAAAAGGTGATAGAATTTTCAGGCGTAGCCAAGGGCTACGCATGAAAATTATGGCACCTTTGCAGTCCAAATTTGGAAAAAAGATGCGAAAAGTCTTCTCAAACGAGCATTTCGTAATTCAAAGTAATTAATATGCCACTCATCATCTACGCTCTCGTATTATTATTTCTCTTGGTTGTATTGGGTTTTTTGATTGCGCTGTATTCGGAACAATCAGAAAAAAAATCGGTGTTTGGCGGACTAGAGTCAGTTTTGTTTTTGGTGTTGATGCCAAAAAATGATTCTAAAAACGAACAGCAGGCGCAAAAAGAAGAAAAGGCGCTTATTAGTCAAATGGAACAAGTGTTGGTGAATTTTTTGTATTTGAAAAAACCTAAAATGTTTGAACAGTCGCCTAGCGTAGCGCTGGAAATTGCATCGCAGATTGGCGGATCGGATATTTCTTTTTATGTCAGTGTGCCAAAATACCTGGAAAGTTCGTTTGAAAAATATGTGCAGGGAGTTTACAGTCGCGCCATCATTGATAAGGTTCCGGCTGATTACACCGTCTTTGAGCCACAAGGTGAAACGGCTGGCGCCTATTTGACCCTAAAAGAACATTTTTTATTTCCCTTATCTACGTATCAAAAATTGGATAAAGATCCGCTGTCAACGATTACCAATAACTTAAGTAAAATTTCGGCTAACGAGGGCGCGGGCATGCAGGTGATTATTAGGCCGTTGTCACGCATCATGTTACGTAAAGATGGAGAGAAGGTTTTAAAAAAAATTCGCGAGGGTGTTCCGGTAAGAACTGCGATTTCGGGATCTGCCAATGGCGTGCCATCTTTTTTGTCCGAGCAAATATTTAAACCTCTTATGACTGAAGCGTATAATATATTCGCCAAGTCGGTAAAAGAAAAAGACAAGGAGCTGGAATTACAAAAACCTAAAGAGCAGGGGATTGACCAGGTGGCGTATGACGCTATCCAGCAAAAAATCCAAAAACAGCCATTTGAAACCAATATACGCCTAGTGGCATCAGCTAAAACCAAAGAACGTGCCGAAGAAATTTTGCATAATTTAACCAGTTCCTTTTCCCAGTTTTCGTTGGCGGCAACTAACAGCTTGGATGTTAAGGTTGTCAAGGGTGCTTCTTTAAAAAGACTGGTGTACGAATTCAGTTTTCGCCTATTTAATAAAAAACAGAGCAATATTTTAAACATCGAGGAATTGGCAAGTATGTATCACTTTCCAACGCACTTTACCGAAACGCCGTATATTAAGGATGCTAAGTCTTCGGTGGCTGCGCCGCCGGCGGATTTACCTGAAGCCGGAACGAATTTGATTGGAAAAGTGTTATTTCGTGGCGACGAAAAGAATATTTATTTTGCTTCCAAAACTGATCGCCGAAGGCATTTGTATGTGGTTGGGCAGACCGGTACGGGAAAATCCGGATTTTTAGAAGGATTAGCCATCCAGGATATTGTCAATGGAGAGGGTGTAGCCGTGATTGATCCGCACGGTGACTTTGTGGAACATGTTCTGGCCAATATTCCCAAAAACCGAATTGATGACGTGATTATTTTTGAGCCGTTTGATTTGACTCGCCCCATGGGGCTTAACATGCTTGAATACGACACGCCCGAACAAAAAGATTTTGCGGTTCAAGAAATGATTTCTATTTTTTATAAATTATTTCCGCCCGAAATTATCGGTCCGATGTTTGAACACTACATGCGAAACGCCATGCTGGCACTGATGGCCGATAAGGAAAATCCGGGAACTTTGGTGGAAATTCCCAAAATGTTTACCGACCCTGCGTTTTTGCAGGAAAAGTTATTGAAAGTCACGGATCCGATTGTGCGAAATTTTTGGGTCAAAGAGTGGGCGGCAACTACGGGGAATACACGGTCTGACATGTTAGGATACGTGGTCAGCAAAGTTGGGCGGTTTATTGAAAATGAAATGATGCGAAATATTATCGGGCAATCCCACAGCGGTTTTGATTTATCAAAAGTTATGGACGAAGGGAAAATATTTTTAGCGAATTTATCCAAGGGTCAGACCGGAGAAGTCAATAGTTCCTTGCTGGGCTTGATTTTAGTTTCCAAAATGCAAATGGCCGCCATGCGCCGGGCCAGTAAAAAAGAGGAAGACCGAAAAGATTTTTATTTGTATGTGGACGAGTTCCAAAATTTTACGACCGATTCAATTTCCACCATTTTATCTGAGGCCAGAAAATATAAATTGAATTTGACCATTGCCCACCAATATATCACCCAGCTTGCCGAGCCCATCAGGGACTCCGTGTTTGGTAACGTGGGAACCATCGGCTCATTTCGCGTGGGAGCGGAAGACGCCGAGTTTTTAGAAAAACAATTTGAGCCCGGGTTTTCCAGATTTGACTTGGTAAATTTGGATAACTACCACCTGATTATTAAAATGATGCTAAACAATAAAACCTCAACTCCCTTTAAAATGCAAACCCTCCCACCCCAAAAAGGCCGACCACAAATTATCGACGCCATCAAACAAATTTCCAAACTAAAATACGGCAAACCCAAAGCAATAGTAGAAGCCGATATCATCAAGCGATCGTTTACTGTTACTCCTGTGGCACCACAGGCCGTTCCACCACTATCAAAAATGTAGCAAAAAAAGCCCCGGTTTGCAACAAGTTTCTCTTGTTGCAAACCTGGGCATGAACTTAGGACACTTTTTGTTCTTCCAGTTTTTTAAGCTGGTCAAAGTTACCTGATGCAAACTCGGCGCCAAAGCAGGCAAGATAGAATCCTGCTCCTGCCAGGCCCACCCAGGCTATAATATCCAATGGCGAGTCACCGGTGACAAACAAACTCCACAGAGCCACCAGTCCGGCACCCCAGCCCATTCCAAAGTAGAATAGGTGTAGTTTGCCAGCCAGACTGATTTTCCCAGTGGCCGGAAATCCGTAATCCGGCTTGTGGTTTTTCCCGAGGCACATTACCAAAAACCCCAGAGTCACCACTGCGCCGATGGGAATTGCCCACCAAAGATAGATGATTTCCCTTTTTACCAAGTGGACGAAGGCGTTCACAAAAAGTGGAACGCCGTACAAGTCCCCCCAGGTCATCGTCCAGAAATCTTGTATGTACAAGAATTTCTGGTTGGTGCCCGGGATGAGGGAGTGTCGGACGGGCAGATTAGCATCTGTGTCTTGGGCAAGCAGGATACTTATGACGCCGACCGTATTGATTGCAAGTACCACCGCCAGAATCAACAGAAATTCCACAGCAGATCTCCTTGGACAGGGTTAGGTTGTCAATTTAGGGCGAAAACGATTTCTACCCTACAATTTTATTATATAGCATACTAAGCATATTTGTCAAGTAGTTAAAACGGATATCTTAAAGTTGCTCTAAATTACAGAATTTTGTATAATTAACTTATAATTAAATTAAAAATATATGAAAAATCCAGAGCAAGCAAATCCAGGTAAAAATGAAAAAGAATCGGCCGAGGACTTACCGGTGGAAGATGAACTAGCCGAAGAAGTGCTAGAGGTTGCGGAAGTAGTTGAAGACTCTGAGTTAGCAGTAGAAGAAAAAGAAGCACAAGCGAAACTGGCTGAAAATGTTGAGGTGCTTAATGAACATGCTGATGAATTGGAAGAATTATTAAATGAAGAAAGTTTGCCCGACAAAGCCAAGAAAATTTTAATGGTAGGGGTAAGGGAAATAAAAGATTCCTACCCGACGGGCTCAATCCGAACACTCACTTTTTAAATTTCATCCTAGCGC
>CAZYSZ010000047.1:0-5427 GCA_964650025.1 uncultured Candidatus Saccharibacteria bacterium | reverse complement strand
GCAAAAACTTTGCCGACTGGTAAACAGATGGTTAGTGTAATTAAAGATAAAACAATAACTTTTTTCATTCTTCATATAAAAACCACCAAAGAGTTGGTGGTTTTTATCTACTGTAAAATATTTTTTATTTTTTCTAAAACTTCATCTGATGTAAAATTGATTTTTACAAAATAATCAGATGCTCCGAGTCTTAATGCTTTTTCCATATTCTCTTCTTGCGAGAGATTGGATAGCATGATTACTGGCACGTTAGATAAAGCGGGATCTTGTTTAATTTTTTCTAAAACCTCAAAGCCGTTCATTTTCGGCAGAATAATATCCAGTAAAACTAAATCTGGCTTTTCTCGGCTGACAGCCGCCAAACCGTTTGTGCCATCAATGGATTGTGTGACCCGATACCCTCCCTCGGTAAGTTTTTTAGTTATTAGTTCTCTCAGCATATCGTCGTCTTCTATAAGCAATATTTTTTTAGGCATAAGTTTTGTGGTAACCACGAATATATGAATATACACAAATCATAAATACACAAATGTGGGCGAGTGTCGTGATTTACATATTAGTAATATTCGTATATTATTTTAGATTTATATATTTGTTAGCATTTCTTTATTTAACTGTGTTTAGTTTATCATAATAATTAAAAAAATGGTATAATGCCAGTATAGATAAACATGCCTAATCTGCGGACAGGATTGCCAATCGCGCACATATTCGTATTTGCATCATTGGTATATTGTTCGTATATTAGTATTATAATCATATGAAAATTGAACAAAAATTTTGGACAAAAGAAACGGGCTGGCAAAACTTTTCTTCGCAAAAATTATCACAAAAACCGCAGTTGGTTTTGGTGTTTGGCGCACGCGCACTTATGGAAGATGAGCATTTTTTTAATGAGATTAAATCTTTTTATCCAGAGTCGCACATTATTGAATGTTCTACTGCCGGAGAAATACTGGGAACAAAAGTAAGGGATGACTCTATTGCCCTCACAGCTATATTTTTTGAAAAAACCGAAGTGAAATTTTCAGAAACTGATATTAGCGACATTGGGGATAGTTTGGCGGCCGGTAAAAGGTTAGCCAATGCGTTACCCAAAGAAAATTTAGTGCACGTTATGGTATTTTCTGATGGACTAAAGGTAAATGGCACAGGCTTAGTTAAAGGATTAAATGATAATTTATCGCCATTAATTTCGGTGACCGGAGGATTGGTGGGCGATGGTGTGGATTTCAAAAAGACGGTGGTTGGGCTTGATCGTGTTGCCATGGTATCAAAAATAATCCTTATTGGATTTTATGGTGCGAACCTTAAAATTGGTTACGGATCATTTGGCGGCTGGGACCCTTTTGGAGTAGAAAGGCTGATTACTAAATCGAAGGGCAATGTGTTATATGAATTAGATGGTAAGCCGGCTTTGCAACTTTACAAAGATTACTTGGGAAATCAGGCTAAAAATTTACCAAGCTCGGGTCTTTTATTCCCACTACGCCTGCGCATTAATGAAGACAAAAGTACCGAAGTGGTTAGAACCATTTTAGGTATAAATGAAAAAAGTCAAAGTATGACATTTGCTGGAGATATGCCCGAAGGTGCGCAGGTGGCATTAATGAAAGCCAATTTTGAACGACTTATCGACGGCGCTTCGGTGGCTGGGAATATGAGCACCGAATCAATTGGGTCAATTACGCCAGAACTTGCAATTTTAATAAGTTGTATTGGTAGAAAATTAGTGCTCAAAGAGCGAATTGAAGAAGAGGTAGAAGCCGTCGAAGAGGTTATTGGAAAAGAAGCTGCCATGACCGGTTTTTATTCTTATGGTGAGCTGTGTCCAAATACTCCAGCCGAAAAACAGTGTCTTTTGCATAATCAGACTATGACTATTACGACATTTCGGGAAGAATAATTGATTTACTATTAATTGATATTTATTGTAACGACTTGATATTAATAAAGGGTATTAACCGCGCCAAGGCGCGGGGTATTAACCCTTTGTCGCCTGCGACGCTTTGCGCGAACACATGTTGCGACATCTGTTCGCGGCTCACTATCCTCGGCAATAAATATGATATATATCAGCCAGCACCGCGGATATAATATCCAACTTGTCTATGCATAGAATTCTAGAGCGTCAAGTTAAAAGACTTATAAGTGATATAGAAAAAATTCCACCAGAATGGAAGACCTTTTTGGATGTAATTTCCAATACCTATTCTGACTTTGATAAAGATCATGAATTACTGAGTCGCTCTTTGGAATTAAGTTCTAAAGAGTTTTCTGAAAACAATAAATTTTTACAAGAGGCTAAAACTGGAGTTGAAAAAATCGTCCAAGAGCGTACCGTAGAATTAAAAAATGCAAAAAAATTATTAGAAGAAAAAAATATACACTTGCAAGCCGCGTTAAATTCTAAAAACGATTTTATAAAAATTGCCAATCACCAGTTAAACACACCCATTTCTATTATGCAAAATGCCTACAATATGGTTTTGGATAAATCCCTGACTCCCGAACGGGGAATAAAATACTGGGGAGCGGGCTTGGAAAGACTAGGCCACGTGGTGGAAGATTTTTGGAATGCCTTACAAAGTGATGGGCAGGTAAAATACAATATTAATAAAAGTAATATTGAGCCCGCGATAAAAAATTCCGTAGAAAATGCAGAGAAAATTATTGTAACCAACAAGAAAAAAATAAAAATTGTTATTGAGAAACCCGCATTTACCTTACCGTCAGTGTTATGTGATATAAAAAAAATATACTATGTGATACGCAATTTGTTAGACAACGCCATTGACTATACTGATAAAGGAATTATTACTGTTGGTTACCAAATAATAGATAAAGACTATCTTAAGATAAGTATTAAAGATATGGGCATTGGGTTTTCAGAAAAAGATAAAGAAAGATTCGGAGAAAAATTTTATCGCACAGAACAGGCTGTGCTTTCTCGTCCCAATGGATCGGGTTTGGGAATTTACATTTGCAGAAACATTGTTGAAAGTAATGGTGGCAAGTTATTTTACGAAAGCGAGGGGAAAAACAAGGGATCAACATTTAGCTTTACACTTCCCATAGCAAAGTAAAAAAGCTGGGTCAAGCTTAACTATTTTTAGATTAAGTGATTGGTCTTGCTGTATTTAATCCCCAAATGCTCATACGCCAGTTTTGATGCCACGCGTCCTTTTGGGGTGCGTTCTAAAAATCCCAATTGCATCAAATAGGGTTCGTACATATCTAAAATCGTATCCTCTTCTTCAAGGGCGGCGGCTGCCAATGACTGCAATCCAACCGGCCCGCCATCAAATTTTTCAATTAAGGCGGTTAAAATTTTTATGTCGCCCGGTTCCAGACCCATTTCATCTACTTCTAAAGAAGCTAGCGCATGTTCGGCAATTTCGCGCGTGGCCAAGCCTGTGCTTTTGACTTCGGCAAAGTCGCGGACTCTTTTTAATAACCGATTGGCTACGCGCGGGGTAAACCGTGACCGGGCGGCAATAATTTTTATCGCATCGGGTTCAATGTTGACCTTCAATAGTCGCGCTGACCGCTCAATAATTTTTTCAATATCTTCGGGCTTGTAAAAATTTAACTGAAATGTGGCGCCAAACCGGTTTCGCAATGGCGAAGATAACATGCCCGGGCGAGTTGTTGCGCCAATTAAAGTAAACCGCGGCAGTTTTAATTCCATAGTGCGGGCCATGGGGCCTTTGCCCAAAATTAAATTTAATTTATATTCCTCCATAGCCGGGTAAATATATTCTTCAATGGATTTATGCATCCGGTGAATTTCGTCCAAAAACAGCACGTCGCCTTCTTGTAAGTTGGTTAAGATTGCTGCCAAATCACCTGCCCGTTCAATGGCAGGACCCGAAGTCACGCGTATTTTTTTACCCATTTCCAAAGCTATCAATTGCGCTAATGTAGTTTTTCCCAATCCCGAATTGCCGTACAACAATAAATGGTCGGGCGACCCGCCCCGCTTTTTGGCGGCGGCTATAATAACCTTGATGTTTTCCTTAATATTTTCTTGCCCAACGTAATCAGCCCAATTTTGGGGTCGGAGGGCGGAATCGACGATTTGGTCGTCGATGGGTGACTTTTCCGGTAAAGGTATTGACATAGAAACTTATATATGCTATTATTGGAACATTGTATGAAATTGGTCTATCTTGGGTCAATTTACACAACTTTATCGTAGTATAATTGCAGAGAAATTAAAACAGCTCTGGAGTTGGAGGTTTTATATGGACATGTCTTAGAATGGATAGTTTTGCTCCGGCTCAACTATTCCCTAAACACGTTTTTACTTGTATCCCAGATACAATGACGCCTCCAACTCCAGAGCTGTTTTTCGTTTTCAGATTTTGGCTATTGACATGGTCGCATGATTTGCTACAATCAACATAGTTTAACAGAACCACCCTGGCGAAAGCCGGGGTGGGTTTTTATTGGCGTGCGATGTTGTTTTTTAATTTTTCAAAATAAATGACTTTTGAACACGCTAATTTTAATTCCCAGGAGATGGTCTTTTTAGATGAGAACACGATGGTTTTTAATCCGGTGTCTTTTAGTTTTTTAATCAAGTAACAGAAATCACTATCTCCGCTTAAGATAATAATCTCGTCTAGTGATGATTTTTCCAGTAAAATATCTACCGCCATTTCCACGTCAAAATTCGCTTTATAAATAAAATTTCTACCCGGGACTTCGGTGTTATTTAGTACAATCTTTTTTAATGGCTTAGTTATAGTATTAAAGCCAACCAGGTTCAGGTATTTTAAGTACTTTAACATTTTTTCATCATCATCTTTAACTCCAACGTAGTATTTCCATTCCACTACTTCTTTTTCTTGTTCAATATAGTCCTTGAATTTTTTCCAATCCACAAACCAACCCAGTCTTTTTTGGGCATAAAACATATTCGCGCCGTCAATATATATTTTTGCCTTTGGTTTTTCCATGTAAGTTTGTTATACTCAATCTACAATGGCTTCGGCCCGACCCTGCCGTAAGGCAGGGGAAAACATTAAAAATGGACACCTAGTCCTCTCTCCCGCGAAAGCGGGAGTAATTATTTTAGTATCCCAGATACAATGACGCCTCCAACTCCAGAGCTGTTTTTTATTTACTTTTTTCTGGTTTAAAATTAACTTGATATTCTGGAATGCCTATTGAAATCCCATATTCTCGCGCATCTTTATAGAGTTTGGGATTTTGCAAATCTACTTTGAAAGTTTTTTCTCCACTGAAGATAATGTAGTGGTATTTGTCATTTTTAAAGTCAGCATACCAGCCCGTGTGTTTTGTTTCTAGCTCTTCTGCCAATTTTTTAGCAATCATGTCGGCTTTTTCTTCTGGGATTTCAACTGTATGTAGTGTCCATTGTTTGAGCCAGGGCGTCTGGTGTTTTTCATTAATTGGTTC
>CAZYSZ010000046.1:0-5446 GCA_964650025.1 uncultured Candidatus Saccharibacteria bacterium | reverse complement strand
GAACGCTGTCCTGATAAGACAGAGGTCAAAGGTCCGATTCCTTTCGGGCCCACCAAAAAATATGCTGGTATTAGTAAAAAAAGGTCGTGATAAACTAAGTGAGTAGTTTGTAGTAGGTTGTGAGTAGAACGAAAACGTCTACCAATTACTCACTACAAACTACCAACTCAAAACATGGTAAACTTTGTTGTAAAAAACGACGGTGAGAAAGTGGCGTTTGATTCGGAAAAAATAAACGCATCAATTATGGCGGCCTGCCAAGATGCGGAACTTGAAGAAGCTCAACAGGCCGACATTACGCAAAAAGTTTCTTCGGTTGTCATGATGAATCTGGAAAGTAAGGAAGAAATTTCAACGACAGAAATAAAAAATATGATTTTGTCTGAATTGGATGCTGCGCATCCAAATGTTGCCGAGGCTTGGAGAAGGTACGATGAAGGGAAAGGGGAATAATGTCATAAATCCTAAAGCATAAAGCATGAAGCATTAAAAAATCCGCGATTGGTAATTTGCCAAAAGCGGATTTTTATTGTAAGATTAAGCTATGAAAATTATTGTAAAAACCAAGCCGGGGGCAAAGCAAGATAAGATTGAAAAAGTGGATGAGGCAAACTACATTATTTACATTAAGGAACCGCCTATTGACGGCCGGGCTAACGCCGCGTTAATTAAATTGTTAGCAGAATATTTTGACATCAGCCCATCGTTAATAGAAATTATTTCCGGATATATGGCGCGAGTGAAGGTGATAGAGATAAATAATTAGAGTGAGTAGTTTGTAGTGAGTAGTTTGTAGTGAGTAGTGAGTAGAAGTGAAAAAATCAATCTGCGTGGATTGATTTTTTGTTGCAATGTAAAATAAAAATTCCCCGACATGTTGTTAGCATGCGGGGAATATCCTCTTTTCAGAGTCTGAAATTACAAGATGATGTTAAGCTCATCTAAGATACGCGAAACTTCGGCAATCGGGTCGGCAGCTTCAAGGATTTGCCGTCCCATGACAAGATGGTTAGCACCGTCAACCAGTGCGTGGGCGGGTGTTCCGACCCGGCTTTGGTCGTGAACTTCTTTTCCGGGCGAACGAATTCCTGCGGGTACGAGCAGTTTATTCGGATATTTTTCCCGCAGAGGTTTGAGTTCTTCGGCAGAACAAACGAATCCGTCGGCGTACTCGTCTACCATGTCGGCGAGCTTCATGACTTGCTCAAGTGGCTGGCGATTGTAGATCTCTTGGCATGCTCCTTTGATGGAAGTCAGAACGGTGACTGCCAAAACTTTGGTGGGCATTCCGTTCAATGCTTTTTTGGCCTCAAAGACCATTTCCGAGCTACCCGATGCGTGAACCGTCACTGCCCAAGGCGGACAGGCTTGCAAGTGCTGACAGATGTTGCCAATCGTGTTTTTGATGTCATGGCCTTTTAAGTCGGCCATGACGCGTCCATAAACGGAGAGGTTGGGCAGAAGGTTTTTGATGCCTTCATTGAGCAATAGGTCGTTGACCTTCAGAATACAGCCGGTGGTTCTTAGCTGGTCGATGATGGGCAGAATTTCTTCCCAGTTTTTTCCGTCCAGCGCCACGACGAGCGGATTTTTTTCTTCGGTTGCCTTGTCGCACCGTTGCATCAGCCCTTTTTTCACCAAGAATTTCCGCACATCGTGCAGAGTCATTGCTGGCCATATGCCGATATTTCCCCATCCGGCATCAGCCAGTTTTTTTCGCCATCCTTGTTGGCGATCAACCAGTACTACCATGCCCACAACTTGCACTCCAGCGGCGCTAAGGGTGTCGAGGGGAATGATTTTCGATGCGCCATCCGTGACAACATCGTCAATGAGGGCAACTCGGAGGCCGGCAGAAAGATCTCCAATGACATTTCCTTTCACAACCCGTCCGGCTTTAGCTTCTTCTCGGATGGTTACCGCCGGAATGTTGGTGTTGGCTGCGATGACACCGGCCAAGTGGCTGACAGCATCGGGCACTTCCGCAAAACGGTCAACTCGCAGTCGGCGCAACGGGTTTTCGTAAAGCTCGGCTAAGAATCGGAGGGTGTCGGGCCGGTTGCGCATTTCACGCAGGTTAATGTAGACATCCGTAAAACCTCCCATTTTGAGCGGAAGGTCACGCTTGTTGCTCCATTTGATCAGTCGCGCGTCAATCAAGTGGGCAATCACTTCTTCTTGTTCTCCCGGGGTCAACCAGCATGAGCCAGTGTAGCTGAACATGTTCTTTCTCCTTGGGTTTTGGCATATTAAATGCCGGTTTTGAATGGAAACACGATCGACACAAAATTGTCAAAGATAAGGTCTGGCTAGTATTCTATTCTAAATCGCTAAATAATCAAGGTCCATATATACGATGCTGGAAAACTTGATTTTATTATGCAAGCGAGTAAACTGAAGGCAAGATGGCAAAGCAGAAAAAAGTGAAAAAGAAAAAAGTCTTGAAGGTAAAAAAAGTGGTAAAAAAACCCAAGAAAGTTTTGGTTAGGAAGAGTAAACCAAAAACCAAAAACCAAAAACCAAAACCACAAACCAAAAAGAAAAAAACGGTTAAAGTTACTAAAAGAAAAGTTGGTAGAAAACCGCAGCCAAGGAAAATTAAAAAAGTTCCAGCCCAAGATAGCTCATTTGTCGCGGAGTCTTTTTTTAAGGCCAAAATAAAAGTCATCGGCATTGGCGGGGGCGGGGGATCGATTGTTTCGGAAATTGGGAGGTCGCTTAATAAGGCCACGTTTGTGGTGGCGGATACCGACATGCGGGCGTTTAAAAAACGGCCGGGGATTAAAAACTTTTTGTTTGGGCAGTCGCTAACGCACGGATTGGGAACGGGGGTCAACCCGGAATTGGGGCGGCAGGCGGCGGAATCGGAAAAAGAAAAAATCGCCGAGTTTTTTACCGACCAAGATATTGTTATTTTTATTGCGTCGCTGGGTGGCGGGTTGGGGTCTGGTGCCACACGGGTGTTTGCCGAGGCCGCCAAGGATTTTAATGGGATAACGCTTGGCATTTTTACCTTGCCGTTTAAATTTGAAGGCAAAAATAAATACAAAATTGCGCTTAAGGCTTTGCGTGAATTACGAAATTCGTTAAATGTTTCTATTACTATACCCAACGAAAAGATTTTTAAAATTATTGACGCCAACACGGCGATTACCGACGCTTTTTCCACGGTCAATAAAAGTTTAATCGAGTCCCTTGAAAGTTTGATCGATTTGATTTATAGTCCGGGTATCATCAACATTGACTTTGCGGACTTGCGAGTCATTTTAAAAGGCAAGGGAAACCTAGCATTTTTAAACACGGCGCAGGCGCAGGGCAAAGACCGGGTGGAAGTCATCGTGCGCGACATTTTGCACAACCCATTATATCAAAGCAATAATTTTACGGCTGACAAAATTTTATTTAATGTCGCCGGAGGCGACACACTAAGCATGTTTGAGGTTGATAAAATTTCGCGTGCGATTGGAACGCTCAACCCCAAAGCCAAAATTATTTTTGGGATTTCTAAAAATGCAAAGTACAAGAATAAAATTAAAACCACCTTACTAATGACGGGTCCCGGCCTGGTAAAACAAGAAGCGCCAAAAGTTATTGAAAAAACGGTGATTGTGGCAAAAAAGAGTATTGTCAAAAGAGTAAAAAAAGTTATTAAAAAACCATCATTACCAAAAGAAAAACCAAGCCGGATACCAGGAAAACAAACTCTTCCGGCGATTGATACACTAATGCCAGCGTTTAATAAAACGTTTTTGGAAAACCAACCAGTTCTGGCGGTGGCAAAAAGAGTATCCATTATGGAGGCGTCAGAAAAACCAAAAAAAGCCATCAGGCGCAGTGCTCTGGAAATAAAAAAAGCGCAAGAAGTCCAAGACAATAAGCAAACCCTACAAGAAAAAGAGTGGGAGATACCAGCATTTCTTAGACTAAAAAAGTAGCGACCCCAATCTACAAATGACATCCGAATCTACGAATTTCGTATTCGTGGCATTAGTAGATTCGAATGCAATTAGTAAATTAGGGTCGTCTAGCGAAGCGATGGAGGAATCACCAGAAATTAAAAAAGCGATTATTCCGATTGCGGGCATGGGCACGCGGTTTTTGCCGTTGTCGCTGGCGGTGTCCAAAGAATTTTTCCCGTTGGTAGATAAGCCTATTATTCAATATATAATAGAAGAGGTAAAAAATTCCGGCATCAACGAAATCATTTTTGTGGTCAGCCCCAAGCAAAAAATGATTTTAAATTATTTACAAACTTCTCCGGAGCTGGAAAAAATATTAATCAAACGTAAGAAGGAAAAAACGTTAAAAGAGTTGAAAGATTTTGAGGCCATGTTTTCTGGCATTACGTTTTCTTTTATCACGCAAAAAAATCCGATGGGCGATGGGCATTCTATTTTGCAGGCCGAAAAATTAGTGGGTTCAGACCCGGTGGCGGTTTCGTTTGGGGACGATGTGATGGATTCTGATGAGCCGGCGCTGTTGCAACTGATGAACATTTTTAAAACGACTAATGCGCCCGTTATTGCGTTAAAACAATTGCCCAAAGACCAAATTCCAGCGTACGGAAATGTGGCGGTGGAAAAAATTGCCAACCATTTATATAAAATAAAAAAGATTATTGAAAAGCCAGAGCCAAATCAAATCAAATCGAATTTTGTGACGGTGGGGAAGTTTGTGTTAACCTCCGAAGTATTTGAATATTTAAAACTGGCTAAACCCTCAGAAAAAGGCGAAATTATTTTGGCGGAGGTATTTGAAAAAATGCTGGGCGAAGGCAAAACCATTTATGGCTACGAAGTGAAAGGTGAGTGGCTGGAATGCGGAGACAAATTAAAGTGGCTAAAATCATTTTTGTATCTGTCGCTAAAAGATGTGAGGTTTGGGAAAGAGTTGAGAGATTATTTAAAAACAATAAAATAATAAGCAGAATTTAAAAACATTCTAATCTTCTATAGAATATTAGAATGTTTTTTTTGGTGATTGCTAGGATTTTGTTTTTGGTGTATATTGCAATTAGTAAACTAACCTGGCCCATTAAAAACTTTTTATGGAGGAAAAGCCGTGGAATTGGCGATGATGTTTGAAAAAAAAGAACAACTTGTAGAGGTTATTGCATTTCTCAATCGTATCCTTGATAGCAAGGAACTACATGGCGATTTTGCGCACTGCGTGGTTGTAATCAAATCCGGGAAAGACAACACATTGAAAAAGAACGCGTATCATGTTTCACGGGAAGATTTTGAGAGGTTTAATAAGCCTCGCCCCGCACCAAGAAAAAAGAGGAAAAAACCTCTGCAACCCCCGCTGGAAGGCTTGCCTTCCTATGTGTCGATTGAGTAAGTCAATGGCCACCAAGAGTAATCTGGTGGCCATTTTTTAATGCTTCGTGCTTCACGTTCCATGTTTCATGATCGTGGCTCATGATCGTGGCTCATGATCGTGGCTC
>CAZYSZ010000045.1:0-5463 GCA_964650025.1 uncultured Candidatus Saccharibacteria bacterium | reverse complement strand
GACCTATATATCCAACTTAGAAGGTTGGTGTTCTATCCATTGAACTACGGGGACAGTGCTATAACTTTATCATATCCATTTTATCGATAAAGCCAAGTTTCCATCCTTTGATTTTCCGGAAAAGATTTTTATTAGAAACTGTAATTGCGAAAGTCCCTTCGTATAGCTTATTTCTCCTCTGTTTTAAAGAGGTTTGCTTTATCTGTGTCTTGAAAAATTGATTAATAGGGATACCAGTAATTTTAGACCAGTAACTCTCTATATTCTCTCGAGAATGCAGGCTATGAATGTAGACACATGCCCTGAATTTTTCTTCAGGAACTTCGCAGATATCTCTAAACCATCTCATTGCTAACCCTATCATTCTGGGGTCTGAGTTGGTAAACTTTACCCTTTCTTGGGTTTCAGATTTGTCGCCTTCTGCCCAATATAGCATTAAACCTGAAATAAATAAAGGATTTTTAAAGAATTTTACAGCTTCTTGCCGAGCTTCTTTAATGATTTTTTCGGTGTTTTTAACCCTTTTTTGTTGGTTGCTTTTTGCCATTCTGTAGGCATTTTTTTGCCTTAACTCTACGTAGATTCTTTTTTCTTGATCTGGGGTGAGTTTTATATCCCGCAACCACATACTCAAAGTAGCTTTCGAAACATTTACTTGTTTTCGAATTTCACCATAGCTTTTGCCAGTTTTTCTTAGTTTGATTGCTTGTATTTTTTGGTCGAATTTCATACATGCGAACTTATACTATTGTTTATTTAATATTACTCTATATGTTTGATTTTTGCAATGGTGTATGTAAATTTTACCCTTTGACAAGCCGAAATTTTTCGGATAGTATTATCAATATATCATCGGGGCGTGGTGTAACGGTAACACGAACGCTTTGGGAGCGTTTGTTCCGAGTTCGAATCTCGGCGCCCCGACAAAAAATCACTGGCGGGTATCGTATATCGGTATTACCTTAGCTTTCCAAGCTAATGAGTGGGGTTCGACTCCCCATACCCGCTCTCTTCTTCACTGTGGCGAAGAATAGCCCCTTGTAGCTTTATGCGAAGAGGGGCATCTGTGGCTCGTGATAATATAATTGCAAGCTATAGACATCACATCCAGAAACAGCACTCCAAGTCTTGACGGATTTGCCAACCTTTTGCAGTTTTCGCAGAAAAATTGTAAGCCGTATCTACCTGCCCGCGCAACAGCAGGCGGGTGGATACGCCTTACAATTTTTCTGCTCCAAGCCGCAAAATCTAGCCAAAGTGCCCGCGACTTTAGTGCTGTTTCTGGATGTGATGCCTATACGAAGGGCAGGCCAGAATAAAATCGCCAAGGTGGTTTTTGGTATAATGAATTTAAAACATGAAAAAATATTTGGTTATTTTGCATAAATGAAAATTCATAAAAATAATATACATAAAACCGGCCAGGATGACGCCTCTTGTTGGCACACTCTTTCTGCCTCACAAGTGGTTGATAGATTTGCGACAAATGTTGCCATGGGGTTGTCGAGCGCAGAGGCTCAATTACGGTTGGAGCAATATGGCGCCAATAAAATGGTTGCCACGGTTCGCACTTTGCCTCTGATGCTTTTTTTTCACCAGTTTAAAAACTCGCTTATTATCATCCTTTTGGCGGCCACGGTATTTTCTGGCATACTGGGTCATGTCATAGAAGCTATTGCCATAGGCGTGATTATATTGTTTTCAGTAATGCTTGGATTTATTCAAGAATTACGCGCTGGTCGGGCACTGGAGGCTTTGTCGAAACTCGCTGCGCCGACAGTTTTAGTTTTTCGCGATAGAGTTGATGTAGAAATTCCCGCACAAGATCTTGTTCCTGGCGATCTGATGGTTATTTCTGCCGGCAACCGTTTTTGTGCTGATGCCAGGCTGGTTAAGGCATTTAACTTAAAAGTAGAAGAGTCTGTGTTAACTGGTGAATCTTTGCCCGTAGAAAAACAAAGCCAATTTATTGGCGGTAAAGACGATGCTATTGGCGATCGTTTTAATATGGTTTTTGCCGGCACGAATGCTATTTATGGTCGCGGACTTGCCGTGGTTACTGCCACTGGTATGCAAACGGAATTCGGACGTATTGCCAAAATGCTTTCAAGCGTTAAAAAAGAAGAAACTCCTTTGGAAAAAAATCTTGATGGATTGGTAAGGGTATTAACAAAAATCGCCTTTGTTGTGGTGACTATTATTGTACTGATTGGCGCACTAAGGGGTCAGCCACTTTTGGAAATGATTATATTCGGAATTGCGCTAGCGGTGGCAGTGGTGCCAGAGGCGCTTCCTGCGGTAGTAACCATTTCCCTGGCTATTGGCGTACAGCGAATGATTGAGCGCCATGCTCTAGTGCGACATTTGCCGGCCGTGGAAACCCTGGGATGCGCCAGCATTATCTGTTCTGATAAAACTGGCACTCTTACCAAAAACGAAATGACGGTTAAAAGTATTTTTTTAGCCGACGATGTGATAGAGGTAACCGGAATTGGATACGTGCCTGTAGGTGAATTTTTGTTGGAAGGTAAAAAGTACCCATTAAGCGATAACTTAACGTTGCTTCTTGAGGCGGCAGTACTTTCTTGCGATGCTCGCCTCATGAAAAAAGATGATGCTTGGCATCTGTCCGGAGATCCTACCGAAGGCGCATTGATTGTTGTTGCCGAAAAAATGGGTATTAAAAAAGAAGTTCTTGACGAGCGGTTTCCCCGCATAGCTGAAGTGCCCTTTACGTCAGAGAGTAAAACGATGACTACTCTTTGCCAGTCGTCAAAAGGCAATATGGTTTATGTTAAGGGAGCGGTTGAAATTATTTTACAATCGTGCAACAGATATGCCACAAACGAAGGGGTAAAAGTTCTTACTCAACAGGCTCAAGATACCATTTTGAATGCCGTCCATAATTTTGCCGCCAAGGCATTAAGAGTTATTGGTGTAGCCTACATTCCGGTTGTTGACAATACTATGGCAAGGAAAGACATGATTTTTTTGGGTTTTTTAGGGATGCAAGATCCTGCTAGGCCGGAAGCCAAGTCAGCCATCAAGCTCTGCCGTCAAGCGGGGATTAAACTTATGATGATTACGGGCGATCATCCGGTTACTGCCAAAGCCATTGCGCAAGAGTTAGATCTTTTGCCTGAGGGGTCCAGAGTTATTACTGGCAGTCAATTATCCAGTATGACGGATAGTCAAATAGAGGATATTATTGAAACTATTGCTGTTGCCGCGCGTGTGTCTCCGGAACACAAGCTAAAGATTGTGCAGGCTCTGCAAAGTCGCGGTCATATTGTTGCGATGACGGGGGATGGCGTCAATGATGCTCCGGCTATAAAAAAAGCTAACATTGGCATTGCCATGGGTATTACCGGAACCGATGTTTCTCGGGAGGCATCGGTAATGACGCTGGTTGATGACAACTTTGCCTCCATTGTTGCGGCGATAGAAGAAGGAAGGATTATTTTTGATAATATTAAAAAGTATCTGATGTATTTGTTATCATCAAATATTGGAGAAATTGGTTTGATGGTTTTTGCATCTTTGGCCGGCTTGCCCCTGCCGCTTTCCGCAGTCCAGATTTTATATGTAAACCTTGCCACCGATGGTTTGCCGGCGCTAGCTTTGGCCATGGATCCTCCTTCACGCGATGTTATGAAGCGATCCCCAAGAAAATTAGATCGCGGAATTTTTAGCCGTCCGGTGGTTTTACTGATGGTCGTGGGCGGTTTGTGGTCGGCATTGATAAATATGATATTGTTTTCCCGGTCATTAAGTCTGGGGAAAACTTTGAAAGAAAGCATGGCCCTAGTGTTTGTTTCGCTGATTTTAACTCAATTTTTTAAGGCTTATAACTTTCGCTCAGACAGATACTCGGTATTGCGTCGCCCTTTTGCCAATAAGTGGCTTAACAGAGCCATTGGTTGGGAGCTGGTGATATTACTGCTAGTTATTTATGTACCATTTTTGCAAATACCATTTAAGACGCATTCCTTGTCGTTTGTGGACTGGGCGTGGGTCATTTTTACCGCAGTCACCATTATACCGGTGCTAGAAATAACAAAATGGATTTTACGTAAGAAATGATAAGCCTTGCAGTAACAGATTTTTAAGCGTAGCATCTATAGTATACTTTGAATTACGAAATGCTCGTTTGAGAATACTTTTCGCATCTTTTTTCCAAATTTGGACTGCAAAGGTGCCATAATTTTCATGCGTAGCCCTTGGCTACGCCTGAAAATTCTATCACCTTTTCGCCCGCAAATTTGAAAAAAATCTTGCGAAAGCATTTCGTAATTCAAAGTAGTATAAACCTCTTGCAAAAGGTCTTATGGATAATAGGAAATTACAACATTATTTTTTACTGGCCATATTGGTGGGAGCCATGGTTTTAGTTTTTTTTATTTTACGTCCCCTTATTTACATTATTGTCTTGTCATTGGTGTGCGTTACCGTTTTTGAACCAGTTCATAAAAAGGCACTTTACATTTTGCATCATAAAGGACTAGCGGCTTTATGTACTACGATTGCTATTCTCGTTGTCATTTTAGTGCCATTTATATTTTTAGGAATCAAGGTTTTTGAGCAAGCACAACAGTTTTTCCTTATCGTAGGCAGTGAAAAAGATGTTTTTGCCAGTATTACCAATAACTTGTTAGACAGTCTTTATAAATACGTCCCTTTTGGAAAAAATCTTTCTGTTGACATTGAGCAGTATGTCGGTCAGGGTTCGGTATGGTTGCTTGACCACCTGGGCTATGTGTTTGGCAGTGCCACCAAATTACTGTTTAATTTTCTTATGTTTGCTGTTATTACCTATTATGTTCTTAAAGATGGCTCAACATTTAAGAAAAGCATCATCAATTTGAGTCCTTTAACCAATGAAGACGATGAGGCGATTTTTAAAAAGGTTAAGGTGGCCATTAATTCAATTATTAAGGGTAATTTGGCGGTTGCTTTTATTCAGGGACTTTTAACGGCAATTGGCTTTGCTTTGTTTGGGGTTCCCAATTTTATGCTATGGGGAGTTGTGGCCACGGTTGCCGCTCTGATTCCCAGTATTGGAACGGCAATCGTTTTAATCCCCGGAGTAGTGTTTGTTTTTATGACGAAAAATGTTTTTCTGGCCCTTGGACTTTTGGCTTGGGGGGCGGTTGTAGTGGGGCTTATTGATAATATGTTAAGACCGATATTTATCGGCAGAGGAATAAAAGTTCACCCCCTTATTGTTTTTCTTTCTGTTATTGGCGGGATTATCTTTTTAGGCCCCATCGGCTTTTTATTGGGACCACTTGCCATCAGTCTTCTTTTCGCCCTTTTAGATATTTATCTTGTCTGGAGAAATAATGAACTAAGTTAGTATAAATCAGTTGGTCGCCGGTCGGTTTGCAATATGGTCTTTATTTGTGTTACATTAGACTTGTCCCTAAATAACTTTTGTTACGAAAATTTCAGATTTTTAGCCAA
>CAZYSZ010000044.1:0-5548 GCA_964650025.1 uncultured Candidatus Saccharibacteria bacterium | reverse complement strand
TTTCGCCCGCAAATTTGAAAAAAATCTTGCGAAAGCATTTCGTAATTCAAAGTACCATACACTCCTTCTTTCGGAAATTTTTCAGTTAACTTATAGATAAGAACCACTAAATCCATTGCTTTTTGCTAAACAATTAAGTTTTCATAAGATTCTATTTTCATATAAATAATGATTCCATAAAATCCACTACCAGTTCTACTCACTACTCACTCATTTTATAAACCACGTCCTTGCGTTCCACCACCACTGGCCAGCCGGCTTTTTTAGCATGCGCATACAATTTACTGTTAGGATTAAAACAAATGGGGTTATCAGCAAAAGTTAAAAAGTTAATGTCGCTTTCGGAGTCCCCCACGCCATACGAATCGGCCAAACTTAAGTTTTCTTTTTCAATAAAGCGACGCAAAATGTTGGCCTTGTTGTTGATAACGTCCAAATGCAAAGTCTTGCCGGTAAACTTTTTTTGCGCATCATATTCGTACATCCTACCGTAGACTTTATCAAAGCCCAGTTTCCGGCAAAACCCATCCACCAATTCTTTGGGCGAATGGGAAATAGCCAGCAAGAAATATTTTTTCTTTTTTAAATCTTTAACTAAATCACGTGTGTAGCAATAGACTTTTTGGCCATGCAACGCAATAACTTTTTTTACTATCCTTGAAAAATCTTCATGTTTTACTCCCTTGATATTTTCTTCAAAAGCGCGGACCACCGACATAATATATTTTTCATAAGATCCTTTGCGCGTAATCCAATTTTGGTAATCTTTTTTATAACTATTTCTGACGTCTTCCAAAAATACTTTTTCTTTAATCAGCGCTTCGGTCACTTCAATCAAAAGACTGGACCTAAAAATCGTCCCATCAATATCAAAAATCGCCACTTTTTTCATAACTTTATTTAAGAGAATTTTTTGAATTTATACCCTGATTGGCTTTGACATCTGCCCCGCCGCGCAAATCAACATTAACAGAAGCATCCGCATCCCTGCCTTCGCCCCTCCCGCTACCTTCATCTTTCCCACTACTTTCATCTTTTTTCTTAACATCGCTGATATTATCAGGGTTTACGTCAACATTTAGCTGTGGAATTTGAGCCGTTATTTTTTCAATATTTTTTATCAGGGAACCAGAAATTTTGGTTGGAGCGTTTTTTTCCAAGCCATCAAGAATTTTTTTGTGAGCTTTTAACGACGCCTCAAACGTAGTGCTAACTTTTACCGCCTCTTTGCCCTGGTTATTAGCCCGTAATTTGTCAATATACTTTGAAACCTTATTGGCGCGAATTTCAAAATTATTATTTACCTCTGCTTCACTCTTACTATTGTTTCTGCCTCTCACAGAAAGCTGTTCGGCTTCCTGTAGGCGAGTTTTTACCAAACCAATGTTTACTTCTAGCTTTGCCTGGTCAGAAAACGCCAGCACCTCTTTCATCTTTTCATTAAACCTAATTTTTACCGGGTAGAGCAGATCTCCCGGAAGTGCCGTATCAGCATTTACGCTCACCGCACCCCCAGCAAGCATTAGCACCAAAAAACTTGCCAACGCCACCTGAAATTTCCTGACCGCAAATATATTAGACACAAACCAACCCCGTGTTACCGGTCGTACAGAGTTTTTTTGCATAAACTGCAAAACCTCGCGACGCATGGCTTCTTTTTTTATTTCTTCCAATTTAACAACATTGGCCGATTTAAATAGTTTTTCTAATGGGTCAGTGTCCATAATTATGATGTATGATATTTATTTTTAACTATTTCCCGTAATTTTTTCATCGCGTAATTTAATTTGACCGAAACCGCGTTGGTGGATATCCCTAAAATGTCGGCGATTTCTGGTGGCGACAGTTCGTTGATGTAGCGCAAAACAATCACCTGGCGGTATTTTTCTTCCAGGTCATCTAGGGTTTTAACAATCTCTTTAATTTCAAACCCGTCGATTAAGCTCTTTTCCATACTATAGAGACGTACCGAGACCTGTTTATCTTTTATATCATCAAATACCAGTGCCGTCTTTTTACGGCTGTTGTCAATAATTAAATTAACCGCCACCTTATACAAAAAGGCTTTGATATTTTTAACTTCTTTACCAGCAGAAATATATTTCCAGGTTTTAATAAAAGTTTCCTGGGTTAAGTCCTGCGCCAAGTCTTTATTGTATACGCGAAAATAACAATGGCGGTAAATGGCATCGGCATATAGCGTGTAGGCATCCAAAAATTCCTTGTCTTTAGAGTTGTTGGGTAAGTTAAAATCCATCATTAGATTTTATATATCATAAAAACCGACAAATACAAAGCAATATGAAAGATTTATAAAAGTTCTGCGTCTTATACCGTGTAGCCCCAAAAACGGAGCTAATGTAAAAAGGTCGCGAATTACATTGCTGGTATATAATTAAAACTAAAAAAATATGCTAAACAACAATATTAAAAAAGCATTCGCAACTTCTATGGTGGCAAGCATGGCACTGGCAGGGGTTTCTTTTATGCCACTCTTTGCGCAAGCAAACAACGGGTTACACCTTGGCCTTGGAGCCGACGCAAACGCAGAAGTTAAAGTAAATAATGGCTATGAAGAAGAAAATAGCGACATGGTAAATCTAAAAATCCAAGACCCAGCGTTCAAAGCCCAAGTTAAAGCCGCGCAAACCACCATGCGTCAATCTATAAAATCTGCCAACGGCGATTTTAAAGATGCAAAAAAGACAGCTAAAGTGCAATTGAAAACCTCGGTAAATGCCGCAACTAACGACACTGACCGAACGGCCGCGATAAAAGCCTACTTTGCCAATGTACTTGCGGCTTTCAAAATAAAGGCAGCGGCTGTCCAAACTGCCATGCAAACGTTCATTGACACACACTTTAACCAAACCCCAACTACCAACGCGCAAACGGTAACATTGCGTCAAAATACTTCTGCCAATGTTGCCCTAACCGGCAGTGACCCAGAAGGCTCTACACTGACCTACCTCATAGTTTCAGGCACTGCCCACGGAACATTATCCGGCACTGCGCCAAATCTAGTCTACACGCCAAACGCCAACTTTACGGGTAGCGATAGCTTTACCTTTAAAGTTAATGACGGCATCACAACCAGCTCGTTAACAACCGTAAATATTGTGGTAAATCCTTAGAAGATTACGCACAGTATTCTAGAGTGCACCCCTTTGCAAAGGGGTGCGTTGCGTTTCTACCGGTCCGTAAAACTTTGCTGATGCCAAAGTCTGGCATACACCCCACCCTGTTCCAAAAGCTGGTGGTGGGTGCCATGTTGAGTAATGCTGGATTTTTCCAGCACATAAATGGTGTCGGAATTGACAACCGCCGAAAGGCGATGGGCTACGATAATGGTAATTAAATCCAGTTTTTTAGAAACAATATTTTTTATCGTGTCGTTGAGCGCTTTTTCGGTGATAAGATCCAGGTTGCTAGTCGCTTCGTCAAAAATTAAAATGTTGGGTTTTCGCAAAAGGGCGCGCGCAATGGCTAAACGTTGTTTTTCTCCTCCGGAAAGTTTTAACCCGCCCTCGCCAATTTTGGTATCCAACCCTTTGCCAGTTTTTTCAATTAACGAAAGTGCCTGGGCCGATTCCAATGCTTCTTTGCATTCTTGATCAGTGGCATTGGCATTAACAAACAGTAAATTCTCCCTGACGGTGCCGGTAAAAAGCTGGGTTTCCTGCGACACGTATCCCACGCGCGTGCGCAAAAAATCATAATTAATATCTTGGGCCAAAACATCGTTAATTAAAATCTGTCCGCTGTTTACTTTATATAATCCCAGCACCAATTTTAAAATCGTGGTTTTACCAGATCCGGTAGCCCCCACAAAACTAATTGTCTGGCCTTTGGCAACCTTAAAACTAATATCGTTTAGCACATCGTGCTTACTGTCTTTATAGGTAAAGTTGACGTGGTCAAAAATAATGGAATCCACACTACTAACTTTTATGCCTTTGGAAATTTCTACCGGCGGTTTTTTATCAATGGTTTTTTGCACGACTTCCAGCCCCGCTTTGGCTTCTTGATAACCCGAAGCCACCAGACCAATGTCACTTAAAGGGTTGAAAATAAAAAAGGAGTAAATATACAGCGTGAAAAACTGACCCACCAAAACCACGCCCTTAAATACAAGCCAAAATAAAATAACCAAAATGGCGCTTCGCAAAATGTTTAATATCGTATCTTGGATAAACCCCAAATAACGGATGGTTTTGACTTTTTTTAGTTCCAGTGAAACAATTTTTTCGTTAATGTTATTTAATCGTTCTATCTCTCGTTGTTCCAGACCCAAACTTTTTACCAATTCAATATTCCTTATCGTTTCGGTGGTAGAACCCGCCAAGTCTCCCGTCTCGCCCACAATTTCTTTTTGGGCTTTTTTGATTTTACGCGACATATAAAAACTAATCAATGCCAACACTGGAATAATCAGCAAATACGCAAAACCAATCAAGGGATGCACAAAAAAACCATATCCTACGACTACAATCACGCCAACTAACAATGCAAAAGCTGTGTTAATTAACACCACCACAAAGTTTTGCAAATCAATTCTGGCCTTTTGTAATTTTTCCAACAAATCGCCCGACCGTTCATCTTCAAAAACCGCGTAAGGCAGTGATAATGTGTGACCAACGCTTTGCGCGTAAATTCCCGCCCCCAAACGCTGGCTGGCCACACTGACATAATAATTTTGCATGTGCTTAAAAATCCGGGCCGCCAAAGCAACCAACATCGACAAAAGCAAAAGCCCAACCGTGCCGTACAAAAACGCACGCAAAGACATGGTGTTAAATTTGGTCAGGTAATTATCAACCATCAGGCGGAAAATCTGCGGGTCTAAAAGCGAAAAAACCTGCTGTAAAAACACCGTAAAAAGGGCCAGAAAAATAACCCTCCGGTGCTTTTTAATAAATGGCAAAATAACTTTTAACATATCACCTGGCTTCTTACAACTTTTTTCCCTTAATCCGTAAACTGTTTCCCACCACGCTCACGCTTGAAAAGGCCATAGCAAGACCCGCGAATATGGGACTTAAAAGCCACCCAAATATCGGATAAAATAATCCGGCTGCAAGCGGTATTCCAGCCAGATTATAGATAAAAGCCCAAAAGAGATTTTGTTTAATGCCTCGCATAGTGATTTTTGAAAGCTTAATAGCTTTGACAATCTTAGAAATATCGCCATGAAGCAAAGTAATACCAGCTGTTTCAATAGCCACATCAGTACCGGTGCTCATGGCAATGCCCACATCGGCTTGAGCCAATGCTGGTGCATCATTAACTCCGTCACCAGCCATGGCCACGATGTTACCCTGTGATTGTAATTCCTTAATTTTCTTAAGCTTATCTTCGGGCAATGCTTCTGCCAGCACATCATCAATGCCTACTTCTTTGGCAATCGCATTGGCAGTATTTTTATCGTCTCCGGTCAGCATAACCATTTTGATTCCAAGTTTATGAAGATTTCTAACCGCCTCTATGGCTTCCGGTTTTATGGCATCGGCAACCATAATTACTGCAATGACTTCTTTTTTAGTTGCAA
>CAZYSZ010000043.1:0-5730 GCA_964650025.1 uncultured Candidatus Saccharibacteria bacterium | reverse complement strand
CTGAATATTTATCTTCAGGGCAATGCAATAAAAGGACATTTTCTACATGGTGTTTCAAGGCCCAATCCACAACCTTGTCTATACGCTCTAAAAAAGTATAACTGCGGCTGCAGAGAACGACCACTGAACCATTTTTATTCTGTTTATGGAAAGGAGGCAAATCTTTAGCAACATCAAGTAATTTTGCCACAAATGGAGTAAGCGGTGGTTGTAGTATTAGTGTGAGAAGAATAACCCACATTCCTATTGCCAAAGCGATATCGCTTCCTGGGATGCCAGCAACTTTAATGCTTACCAATAAAACGGCGGGTATGACGCCCGTTTCCCTCACAAAAGAAAGGAATAATAGTTCCTTCAAAGCGATTTTGTACTTCCCTCTTACAAAGGGCGAAAGACTTATAAATACTGCGATGGGCCTTATTACTAACATGAATAAAAGTCCCATAATAATTCCAAGTCCAGCAAATTCTAGAAGGGTTTGAAAATTCACAAGCGCTCCGAGAAGTATAAAAATAACTGGCTTCATAAACCCTTCAATGGTGTGGTTGAAAAAGTGTTCAACATGACCAACATGGGACCCTATCTGAAAAAGCAATCCCGCAACAAATACCGCAAGGAAACCATTACCACCCAACACAGTGGCTACAGTGAAAGTAAGCAAGGGAATTGCCAGGAATAATGCTGCATCAGCCTCTCCTTCAGACTCAATTCTTTCCTTCCACTTGCTCCATGTGTTTAAAATGAAATACCCGGCAAATCCAGCAATCGAGTCAATCAAAATAATTTTCACTATTTCAAAAAAGTTATTGAAAGTTAGAAGAGTTTTATAAGTCCCCAAGATTGAGGCGGGAATGTAGCTTCCCATAAAAAGCGCTAAAAAAATACCCGTGATTAAGGCACCAATAACATCATTTAGAGCGCTTTCACTTATGGCAATATGTTTAATCCGAGGATTATGGAATAAAAGCGATTTAAAACTTGGAATGATAGCAGCGGGATCGGTTGACGCAAGCGATATGCCGATTAATATAATGGCTGAAACCGGCATCACGATACTCATTTGACCGGTAATCCAACTTAGAATAACAGAAAAAACAAAAGCTGTAATCATAGTACCTAAAAAAGCAAGAGAAATAATTGGGCCAAGGAGATTACGGAAGCGCGTAAATGGGATTTCTAAACCACCGCCAAAAAGAATTAAAGCAGCTCCTATAGTTGTTAGCACGGAAAGTGCTATCGGGTTAACAGTAATATAGGATAGGGCATTTTGACTTACAAATCCGAAAAAAATAGCGATGACAAAAGAGGGAATAATTGTCGGTCTAGAAAGTTCATAGGCAACAAATCCAAATGCAAAAACAATTACAATATTCAAAAAAATAGAAATTATTTCTAGGTGTTCAGCGCTTGAGAGGAAATTGGAATTTAAAAAGTTTTTGGTCCCCAAGGAAATAAACCAACTAATAAGTAAGGCGATTCCAATTAAACCATAATTTTTAAAATGGGTAAATTGATGGGCAACGAGTTTCATATTTTTAATAAAGGGTATTAAACCCCAGGGCAAAGCCTCCGACCCCGGCGCGCACAAAGGCGCGCCCAAGGGAACCGCACTCACGCGCGGGGTATTAAGCCCTGTGTCGCCTGCCCTGCGACGCTTTGCGCGAACACATGTTGCGACATGTGTTCGCGGCTCACTATCCTGGGCAATAAATAAATTACCTATTTAGTATAGCAATCATATAAAAAAATTGCAATTTTAAGTATTGTATAATACAAAAGGACCCTGAAATGAAACCCTGTTTCTAACGCAAAAGGACCCTGAAATGTAGCGAGAGGAGCGGACGGTAACAGCCATTGAAATTGCATGAAAAGACGGACAGAATTGGGGCATGAATATCATCATGCAAGACGAACACATCGTCACGGTAAAACAACTCGAAGAGTTTGCGAAGTTGAGCAACGAGGGTGCGACATTTAGCGCCCAAAACAAAGTCCAGCGCAATCTATGGATTGAAAAAGTATTGGCCAGGTTTAAGTATTTTTCCTGCCGGAAAAAAGATAAAATCATCATTAAAAAATATCTGGCCAGAATGACCAACCTTTCCAAAACTCGAATCAAAAGATTGATTGCCCGAAAAAAGAAATTCGGCAGGATCAGTCCCTACGAAATTCATCGCCATCGGTTTGAAAGAAAATACGGACCAACGGATATTGCCTTACTCCTTAAAACCGACAACCTCCACCAACGGATGAGTGGCCCGGTGATCAAAGAAATATTGCAACGTGAATACTACATTTTTGGAAAGACGGAATACAAAACCATCAGCAACATTTCCACGCCTCATATCTACAACTTACGCAAAACTAGGCAGTACGTTTCTCATAGCCTAACCGTCAAAAAGACCAATCCCATCAAAGTTCCCATCGGCAAACGAGCTAAACCCCAAAACAACGGCTTGCCTGGCTTTCTTAGGGTAGATACCGTCCACCAGGGCGATTTGGAGAAAGAAAAAGGGATTTACCACATTAACCTGGTCGACGAAGTAACCCAGTGGGAAATTGTCGGGTGTGTGGAGAGAATTTCAGAAGAATATCTGTTGCCGTTACTCAAAGATTTACTAGATCAATTTCCGTTTGTGATTGTAAATTTCCATTCCGATAACGGGTCCGAATACATCAATAAAGTAGTGGCCGAATTGTTAAACAAGCTGTTGATTTCACAAACCAAGTCCCGCCCACGCCACTCAAACGACAACGGATTGGCGGAAGGCAAAAACAATTTCATCATCCGAAAACATATCGGCTACCGGTTCATCGACAAAGAGTATGCTAAAGATTTTAATCTTTTTTACCAAACCTGTTTCAATGAGTATCTGAATTTCCATCGACCGTGCGGATACCCGACTATCATCACCGAAAAACAGGGGAAACAAAAAAAGAAGTATGGCAACTACCAGACTCCGTATGCTAAGTTGAAATCACTTCCGGATGCCAAACAATATTTGAAAAAAGGCATTACGTTCAAACAACTAGACAAGGTCGCTTTTGCAAAATCTGATAACGAATTTGCCGAAATTCTGCAAAAGAAAAAAGAAACACTATTCAACAGTTTTAAAAACAAAAAACCCCAATTTCCGACCATCTTTTCCAGCAAGACCATGGCCGAGATTTCAGGGTCCTTTATTGATTAGAAAATACTTTTTATGTATTAGACTTGTCCCTAAATAACTTTTTACTGAAAATTCCATATTTTTGCCAAAAAATTGCTATAATTTCTCGGCTTAGCTAAAGCTAAACCTCCAAATTCTATCAACTTTTTGCCTAAAAATCTGAAATTTTCGTAACAAAAGTTATTTGGGGACAAGTCTATTTTCCATAAAGTAAGTTCGAGCGTGGTTGTAAATATGCGCCACGATAAAACTTTTTGACTTTAGACCGACCAGCCGCCGTCCAACTCGTCGGTCTAAAATCAAAAAGTTTTATTGTGGAGCCTCCTGCAGGAATCGGACCCGCGTACATGGTTTACAAAACCATTGCTTTACCACTAAGCTAAGGAGGCCAGACTCCTACTTATTTTTCTTTCCTCTTTTATCTAACTCTTGCGCCTTTTTTCTGATGCCGTGTAACAAATGGTCAATTTTGGTTTCGATTTTTAAAATTTTTACCTTTGTCCAAGAAAGTAACTTGTGCAACCACAATTGTTTTTCAAAAATATGAAAATGAGTGTCTTTTATTTTTTTATGGGCTCTAACCACCAAGGGGTGTCTTTTTAAACCCAAGGATCCGTTATGCGGCAACTTGACTAACGCCGGAACTTTCTTTCCTAAGATAAAAGTTATCCCGAGGGCGGATATTAAGAAAATGATGAAGGCGATGAGTTGAGCCACGTTCGTGTAGCGTATAGCGCGAAGCGTGTAACGTTAAAAACGTTCTGCGCTGCACGTTACGCGTTATACAATCTATATTTCAAACCTCACAAACTTTTTCACCTCGATATTCTCCCCCACTTTGGCAATTGTATCTTCCACTAAATTCTTGATGGTTTTGGCATCGTCTTTAATCCATGGCTGGGCAAGCAAAGAAATAGATTCTTTGTACTTTTTTAATTTTCCATCAATCATCTGTTTGACAATTTCAGCGTGTTTTCCAGAATCGGCTGACTGCTGGGTGTAAATTTTTATTTCACCATCCAAAACTTCAGCCGGGATTTGGTCGGGGCTAACAAACAACGGTTTTAGTGCCGCAACCTGCAAGCAAATTTCGTGCGCCAGTTTTTTAAATTCTGGGCTTCCTGCTACAAAATCAGTTTCGCACCTAATATCTAATAGTACTCCCGTTTTAAAATTTGGGTGCACATAAAAGTCTATAATTCCCTGCGTGGCTTCTTTAGAAACTTTTTTGTCAACAATTTTTTTACCCCAAACTCTCAATAATTCTTTGGCTTTTTCAATATCACCATGAGCCTCTGCCAAGGCCTTTTTAATTTCCACCGGCGAGACACCAGTTTCGTCGCGCAACTGTTTGATTTGATCAATAGTTACCATGAAACGTGTAGCGTATAGCACGAAGCGTGTAACGTTAAAAACGTTCTGCGCTGCACGTTACGCATTATACTTTTGAGTTCGTAATTGTTTCCGAAACCTTCTCCAAAATGTAGGCAATTGAAGAAATCGCATCATCATTAGCAAAAATTGGGTAGTCCACCACTCCCGGATCAACGTTAGTGTCTATAACTCCCACAATTTTAATCCCCTTTCTTTTGGCCTCTTTGGCACAAGTAATATCTTTTTTTACGTCTAAAATTAAGACTGCTTCGGGAAGTTTAGTCAAATATTTGACGCCTTCAAACTTTTTTCTTAAAATTTCCAACTCCTTATCAAACATACTACGTTCTTTTTTGGTGTATTTTTCCAATTCACCCGTAGCTTTTTTGTTTTCCAGCTCTTTATAATATTGTACTCTTTTTAAAATTGTTTCAAAGTTAGTAAACGTCCCACCAAGCCACCTTTCAATTACGTAAGGCATGCGAGAAATTTCGGCATTGGCTTTAACCAAATTTTTCATCTGAATTTTTGTACCAACAAACAAAATCGTTTTGCCTTCAGATGCCATTTTGGAAATAAACGCCAAGGCTTTTTGAAATTCTTTGCTGGACTTTTCTAAATCAATAATATGGACATTATTTTTCACGCCCTGCACATACGGCTTCATTTTTGGATGTAAGCGCGAAACACGGTGCCCAAAATGGAGCCCTGCTTCTTGCATTTGATCAATATTTAAAATAGATGGTTTGGTATCTTCCATGTTTAGGGTCTAGGGGTTAGCGTCTAGCGTCTAGGGAAAAACGTAACTTCGTTTCACTAGACCCTAGCCCCTAGGCGCTAGACCCTCGTAATTTATATTGTCTTTACCTCTTTCTTCACTTTCATTTTCTTCACCTTTGGCGCTTGTTTTTTGGCTAATTTGTCTTTAAATTTCTGCACCCTGCCCAACGTATCCAAAACTTTTTCAGTACCAGTATAAAACGGATGACACTTAGCACAAATTTCAGTTTCAATAAATTCTTTGGTTGACCCAACCAAAAACGTGTTGCCACAGGCACACTTTACCGAAGCTTTCGGATAATATTTTGGATGGATATCGGCTTTCATAAATTTCTGTTGAAATTTTCCGACTAATTACTTTGAATTACGAAATGCTCGTTTGAGAAGACTTTTCGCATCTTTTTTC
>CAZYSZ010000042.1:0-5888 GCA_964650025.1 uncultured Candidatus Saccharibacteria bacterium | reverse complement strand
AGAGTAACTGCTTCGTAAGTAGTAAGTCGCGGGTTCGAATCCCGCCTCCGGCTCCGTGAAACAGAACCTTGTCAATTTGGAGATATTATCATGATTTCTTTTTCCAACGGGCATTCGTTTGAGTACATGATTGCCAGTGGAGCGTTGGCGTTTGACGGAAAGGGTTGGCCATGGGAGCGGCCGCTAGTATGGTTTGGGTGTATTGATCCCAAACTTTTTACCGTCGTCATAAAAACATTGACCCTGCGTCCGCGTGTAGGAAATTTGAAATGGTACAAACCCTGGGAATGCGTTCGCCTCATTCCCGGCGGCTCGGTCAACAAGGTTGGACTCACTAACCCGGGTATTGATTGGTGGTGTAATAAGGTTGCTCCGACAATCAATTTTTCAAAGTTCCCAATTGTCGGTTCAATCTTCGGCGAAGAGGGGCAACTTTGGAAAATGGCGCTTATGTTGAATCGTTTCAACCTGGTCGGCCTTGAGGTGAATCCCTCGTGTCCGAATACCGGCCACGTCTTGGAAACTACGGAAACCGTTGTTGCTCACGTGAAGGCAGTAAGGCGTGTGTCGCGCCACCCCATCATTGTAAAGGTTTCCGTTGACCAGGATTACCTTGGAATCGCCAAGGGTCTTGAGGGAACCGCGGAAGTGATTTCGCTCAATAGCGTGCCGTGGAAAACAGCTTTTCCCGATGGCCAGCAAAGTCCGCTGTCGCTTTTGGAGAAAAAAGTCGGAGGTGGAGGCGGAGGAGTTTCCGGAAAGCCAGCCCAAAAGCAAAACTGGGACGCGGTTGAAAAACTGGCGGCGCAAGGATTGATGCCGGTTATTGCCCCAAGCATCATGGAGTTTGATGACATGGCTCGTGTCAGGGTTCTTGGCGCCAAAGCCGTGAGTTTTGGCGCGATTCATTTGCCTAGTCATCCGTTTTGGATGCAACCTTGGACGTTATTTTCTAATCCCTGTAAACCGACTGCGTTTGTCAGAAAGGAGAAAAGGAGTCATGACAGAAAGTATTCGTGAGTTTTGCGCGGAAAGTTCGATTGACCCGCATGTCCACTTGCGCGAAGAGGATGAAAAAACCATGCGGCCACTGGTTGCCAATTTGGTCGCTGGTGGCACGGACGCATTTTTTTTCATGCCCAATACCGAGAAGGGTCTTACCAGTGCTGGTCAGGTGGTCAGGTATCGCAGTTTTGCCCAAAACATGGTGCCTCGCGACAAAAACGTTGTTGTCAAACCCATTCTGCTGGTCAACGAACAGACCCCGCTTGATGTCATTGACGCTTGTGTTGACAATGATATTTTTGATTGCAAGTTTTTGCCCCTTAGTCGCACGACTGGGTCCAGTGTTCATGGCATCCGCCATTTCCAGCGACTTTTGCCCTTAGGAAAATATTGTGGTAAGCGTCACATGAGGTGTCACTATCATCCGGAGACTCCTTTGATGACGGTTGATAATCGCGACGCTGAACTGGTTTTTTTGCAAGTTTTGGACATGTTTTTGAATGACACCCAAGCGGTTATTATTTCCGAACACGGCACTGATGCCCGCTGTATTCCCACGTGGATGGAATTTGCTAAATCGGGTAGATTTTACGTAACGCTTACGCCCCAGCATCTCTTGACTGACGAAAACGACAGTTATGGTGACGTGCGTAAAATCTTTAAACCACCGGCCAAAACTAACGGGGATAGAAACTCTCTTGTCCAATTTGTGGAACAAGACCATCCGTTTGTGATTGGCGCGTCTGACTTTGCTCCACATCCCAATTTTGCCAAGCACGTGCATCATGGTCGGTGTGCGTGTGGAGCTTACCACGGAAAGTATATTCTGCCGTTTTACGCCCACGCACTTGATCGCTTAGTTTCGACCCCCAAGGGTGTCAAAACTTTTGTGAATTTCACGAGCCGGAACGCCCGCAAGCTCTACGGTTTCGGGCCAGCTTCTCGAAAGATTAAGTTTGTCAGACGATCATGCACGATTCCGATGTACGATAAAATCGGTCCCTGGAAAGTGGAATTTTTCTGCGCCGGCCAGGAAATTCTTTGGTCGATGGTCGTGTAGGTCCCGTTACTGAGCTAAAAATCCTAACCCCGTGCTACCGTTTGGCAGTGCGGGTTTTTTATTTTATGCTTTTGTGATATGATAAACATAAGACTCGTCCCCTAAATAAGGTTTTACTGCCAATTACATATTTTGGCCACAAATCCGCCATAATTTTTTACCGCACCGCAGAGGGTGCGCTAAAAAATTCTATCAAATTTCTGCTACAAAATCTTCAATTTTCGTACGAAACCTTATTTAGGGACAAGTCTATAGATCTTTTTTTCGGGCAACTGGGGGGCTTGCTTGAAAGACAGACGATGATGGCTTTTGATTGGCTGGTGACACGGTCGGTCCCTCGCTAGTGCCTTGGGTTTCTTCGCGACCCATGCACTACGGGGTTTTTGCCTCTTGTCTGTATGGGGTCGCGTCGAGTTTTTCCAAACTCCGCGATCCTTTTTTATTACCCGTGCAGGTGGCAGAGGGTCATGATAATTTGTATGATAATTTGTATTGACATCGTGGTGCGCGTAGAATACCATAAAAACTAGCACAGGGAGTAATGGGCAGGTGCGTTTTGGGATCCCACAGGCCCAAGATATCGGTTCAATTCCGTTTCATTACTCCTTTTATCTTTTCTGAAATATGGCTACCCGGCTTCAGCTGAATGCAAAGCGATAGTCTCGGCTGTCGCTTTCCCGGTGGCAACGACACCGGGTAACATCCAGCCCGATCGGGTCGCCATGGGAGCTGTGTGCACACAGCTCCCTCTTTTTTTATTCGCGAGTTAAAGTTGTGCACTTTTTTGTTTAAAAAAAATATAGTAACATTTAGGTATGGGGAGTAATATTTTAGACATTGAAGATTTAGAAAAACGGGTCCACTTTTTAGTGGACAGGCTTTGATGTTGATAGCAAAGAAGAAGAAATAAAAAAGCTGGAGTTTTTAATGCAAAGTGCGGATTTTTGGAGCGACCAAAAACAAGCGGCGGATGTTTCTCGGAAAGTTTCTGAATTGAAAGAAGAATTGGTGGTGATGGAATTGTTAAAAAAAGAGCTAGAGGATGTTAAAGAGTTACGTGGACTGACCGACGATGCGCAGGATCTACAAAAGCCGCTTGAAGATTTAAAAAATAATATTGAAAAAGAAGAGCTAAAAGTTTTTTTGTCAGGTCTGTATGATAAAAACAATGCGATTTTAGAAATATTTTCCGGCGTGGGCGGGCAGGATGCGCAAGACTGGGCGACGATGTTGCTACGAATGTACCAGCGATACGCCGATAAAAAAGGGTTTAAGGTACAAATAATTCACCAGTCGTTTGGAGATCCGGGTGGACCGGATGGCAGGATTGGCACCAAAAACGTGACGCTGGAAGTAAAGGGTAAATATGCTTACGGATTTTTAAAAAAAGAAGCGGGAGTGCATCGGTTAGTAAGAATTTCTCCGTTTAATGCTCAAAAATTACGACAGACTTCGTTTGCGCTAGTGGAAGTGATGCCAGATATTGACCAGGATTTAGATTTTGAAATAAAGTCAGAAGAATTACGGGTTGATACGTTCAGGGCATCTGGTCCGGGTGGTCAGCATGTTAACAAAACCGAGTCAGCTATTCGCATTACTCATCTTCCAACCGGACTTGCCGTGGCATCGCAAAGTGAAAGATCGCAGAGTCAGAACCGTGAAAACGCCATGAAAATTTTGTATGCCAAGTTATATCAGCTAAAAGAATTGACCCATAAAAAAGAATTAAGAGAAATAAAAGGCGACGCCATTTCGGCTTCGTGGGGCAATCAGATCAGAAGTTACGTTTTACACCCGTATCAGATGGTAAAAGATTTAAGGACTGATTTTGAAACAACAAGGACGCAAGATGTGCTGGATGGGGAACTGGACAATTTCATTACCGCAGAAATGAAATTGCCACGTAACACATAACATAGAACACATAACAAAAAAAACGTCCGTCGTAGTTTTGTTCCATGTTCCATGTTCCATGTTCCATGAGTATTATCAAGTTCGAAAACGTTTCAAAAATTTATGACCCGAATGTGGTGGTTTTAGATGGCGTGTCGTTTGAAATTATGGAGGGAGAATTTGTTTCTATTGTGGGAAAATCGGGAGCGGGAAAAACTACGTTAATCCGGTTGATTTTGGGGTTGGAAAAACCGACTTCCGGCAATATTTTTTTTGAGGGCAAAAATGTCAATGAGGTAAGCACTGCGGAGTTGCAAAAAATGAGGCGCCGGATTGGTGGTATTTACCAGGATTACAAATTATTGCCGTTAAAAACGGTGTACGAAAATGTGGCGTATATTATGGAGGTGGAAGGCAAGGCCAATGAGGAAATTGCCAGTGACGTGCCAAAGGTATTGGAAACCATCGGGCTTGGCGAAAAGCTCAATAACTTTCCGCGTGAACTTTCCGGCGGAGAACAACAGCGTCTAGCCGTGGCGCGTGCCCTGGTAAATTACCCTGACGTGATTATCGCCGATGAGCCAACCGGAAATTTGGATCCGTATAATGCCTACGAAGTACTATCGTTATTAGAAAAAATCAACAAGTCTGGAAAAACCGTTATTTTATCAACCCACGACCGCGAAATTATCAACAAATTGGAAAAACGGGTAATCACCATTGAAGGCGGAAAAATAATCAGGGATGATGCGAAAGGGCGCTTTATCATATAAAGCTAAAATCCAAATTCAAAATTACAAGCTCCAAATAAATCACAATAACTAAAATCCAAAAAACGTTTTTGAATTTTGATATTGTAATTTGCAATTTATTTGTGTATTGTAATCTGGGATTTTCAAAAAATGTTTGTAAATTTCAACCGGGTTTTAAAATTTGCATTATTCGATTTTTACCGTAACCAGGGGCGTGCTGTTGCTGCCATTTTTGTGTTGACGCTGGCGATTATTTGCGTAACGGGGATATTTTTACTCCATGGCATTGGCAACCAAGTGATTTTACAAATAAAAAATAAAATTGACATCACGGCTTATTTTAAATCGGGTACTGATGAAAATGATATTTTGACGACCAAAAATACGTTACTAAAAAGTAATTTGGGTATACAAAACATTCAGTATGTTTCGTCCGACGATGCACTGGAGCGTTTTACCCAGGCACATCAAGGCAACAGTATCTTTTTTGATGCATTAACGCAGGTGGGTGGCAACCCGTTTTTACCGGCCTTAAATATTACCACGGTCAGTGGCGATGCCGACCAATATAAAAAAATTGTCGATAAGTTACAGGGCGAGCCATTCGTTGATTTAATTGACAGTGTGGATTTTTCGCAAAAAAAAGATACCATTGATAAAGTTTCTGCGATCACTAAAAATATCAATAATTTTGGCTTGGGTTTAGCCATTTTATTTGTTTTAGTAGCCATTTTGGTAGTTTTTAATACCATTAAGCTTTCCATTGACGCTTCAAAAGACGAAATTAGCACTATGCGCATTGTCGGTGCTTCTAGCTGGTTTGTGCGTGCCCCATTTGTCATCCAAGGAGCCATCTTCGGTGGAATTGCTTTTGTCATTTGCCTTTTTGCCACAATGTTGTTATCATTTTTAGTATCTTCATCCTTATCATTCGTTTTGTCTGGTTTTAGCCTCTTTGGCTATGTTTTATCCAATCTTTTCATTATCATGGTTATGCAATTTTTCATCGCCGTAGGACTGGGTGTATGCGCGAGTTTTGTGGTGGTGCAAAAATATCTTAAAGTGTAAAGTTATAAAGTTTGTAAAGTTTATCAAGTGCGAAGACTTTACAATCTTAAACTCGTTTTGCGGGATCGTCTAATGGTAGGACAACAGATTCTGGATCTGTTTATCTTGGT
>CAZYSZ010000041.1:0-6001 GCA_964650025.1 uncultured Candidatus Saccharibacteria bacterium | reverse complement strand
ATGGCGATGGTGTGTCCCCGTTTGTCAAGGAGTTCAGAAGTATAATGGGTGTTTACCATATTTTTTACTTGCACGCGTAGCTCTTTTTGGATAACTTCGCGTACCCTTTCTTCAATCAACTGCCCGAATCTGATAAATCCTCCCGGGAAATGCCACCCCTGGTAATATTGGTCATTCCGTTCCAAGAGCAAAATCTTTTTTGGATTTTTAATATCGTCCACCACGATTGCTTCAATGCCTATTTGGGGCACCACTTTAATGATCGCGTCAAAAAGATCCGCACCGATTCCTTGTTCCGGGTTTTTAATGTTATGCAAAAGATGGGCGATTGATTTTTTTAGCTCGTCTTGGGAGTCGGTACATATTGTTAGTTTTGCCATGAAATTATTATATGGCAAATAAAAGAAGTATTCAACTTGAAGTCTGCAACTTGAAGTCTTGAAATAGTATTCATTATTAGATAATATAATAGTATTAATTATTAGATATTATAAACGATATGTATCCAGAACATCATCTTGTAAAAAACGGCCCTATTAAAAAATGCCAGGTGTGCAATTCTGATAAACTGCATATGATAATTGATTTAGGTCATCAGCCTCCTTGCGATTCCCTACTAACCAAAGAAATGCTCAATGAGCCGGAAACAACATATCCTTTAAGAATGATCTGGTGCCAAGAATGCTCATTGGCGCAAATAGATTACTGTATAGATGGCAGTGTGGTATATCACCCTGATTATCCTTACCGTGCAGGAATTACCAAGGAAGTTGCAGATTACATGGAAAACGCAAGTAAATCTCTTGTAGAAAAGTATCACTTAACCTCAAATGATTTGGTGGTAGATATTGGCTCAAATGACGGCATACTTCTGCAGGGATTTAAAGCCCAAGGAGTAAAAGTACTTGGTGTAGAACCAACTAACATAGCCGACATCGCAATAAAAAACGGCGTTGAAACCATACAGGCATTCTTTGATCAAAAAACGGCAAAAGAGATACATGATAAATATGGTAAGGCATCTTTAATGACAGCTACAAATATGTTTGCGCATATGGCAACTATTGGAGAAGTGGTTAGCGGAGTTGAAGCTCTTTTAAAAGATGATGGCGTCTTTATTGTTGAAAACCATTATTTATTGGATGTGGTGCAAGGAGGCCAGTTTGATACTGTCTATCATGAACACTTAAGGACATACTCTTTAAAATCCTTAATAAAACTATTTAGTTATTATAACTTCACCATTACTGATGTAGAGCGAAAAGATAGGTATGGGGGAAATATACGAATACATGCCAAGAAAGGAAAAAATCATACTATAAGCGATAGTGTTACAGATTTATTAAAACTGGAAGAGGAATCCGGGCTTTACACGCTGGAAACCTATAAAAAATGTGCAGAAAGAATAAAAAAGGCAAAAATGGAATTTATAACCTTCTTGGTTGAAGCTAGAAAAGAAGGAAAATATGTGGTAGCCAACTCCTGCCCGGGTCGCTCTTCAACATTGCTAAACTACTATGGAATAGATACTGACTGGATACCCTATATAGCAGAACAGTCAACCTCTCTAAAATTAGGAATGTATTTACCCGGCAAGCATATCCCCATAGTAAACAATGAAATACTCATAAAAGAGCAACCCGATTATGTGATTTTGCTCGCATGGCATTACGCAAAGCCAATTATAGAACAATTGAAAGCGCGGGGACTGAAATCTGATTTTGTTATTCCTCTCCCGGATTTTAAAATAGTCAAAAATGAAAATGCTTAACATTGCTTTAATCGGAAGGGGTTATTGGGGCTCAAAATTAGAAGGCTATATAAAGAAAAATCCACACATGAAACTGGTGGTTGTTTCTGACGCAAAATCTAATCTTGATAAAGAAATTTATAGAAATCCTGAAATAGAAGCAGTTTTTGTGGCAACCCCAGATCAGACCCACTACCATATTGTCAAAAATATTCTTATTAATAAAAAGCACGTAATGTGCGAAAAACCCCTGGCGCTGACCAAAAAAGAGTGTTTAGAACTTGAAACTTTAGCATTAAAACAACATGTTGTTTTGTGTGTTGATTATACCCACACTTTTTCTGATTCATTACATTTAGCTCAAAAATTGATTAAAGGGGGCGCCCTGGGCAAAATTCAAGGTATAGAAATGCGGATGAAACAACTGGGCCCGTTTGACCGGGAAAATGTATACTGGCTCTCGGCTTCCCACATGCTGGCCGTTTTAGACATGTTTATTCCGCTGAAAAAATTAAAGTTTTATAAAAAGGATCTAGCGATATCTAAAAGAAAAACTGAAACAGGAGTCATTCATTTTGCCGGTAGCTCTTTAAACGGGGAAATCTTTGTCAGCTTGAATAATCCACGCAAAGAAAGGATGGTTACCCTATATGGGGAAAGAGGCGTTATTATCTATGAAGCTTTGGCAGCCAAACCCTTACAACTGATAACCTATAAAAGATCCTATGGCATGGCATCGTCTCTGGTTAGTTCTAAATATTTTACCTTTGACGAACTCCATAATATAAAACATGCCGTGGAATATTTTTACAACGCCATCAATAAAAAAGGGGAGACTAATATAAAAAGAGCAGTTTTAGTAACCGAAATATTGGAGGATTTACATACTATTAAAAACTTTTAAAAAATGGAAAATAAATTTTCACTAAAAGCTTGGGATAATTGGTACAAAAATGAGAGAGGAGTACACATAAATCCAAAAACGAAATTCTTTGAATCTTACGATATATTTTTGTGCGACAGTATTCTTGAAAAGTATTTACCATTTAATGGGGGAAGCAAACATGAAATCACCATATGCGAAATTGGTTCTGGCGATGGAAAATTATTAAAAAAAATTTCCGATAAGTTTAACTATGACCCCTACGGGATTGAATACTCAAAAGAGGCAATACAAATTTCAGAAAAATCCGTACATAGTATTTTGGGGGACATTTTTGATGAAAAACTAAGTGAACAATACAAAGAAAAATTTGACATTGTTTTCTCTTATGGATTTATAGAACACATTATTCCGCCCCAAAAAGCCGTTCAGGCACACTTAAAACTTTTAAAACGAGGCGGCATTTTGGTATTACAAATTCCCCGCTTTAAAAAATTTAACTGGCTAAAAGCCCGCCTTTTCAGACCAGACCTTTTGCCACTTCACAACTTAACCATTATGGAGCAAGAAGTATTAAGTAATTTAGGAAAAGAAGCGAACCTTCAAGAATTATTTTGCCAAAATTATGGCACGCTAAAACTTCGCCTGCCTATGGCAAAAAAGGATGGCTGGTATTACGCCCTCAAAGCAATCTGTTCTTTAGAGTATATTTTAAATCCCCTGTTCAGGGTTATTTTTGGAAATAAAGGATTTGAAACAAAATTATTCAGCCCGGCCGTCATGTATATCGGACGAAAAATATAATGATTATATTAAGTATTTGCATACCCACCTATAACAGGGCCGAAAAACTAAAGCAGTGTTTGGATCATATCGTCTGTCAATTTGAAAATGAAGATATTAAAAAATCTATTGAAATAGTCGTTTCTGATAACGCCAGTGAAGATAATACAAAAGAAATAGTAAATGGATACCAATCCCATTTTAATAATATCCAATATTATCGCAATGAAAAAAACCTTGGCTTGGACGAAAATATCATCAATTCGGTTGTAAAAGCAAACGGTAAATACTGTTGGCATATTGGAGACGATGATTTTATTCAAAATGGCAGTTTGAAATTCTTAGTTGATTTTCTTTCAAGAAAAGAAGTCGCCCTATTGACCGTTGCTTTTCACCCATTTATTGATATGAGCAAATCTTTAAAAAAAGATAATATTATCAATGAAAGTCTGATCATATATTCCAATACCCCTGAAGAATTTTATCAAAAGGGGCATTGCCAGGGGATATTAGGTATATTCATTTTTAACCGAGAGTTATGGCTAAAAGTTGATCGAAAGAATTATGAGCAGTTTTGGTCATATTACGAAATTTTATTAAAAATGCTTTCTTTATCTAACTTAACAATGGCGCATTTCAATTATCCCGTACTTTTCATTGGGCAAGATTATCGGTGGAATGAAAACGGTGCCGCATTATTTACCGCCATTCACATTAAAAGGGTTCTCGCTAAATTAAGAGAATTCGGTTATAGCGAACATTTTATCAATAATGAAATTCAGGGATTCGCAAGGGGGTTGCCAGCAACATTATTGGTTGCCAAAGCCGCTGGCCTAAAATGCTCATTGGAAAATTTGAGCGTTATATACAAAGAATTTTACACATATCCTCTGCAATTAATTTTTGTCACTGCCATATTTTTCGTCCCCAATTCTCTAATTATAATGTTAAAAAAAATTAAAAAATATCATGGATAAAAAAAATATTAGGGTGCCCTATGGATTTTCCGTCCATGGACAAGAAGAAATAGATGCTGTCGTAAAAGTGTTAAAAGGCAATACAGCACTGGGTAGTGATACTAAGAAATTCGAACAAAAAATTGCAAAGATGTTCGGTAAAAAATATGGCATTATGGTAAATTCCGGCTCATCTGCCAATTTGCTGGCCTTTGAGCTCTTGCAATTACCCAAAGATAGCGAAGTCATAACTCCCTTACTAACCTTTTCAACCACGGTTGCCCCCATCATACAAAAGGGGCTGATACCAGTATTTGTTGATGTAGAAGAAGGTACTTATGTAGTTAATATTGATCAAGTCAAAAAAGCCATCACCAATAAGACGCGTGCAATGATGATCCCTTCTTTATTAGGCAATATCCCCAACTTAAAAGAATTATCGAAAATCGCCAAAAAACATAACCTATTTTTAATCGAAGACTCGTGCGATACCTTGGGTGGAACAATAAATAATCGCCCCAGTGGCATCTACAGCGACATTTCCACAACCAGTTTTTATGGCTCTCATATTATTAACGGCGCCGGTGGCGGAGGTATGATTTGCGTCAATAATTCACAATGGGCCCAACGCTTGATGGTATTGCGCGGCTGGGGGAGAAGATCGTCGCTTTTTGGCGAAAAAGCCAATAGCGAACAGCTTAAAAATCGCTTCAAAACCAAATTAGCAGGCGTGCCCTATGATGAAAAATTCACTTTTAGTGAAATTGGCTATAATTTTTTACCCCTAGAATTATCGGCGGCGTTTGGGCTTGAACAATTAAAGAAGTTCCCTAAATTTAAAGCACTAAGAGAAAAACATTTTGCTTTATTGTATGCATTTTTTAATAAATACTGTGATTATTTTATTATGCCTAAACAAACGCCCAATACCAAAACCGCTTGGCTGGCCTTTCCCCTGACAATAAAAAAAGATGCTCCATTTGAACGCTTTGATATTGTCAAATATTTAGAAGAACATAACATACAAACTCGGCCAGTATTTACTGGAGACATTACCTTGCAACCCGGTTTTAGTAACATCAATCACCGTAAGCCATTTAAAGACTATCCCAACACTAAACACATTATGCAGAACGCCTTTGTGTTGGGCTGTCACCAGGGGCTTACTGATATACAAATATCATATGTAAAAAAAACCATTGAAGATTTTATTTCTTTATATCCAAAATAAAAATGTATATCGGATTTTACAGTTACCATAACCTATATAAAAAAAACCGGATACTTACCGACCCGTCTTCTCCTATTGGAAATAATCTGAACTATCCGTTTGTATTACTAGCCCAACGACTTAAAGAAATGGGGCACAAAGTGGCCACCATTGATACCGATGACCTTGAAAAATTTGACGCTGTCGTATTTGTTGAATTTCCCGGAATTAATAATACATATTTTAAAAAACTAGTAAAAAACGGCTCTAAAGATCTTTACCTGGTGCTACTTGAATCCCCTATCGTAAAACCGGATAATTACGACATAAAAAATCACGACTACTTTAAAAAAGTTTTTACCTGGGCGGATAATTTAGTAGATAATAAAAAGTATTTTAAAATACAATGCTCTCAAGAA
>CAZYSZ010000040.1:0-6322 GCA_964650025.1 uncultured Candidatus Saccharibacteria bacterium | reverse complement strand
GTAGCAACCCCTACCCTTTTGGTCGAGGGTTCGTCGACAAGAAAAATGAGCTTGGGGGAGTTTTTTCTATCGTGGCTATTAAAACCACGTCGGCGGTTTTACCCGCTCCTACACTCGCTCAGATGAGCGCGAGGCATCATTTTCGGCCAGCTCTAGCCGAAACGGCGCTGTTACGGCGCAAACCATCCTGGCTGACAAAGCAACTTCCTGTTGCCCAGAGGACTCAATGTGAGAAAAATACATCTTGGACTGCTAAACCAAGCTATGTTTTTCTCATACTTATCTTATGTACTATTTTCAATCTATCATAGATACCCCTTTTTTGTCAAGTTTTTTAGCGTAAAAACAAAGATTTTTAGTACATCTTGTATCATGGCGAGACGGTAGGCATAATGGAGAGAAGACTTCCTTATGGTTAACAGCTTTAACAAACTTTAAAATCTGCAATTCCATGTAATAACGATACGTATGGCATTGCCCAAATTGCTTGATAAAATATTTGTGATCTAATCGCTTGTTGATGCGATATAAAAAAATCGGGATATCTTTTAGAGAAAGTTTCTCTAATGGTCGTTTTTTCATGCGAAAAAACTTTAACACTTCGGTTTCTACAATATCAGCGCGAAACATTTCTACCAAGTCATAAGCCAGTGGAGCACTGGCTGATTTACGGGCAACATGCAAAATACCCAACGCAGAAGAAATATCATATTTTTTAAAAATTTTTTTAACCGTATTGGTAATGTGATGATAGCCCATATCTAATAAATGATTAACCATGTCATTTGAACCCGGATATCTTCTACGAAACTCGCACCAACCGGGCAAAATCAGAGCAAACTTTTTCCAAAACAATTTGGCGGCCCGGCCTTCCGCCAGCATAATTTTTTGAGGGTCAATATTATTTGTCAGTCGTATATGCGGCACCAAGACACTATATTTTTTCATCAGCAATTCTCTTCTTTGGTTTTTTAGATTCATAATTTTTTCAGCTGAAATAAAACAGTTCTTGGTATTTTTATAATTGGAAATACGAGTAATCCAAATCGCATTCATAATTTTTGATTTTATTGTAACAAAAATGGCGTCCGCGATACAAATGTATCGAGGACGCCCATGCGCTAGATTTTTTTCAGTTTGGCAGTTCCCCACTCATGATGCTTTTGCATCTCCAATGCCAAGATTCGCTTGGCATGCTCTGGGTTATAACACCAGGAAACATCGGGTAACGCCAGCTCATCAAATTGTCGAACTGAGCCGCCATAGCCCTTAACCTTTTGCTTCTGCTTTAGCACCATAGAATTAACGCCGGTGCTTTGCACCAGACGATTAAATCCGTGGTGTCCGCCTTGCTCGGTTTTTGAGGCATCGGCCAAAGCTCCCGCCTTGGCACGAATGGGCCGCATGTACACGATAAAGTGTACGCCCAATTCCAGTAAACCATGGGCAATGATTTCGTACTCGGTTTGCTTTTGCTGGCGATGCGTCAGGGCGTAACACTTTTGCCGGCCGCCGGAATGCCTTTTCTGGGCGCCGAAAAATTTGCGGGAGTAACTGCGGTTTTTCTTGTACACCGGCCGGCCATTTTTCCAACCAATTACTTCCAAACGGTTTTCAATCTCCTCCACAATGGGGTACCAATGCGCGTGAGGCTGTGGCAGTTTGAGCGTGAAGAACTCTTTGCCGGGAGCCAATACGCCAAGCCACTGCGGATCAATCACCAAGTAGACAGTATTGAACTTGGTTTCCGGCTTTTTCTCCGGCAAAGGCAGTTCGTAGTTGACAGAGAAACGCCAGACACCTGGTTTTTGCAAGTCCGGTTCTTGCTTGTCGGGGTTACGCTTTGACCTACGGCTCAAGGTAAAGCTCTTGATGGGTCCTGGAACTTTCTCGTCTCTCTTGCGACCTTGATTCAATTCTTTGATTCTGCCATCTTCTTTGAGCAAAAGGCGCAAGGGCCGATTTTCCGGGTTGGATAAACCCGGAAATTCATGAGTAATGGTTCCCAAATCGCCAAAACCAATCTGCAGATTCCGTCCATCCACAATTGAACACCCCGGCTCGCACCTCAAAGCATAGAATTTTCCTTTCTCTTGAGGGCCAAGCCACTGAGCAGTCAAATCCCCATTCATGCGCAAAGCCCGCTTGGAATCAATCGCCCCATGGATATTCTTGATGGCGCCTCGCCAAAAACCAACGGGAATATCCATATACGCTTCTTTGCACCCCATCTTCACCATATTTTTGTAGGTGTAGTGGTAGTTGTGGTCAATGACCGTCACGCGGTTACCCTGATTGCCTTTGTAGAAATCGCCGATTCTTGTGAGTAACGACTCGCGTTCCTCAATGAATTCTTCAGGGCAACCTTCGGCGCGCCAATCATCGCTGTCCCAATCCGCATACTCCTTGTCCCAAAGCGGCCAGGTGGTTTGGGCGGTTTTTTTTCTGGCGATGGCCAGATCAGCCTTGAGGGTTTTATACTCCTCGCTTTCATACCCCTCACTTACTTTTTCCTCGCCGGCGAGTGTTTCCTTGCGGATTTCATTGCTCAATGGGATGAGCCTGTCGCTGGTGGTGACAAGAATGTCGCGATTCTCCTTGCCCAACTCTTCATCGGTCAAAGTAAAACAGCAGGTCTGCAGCCATTGTTCTCGCTTGCTTCTCATGAAAAACTCCTTTTGGTAATTGTGGTCGTTGTATGAAAGAACTGAACGCCTATTATGTTAACTTAAGCATCCAAATATGTCAAGTGCTTCCATATTTCGTGCATGGCCAACGTATCTAGCTTACAATATACTTTTAAATCAGCCATGATTTTTTCTTTTTCTTGATAACTAGCGAAAGTTACGGCATGGTTCCACTTCTGGCTGGCGGTCCCACCCTCTTTAATTTCCAGGTCTTTGTAGCTTAAACTTGGCACCAACACGGGCAACACATTTTTGATGGAAATTTTGCCTTTAAAATCTTTGTGTACGTAAAATTGTTTGCCGAAAATGTCCATTAAGTCGTAAACGCGGGCGTTCACTTGTTCAATGAGTAATTTATAATCCGCGTTTCTTTCTGCCAACTGTTCATTAATTTTGCATTCAAACTTTTTGTTCCAAACGATAATCGTGCCAGACTCGCCAATATCTTTTTGCAAACTTTTTAAAAATTCTGAACTTGGGTCGTTTCTCTCTGCAAATAAAAATTCAAAATGCTTGGGCTCGTCGCCAGGTTTTTCCAATACATGCAACGAGTACTGAAACGGAATTTGCTGATAGGGCGAAAACCCGTCAAACCGCGGAATGGCGCAGGGAAAAGTTTCGTAATCTAAAAAATATAATGGAAACACCAAGTTATCTAATTCTTTTTTGATACTTAATTTGTCCTGTAAAATAATATTTTTCACGTGCGCCGTTATCTGGTTTTGCTGTGGTAGGGAAAGTTTGTTAAACGCTTCTTCTGGCACATCGGCCAATTCAAAAATTCCCACGTCGATTAAATCCGCCAGTTTTGCACGGCTCGCCCCAATGCGCGAAATATCATGCACCCCATACGCCGGCACTTTGGGGTTTGAATACTTAAAGGTTGAACAATGATTTGACCTACCTTTGTATATGCAATCACATGTGCCACTTGGCTGGTCATCCTGCTGTAAATATTTTAAAGCAAAGTCCATTTCTTGTTGCACCGTCCACTTAATTTCGTTTACCTTTTCGGTTACATCTTCGGTATGAAAAAGTTGGTTGATATTTATTTCGCCGTGCCTGACATATTCAGAATTTAAATGAATCACGCTAGCCTTTTTAATCTCCAAGTCAAACTTTTCCAGCAGATTTATTTGAAAAGCCAAATCATGGTAATGTGTTTTTTTATCAACATCGGTGGTGGACTTTACTTCGTAAATATTGTAAGACCCGTTGGAGTTTAGTTCCAAAACGTCCACCGCCGCATTAAAGTTATCGCGTAAAAAGTTTGCCTGAAAAATAATTGCCTTGTTATCAGCAATTAAATCTTGCGTAACTTTTTGGGCTTCAACACCGCGCCCCGCCACCAAAAATCCTTTCGGAAATAATTTACGGGCCACTTCTTCGACTTCATTTCCCGTTTCAATAATCTGCTTTTCAAACTCCGAAAGCTCTGAAGTATTATAAACTTCAGGCTTATGAATTTTCAGCCAAATATTCTTTTTGCATTCCCGCCAAAGAATGTAGTCGGTTTTGGTTAGCATTGCCATGGGGCGACACCAATCTACTAATCACATTCGAATCTACTAATTCGTATCGTTTGCATTAGTAGATTCGCATGACTTGTTAGTAAATTAGGGTCGCCTTATCTTTTAAGCTCAAAATACAAAACGCTAAACGGAAATCCTGGAATCATGCGTAAGTGCATTTTTCCGAGATAATGACATGGGGCAAGTTCCACGATTTCATCTAAAACCCAACGAATCCAAAACGGATTACCTTTTATGTTGTAATCTATTTTTAACACAAACATCTGCTGGTCAAACAGACCATTTTCAACATGAGTTTTGAAGGTGTATTTTTCTTCGCTAGAACCAGGCGCAGACTTGTGCCTAGCTTTTTTGTTTTTAAATATATTAACCCCTCGCGAATTTTCCGCATCAAACTTTTTGCCAATCCATGAAGTTTTAAATCCAATACTACCCTGGTAAAAGCCGTCGGGTTTGGGGTTGGGCAATCTGCCCCGCAAAAACTCTTGCTGGTTTGGCTCGCGCTTCATTTGAAAAGTTCTCAACCACAGCAACAACAGCAAGGCGATCACCGCTCCCAGAAAAAACTTAGCAAAAAACACCGCTAAAATAACGACAAATATTAAGTAAAGAATTTTATCAAATGTGTTCATAATTCTATTGTATTACTTTTTTGCGCTAACCGGTAATTTTCCGCCGGTGGACAGGCAATCTTGGACGGTGGCATACCCGGTAAAATTTTTGGTCTGGTTGTAGGATGCGTCACCCGGGGAATGACAAATGCCGGTTTTGCTTAATTTTATGATGGTTTGTGTTGATGAATCAACAGCAACCGAAGGCGTAAACGGACGCGAACCCGCCCAATCTGTTTCAAAAGTATTTTCCAAACTAATAATGATATCTGGATTAGCAATTAAAACTCCCAGTTCGCGGTTAAGGTTGAGCGACTGGGTGGAAAAGTTTTCCGACCCCAAAAAAGCTTTTTTCCCATCAGCTATAATGACTTTGGCGTGAATAAAAAATTTGGCGGTTGAGGGATACGTACGCACCGCCACGCCGGCAGAAACCAATTGACTCAAAACGGTTTTCCAAGTAGTAGCATAGGTCATGTTAACCCTGGTCGCCACGCCCCGTTTTGTCGCCGCCTCCAAGGCACTAGTAATATCCGGAGCGTCCATTTCCAGCGCATAAATATCCAACGATGTTGTCGCGGAATTTATCAGGGCCAAAATCGTATCGGCCGACCCGGGGCTCCAAACTAGGTCGTTGCCATTGTCAGCCATAGCCCTGTCGCCCTTCCAATCCGAATCAAAAGCGGCTTCAATGGCGATAATATCTTTTAAGTCATGCAAAACCAGTCCAAAATCCCGGCTTGAAGCATAATATTTTGACATCAGGTTAAACGTCATCACAAACGCTTTTTGACCATCCACAATCAAAGTTTTTTGATGGGTAAGCGCAAAATATTTTTGCGCCCAAATGACTGGCACGCCATGGCTTTGCAAAAAATCGTAGGCCTTTTGATTGGGGCGCCTGCCAAAGTTACTGATATTTTGCAGAATCACCCGCACCTTGATGCCACGGTTTTTTGCATCAACCAATAGTTGTTCTATGGTAGAATCGTCCAATTCATAGATAACCAGATCAACCGTTTTTGACGCATGCCTGATGGCGTCTTCCAGCACCCCCATACCATCGTCGGGCTGAACGATTAAATCCAGCGGCGCCTCGGCCGGAATTTGACTTACCTGCTCCGCCGCAATTTTTACAGCCTCGCTTTTGGTAACTGGAATCTGCTTTTGATACTGCGGCCAAAAATAAATCGTCGCCACCACTAACGCCACACCAATAACAATGCTAATGATTTTTTGGGTTTTCATAAAGCGTTGAGAGCGACATATTAAATCCGTCAGAATTTTGTTTCGTCAAAATTCTGACACCTAATTATTAGAAATTATAAATTCAAAATTTCGTTATGTGCCATCAGCAGGAATCCGTCGCTTCGCTCCTAGAACCAGTCGCTCGCCAATAAGCTCGCTCTTTCAAAACCCTCGGTTTTGAAAAAATCCTACACGGGAGGGAATCCTCCCTCCCGACCCCTCCCTAGGTTCGATTTCTGCTGTG
>CAZYSZ010000039.1:0-6390 GCA_964650025.1 uncultured Candidatus Saccharibacteria bacterium | reverse complement strand
TTTTAGAACAATACGGCGGTATCCTTAATGCTAAGAGTGATCAGATAAAATGGCTTATCTCTGATTATCAATCAGAGATATATAGTAAAACTGTTAATGAAATGATATTTGAAATGATTAAGGTCGCATTAAGAAACAATCTTTCAGTAGTGAAAGAGGGAGCCTTGTTTGAACCCGAAAAACTATTTCAAATTGCTAAAGATTTTAAGACACCTCTTTTTATTGCCAACGTTTCTGCTCCCAAAGAAGTTTTAGAAAAACGTTTCCTTGAACGGGTTGAAGCAAAAAAGAATGGAGCTAAAATTTCCAATGTAGATCCTGTGCGTTTTGAAAAACTTTATCAAACGTATCTTGCCACAAAAATGGATTCTCTTCTCGAATTTGATTCATCGCTCCAATCTCCCGAAGAAATAGCTTCTGTTATTAGTGAGCATATAAAATCAAAACTTTAACTTTGAGAGCCACCCCTAAGGTGGCTTTTAGGTGGAAGGAAAGCAGGCGATCAAACGTTGTTTGCGGGTGTTATGACATTATTATTGACAAAATAGTTTTATGGTGATATAATGGAGATAGTTAAAATAATAGTACATTCACCATTTAAGGAGGTTCCGTCATGAAAAAGATTGAAATAAGTATCTTAGTTGTCGGGCGCAAAGACGGTAACATTGTGGCATATCTCGATGATCCTGAATGCCCATTGAGCGAGTCAGGGTTGGATTCCGAGGTCGAAACTTTCAATAAGCTTTACAAGCTCGACCTCAAAGATCACAGCCTTGTTGGTATCGGTTTTTTACCGGCAGCGGCTTACGAGGCGATGCAAAGTATCGACAAGATGTCGGACATCCCTCACATGTGCAATCTTCTCAGGCAAGTCGCGGCCGCAATGTTTAGGGAGGGCATGAAATACCAGGCCGACCAGGAGGTCAAACCACAAATGGTCCAATGATGGACAAAGGTGGTAATTCAAACAAAAATAAACCATCACTACCGCAAGGTAATGATGGTTTTTTCTTTGTTCTTTAAATCAAAATTATGTTATGCTAATCAATATAAAGCATGACTCAAAATGAGGCGCTCGATATTTTAAAAATGGGGCAGAATGTGTTTTTGACGGGGGAGCCGGGGTCGGGGAAGACTTTTTTGTTGAATAAATATATTGAGTATTTAAAACAGCATCAAAAAACCGTGGCGGTGACGGCTTCTACGGGGATTGCGGCCACGCACTTAAATGGGATTACGATTCATTCTTGGTCGGGGCTCGGGATTAAAGAACACTTAAGCGACAAAGAAATTCGGACGCTGATGTCCCGAAAATATTTACTCAAACGCATCCGCCAAACCAAGGTGTTGATTATTGACGAAGTTTCTATGTTAAAGGCCAGCCAGTTTGATGCGGTGGATAAAATTTGCCAATATTTTAAAGCCAGTTTTTTGCCGTTTGGGGGAATTCAGGTGGTCTGTTCCGGCGACTTTTTCCAGCTTCCGCCGATTGAAAGAAATGTCGGGGAAGTGCAGTTTATTAACGAATCTGGCGCGTGGAATAATATGGAAATGAAAGTTTGTTATTTGGACGAACAGCATCGGCATAAAGATAAAAATTTATCTTTGCTGTTAAACCACATCCGCGAAAATAATATTGAAGATGGGCGCGACATGTTGGCTCGCCACCAATATCAGGACAATCAGCGCGCCTTGATTACCAAATTGTACACGCACAATGTTGACGTGGATGCGATTAACAGCCATGAACTTTCAAAAATTCCATCACAAGAATTTGTGTACAACATGACTTCGACCGGCCCGCTTGAGGTGGTGGTGGCGCTCAAAAAAAGTTGTCTGTCGCCTGAAAATCTGACGCTAAAAAAAGGCGCCAAGGTGATGTTTATCAAAAATAATTTTGAAGAAGGTTATGTTAACGGCACACAGGGCATCGTGGTGGGATTTGACACCATGGACATGCCGATCGTGCAAACGTTTTCGGGCAAAAAAATAACCGCCGCCAAAGCCAATTGGACCATTGATAATGAAAACGGCAGTACCGTGGCCGAAATCCGGCAAATTCCACTGCGCCTGGCCTGGGCGATTACGGTGCACAAAAGCCAGGGGATGAATTTGGACGCGGCCGAAATTGATTTGTCAAAATGTTTTATTGAGGGCATGGGTTATGTGGCGCTGTCGCGGTTGAAAACTTTAGGTGGGTTAAAATTAATGGGGGTTTGCGATATGGCGTTTTGCGTCAACGAAAAAGCGGTGCATGTGGATAAGGAGTTTAAAGAATTATCACAGAGAAATTCGGAGTATCTTAAGAAAATTGGAGAAGCCAAAATTCAAAAGTTTCAACAGGTATTTATTAGCTAAAAAGCGATCCGAATGTTCCGAATACGTTACGTGATTCGGATAATTCAGATGCTTATTCGTAGATTGGGATCGCTTTTTAATTACTTTGAAGGCCAGATTTCAACAAACTTTGAAATCCCAAGTCCTTCCATTTTGGGTTTTTTGACTTTTAACTCGTTTTGCCAGTAGGTGTCGCTTTTTAGTAAATCAATAATCCAGGGGAAGTGGCCGTCTTGAGAAATAATAACTCCGTTTTTGGATATGATGGGATATAGCGCATGTAGGCAGTCTTTGGTGGATTGTAGTAAATCAACATTTAGGCAGGCCACAGCAACTGGGCTTTTAACTGGCGACAAGGTGTCTTTGAACCAGCCTTTGTAAAAAGTGCACCGGCTGATGTCGCCGTATTTTTGGACATTATTTTTTACGGTTTCAAGTGATACGGCATGACTGCCTTTGGGAAAATAATGCTCTCGACCGTAAATACTTTTTCCGCCGATTTCAAAGTTTTCTGGCATACCTTCAAAAGAATCAAAGATTAAAAGCTGGCGATTACACAAGTGCGCCACTAAACTTAATTTGGCACTACTGCCACCATAAAATGCGCCGGCTTCAACCATGGCGCCCGAAACATCACTGCCTAAATTTAAAATCAGTTTGGCGATGGTTAATAATTCGTGTTCAGTATGCGGGCAATTGACCACATAAGAAATTTTGTAAAAAGAAAAAATTAGTTTTAATCGTTGTAAAAATGTGGTGGGGGATTTAGTTTGGCCAAACAAAAAATCCAGCGCAACCGGAAAATCCTTGGGAAAATAATAGACTTTGCGGTAAAGGTAGAGAAGGGGCAAATTACTTTTTAATACAGTTTTTAGAGACATAGTCGTTGAATTGAATTTTAAACTACTTTTTCCGTACAACCACAAACGGCGTCATCAAGTTGCTGGTATGTTGGCCCAGGGGATTATCTAACAGTACCAATCGCACCGTTTTTTTATCAAGACCCACGCCCTGGCTGACTCCCAAAACTTGTACATCAATGTAATTGGCGTCGGCGGTGACGCTTGGCATGCCGGTGGCTTGTTCTAATTTTTCACAATCTTGTTGGGGATCTGGCGGAGGTAAGACGAACCATTCGTTGTAGGGCGGAGCGTCGTTTGGCACGCCGTCAATTTCTGAAATTCGGTTACCCGCAACAATCCAAAACACTCCGCGAAAGCCCACGGCTTTACCTAAAATTCCCAAAACCATTGCGGGAATAATGCGCCAAACTCCCGCTTCTTCTAGGGCAATCTGGATTTTTTCTGGCACATCCCAGCCCATCATATTTTTGTGTTTTTTGATTCCCCTTTGAATAAACCGCGCCAACCACGAAACTTTGATGGTTGACGTATGGCGCACGCGTTTTTGACAAATGGAAAATATTTTTTCCGATACCGCAACCCAGTCGCCCTTTTGATAAAACGGCACAACATATTCTTTTAAAAGTTCTGCCAAATTTTCCCCAAACCCAATTAACCGCGGAACTTTTATCGCAAAGCGTTCGTAAGTCACGCTGTTTACCACGATTTTTTTACCTGGCTGGATTTCTGACGGCAGATTATTTTTAAAAATTTTTGGAAATTCTGGTTCGTTCATGAACTCTATGATAAACAAAAAAAATCCGTTGTGCAAATTTTTTAATAAAGGGTATCAAACCCTTTGTCGCCTGCGACGCTTTGCGCGAACACATGTTGCGACATGTGTTCGCGGCTTACTATCCTCGGCAATAAAAAACCCACGTAATACATAAGTATTACGTGGATGTTGGTAGAGAGTCATGAAAGGAACATTTTCTCGTCGTGGATAATGACGCGGGAAATTCCACCGTAGAGATGAGGTCCATCACCGACGATGGCGACTGCAATAATCTTGCTATCTTTACGAAGAAGGCGATCCTGCTCGTCGGTCATGTCCTCAAAGAACGCATGTAAGCCAGCTAACGTAAATCCTCCCGTCAAACCCGAAAGTAATCCTCCTTTCTTAGCCTGCATGATGTGCAATGTCATCATGACTGCCGATTCACGATCGATGGTGACAGAAAAGTCAGCAAGCTTTCCATTGCGCTCCATGACTTCCTTTACCAGGGCGACTTGATTTAACTCGCTAGGGCTACGGACACCCGGCAGAGCATCGTCGGCAGGTAGTTGAACGCCAAGCATTTTCACTCCCAGACCACCAAGATGCCTGTTTAGTCCCTGGTCAGTGCCTGACGTGCCCAACCCTACGGAAATCAGGCGAACGTTGCCGTTGGTTTGCTTCCAAATTTGAGGAGCCAGCCATTTCTCGTGTGCCTCAGGGTTGGCAGTATCACTGTATTGGTCGAGGTTGAGCCAGCCATCCTGTTTACCCAATTCTTCGGCGTACGCAATAGCGCTTTTTTTTGGTGGCGGACTCATTTCTTCAGCGCCACACATCATGAGCAGGTCCTTGCTGGCTTGCACCAGCGTATGGCGCATAACAATGACAATGCGCTTGACGCCGTAGCGTCGGACCAGCAGAGCAGTGGCGATTGCCGTGCCACCGGAAGAAGCCAAAACGGCCGTGTGCTTGTTTGCGAACTTACCTTGGCGGAATGCGCATTCCATCATGTTGAAAGCGACTGGTCCCTTGATAGTGCCCGCGGGATTGTAGTTGCACATCTTCAGAAAAATATGAATCCCACGGTACAGGTAGGGATTAAGCTCTTCGTCGGTAACTTCAATCAGTGGTGTCGCGCCATGATTTTCGGGACAGTAAAAGTCGAAAACCGCGTTTGGTCCGGCGAAAACATTCAAATCGTAATTCGATTCCATTGGATTTCTCCTAGTTATCAAGTTGCAGGCGATTTAAAACAACAACACTGAATACATATTACATAAAATATAGAAATTTGCAAAAATATTTTCTAGCGAATACAATAGAGTTATGGACATAACATTATGACTCCGCACTCCAACTTTTGTCGGATTTACCAATCTTGGGTAGTTTTCTGCTCCAAGCCGCCCAATATTCGAGGATAGCGAAGGAAGTAAATGTGCCACAGCATATTTACTTTCAAGCGACGCAGAATATATGCTTGTCATATATTGTCAAACCGACGTCAAGTTAAGTGCGGAGTCATAATGTTATGTACATAGATTGCCACGTCACTTTGCAAGCAAAGTTCCTCGCAATAACGGGTGAAAAAATATGGAATTAAAAAATAAAACAATAATCATTACCGGTGCGGCGCGGATTGGGCAGGATATTGCAAAGGCTTTGAAAGAAAGAGGGGCGAATTTGGTGATCGCTTATCTTAAAGATTCAAAAGAAGCAGAGCTGGGGCTTGGTGTGCAGGCCGATGTTTCAAAGCACGAAGATATTGTGCGACTAGTAAAAACCGCCAAAGAAAAGTTTGGGAGCGTTGATGGCTTAATTCACATGGCGGCGATTTATGAAAAATCGGAATTTGAAACGCTCAACGAAAAACAGTGGGGAAAAAATATGGATATTATTGCCAAGAGTTCTTATTTGTTGGGAAAAGCGGTGGGAGACGAAATGCTAAAAAATAGCGGGGAAGTAAAAGGCAAAATGATTTTCTTTTCGGACTGGTCGGTGTTGACTCGACCATATAAAGAATATATTGCTTACAACGCGGCCAAGTCGGCAGTGGTTTCGCTGACAAAATCTTTTGCCAAGGTATTGGCGCCAGGAATTTTGGTTAACGCCATTGCACCCGGGCCTATGTTGCGACCACCGGGTTTGGACGATAAAGAAAATGAAGAGGTTCTAACCAATACTTTACTAAAGCGCTGGGGCGGAGCCGATGAAATTACCAAAGGTGTGATGTATTTACTAGAAGCAGATTTTGTCACCGGTACGGTTTTAACGATTGACGGAGGTAGGACAATCGCCTAGCAAATAGCAACACCGCTCCGCAAGGCAAAACCTTGCGGAGCGGTGTTTATGTTACTTGAGGATTAGTAGACTTGTACCTAAATAACTTTTGTTACGAAAACTTCAGATTTTTAGGCAAAAAGTTGATAGAATTTG
>CAZYSZ010000038.1:0-6461 GCA_964650025.1 uncultured Candidatus Saccharibacteria bacterium | reverse complement strand
TTTTCCGTTCCCTTATTTTCGCCTTTTAAAACCTTTTTTGCAACCCCCATAAAAAAAGCTTTATCCACAACAAAATTCGTTAGGTTATTTATCTCTACCATAATCACGCATTTTACAATATATTTTAAAATTACACAAAAAAAAACGGTGCGCCCCGTGGGGCGCGCCGTTTTTAACATTGAAAATTTAATTCTTTTAAAACAAATCGCCAAATAAAATAAGCTGGCTATTTTTCACCCAACATTATTTTAATTATTTTTGAAATTTCTGAATTATCAGCCCTGCCTTTTACCTGCGGTATCAAGTCAGCCATAATTTTTCCGGTATCTTTTACCGACACCGCGCTAACTTTTTTTATGGATTCGGCCACTAACTTTTTTAATTCATCTAGCGACAACTGCTCGGGCAAATATTTTTGCAGCATCGCAATTTCCTTTTTTTCGTTTTCCGCCAATTCCGGACGCCCACCCTGTTGGTATAACGCAATCGCGTCTTTGCGCTTTTTAATTTCGGATGACAAAACGCCAATAACCTCGTCATCTGACAATACAGATTCTCCCGCCAAATCTTCTTCCTTCATGTCTGGATTTTTTTTAACAAGCGTATACCTTTTTTCCTTTTCCTTGGCATTAACCGAAGACATCGCCATACGCAAAACCGTCACCAGTCCCTGGTTACCTTGCTTCATGGCGTCCTTAGTGTCAGCTTGAATTTGTTGTTTTAACATGCGTTCAGAAAATAGAAAGCAGAAAATAGAATCTAGAATACGCAATGCTGCAATTCTACTTTCTATTTTCTAGATTCTATTTTCTCGTAGCTGGTTTTGGTTTTCCCATTTTTTCAGCCATGATTTTTTCCGCGCGCATCGTCGCTCTTCGCAGAGCCGAGCGTTTTTTTGCCAAGGCTGATTTTGGCCGCTTGCGATATTGTTTTTGTCGCACATTAAGCAACATCCCGCTTTGGCGGACCACTTTAGTAAACCGATGCACCAAATTTTGCGAACTCTCTTTTTCTTTCTTTTTTACTTCTAAAGCCATGCTTGTGACGAATAATCACGAATATTTAACGAATTTTCACGAATCACGAATTCGTGATTCGCATTTATTCGTTCGTCAATTCGTGGAAATTCGTTTTACTTTTTTAATAGCACCCTCATTTCTTCTACGACCTTGTCTAATTTAATCTCTTTTTGAATACCCGTTTCCATGTCCCGGAGTGTGATAAAATCTTCCAGTGCTTCCCGTTGTCCAAAAATCAATACCCACTTAACTCCTAATTTGTTAGCGGCGTTTAGCTGGCTTCGCAGGGAATCTTTGGAAAACGATTCGGCCACGGGAATTTTGGCTGCGCGGAATTCCTCAAACAACTTCATGCTTTTTCGTTTGGCTGACTGCCCCAACTGTGCCAAAAATATATCAATTTTTTCTTCTTTTTTATCTACTTTTATTTCTTTTTCCATCATCAGTTCCATAATCCTTGAAACGCCAATCCCCACACCGCAGGCCGGTGTGTCGCGTCCGCCCAGTAATTTTACCAAACCATCATACCTTCCACCCGATGCCAAAGCGCCGTACATTTGCCCCACTTCGCTTTTTTCAGAAATTTCAAAGACGGTTTTGGTATAATAATCCAAGCCTCGAACCAGATAAGGATTTAAGGTATAAGGCAACTCTAGCTCATCTAAAAATTCTAAGACCTGTTTAAAATGAGCATGACAGCCCTCGCACAAGTGATCGATAATTTGGGGAGCGCCGGCTTTTACCTGCTGGCACTTTTCTTCTTTGCAGTCCAAAATTCTTAACGGATTTTCTTTCAACCTACGCTGGCAATCAGAACACAACGAAGACTTTTTTGAGCGAAAATACCCCATTAAAATCTTTTTAAAATACGGCCGGCATTCGTTATCTCCGATACTATTTACCTCAATACTGATATTTTTAAAACCCAAATCTTTTAACACATCGTAGCTCATCTGGATAATCTGGCCATCCAACGAAGCGCTTTTGTCTCCCAATACTTCAAGACTAGCCTGTAAGAACTGTCGGTACCGGCCTTTTTGCGGACGATCGTGACGAAAACACGGACCCATGGTCCACAGTTTTACCGGCTGTGGCAAGTTATACATGCCATGTTCTATATAACTTCGCACTACGCCCGGGGTAAATTCCGGCCGCAGGGCAATTAAGTCACCCCCCTTGGTGCGAAAAGAATACATTTCTTTTTCCACAATATCTGAACCAGCGCCGGCGCCCTTTGAAAAAACTTCCGCCTGCTCCAACACTGGAACTTCGATTTTTCCAAAACTATAATAGTGGGTCGTATTTTCAACGGCCTTTTGGATTTTTTTTAAGTAGGGCTGGCTTTCTGGTAAAATATCGTGCATCCCACTTAGAGATTGTAATTTTAATTTTTTATCCATGATTTTTTAATAGACTTGCCTAATAATTTGGAGTAGTAATATAAGATGTGTTATTTAATGGAAGCACCCTAAATAATGCTTTTCCCACAATATCTTCTTCGGGCAAAACTCCCCAGCTTCGCGAGTCGTAAGAGTATGGCCGATTATCGCCCATGACAAAATAATTATTGGCACCCAAAGTAACATCAACGTTACCACTGGTAGCCAAATCTTTTGGCAAATAAGCTTCATGTAACTGCAGATGTTTACCGTTTTTTAAAATATCAATGTTACCGTTTTTAATTTTTACCGTTTCCCCAGGTAATCCGATTACCCTTTTAATAAATCTTTGAGTTGTATCCATGGGATATTTTAATACCACCACATCGCCACGTTCTGGGTCGCCAAACCGGTAAGAAATTTCATCAACAATCAAATAATCACCGGAATGGAAATTGGGTACCATTGAGTCGCCCTTAACAATAAACGGCTGGAATAAAAAATAACGGATGGGAATCACAATAATAGCCGCAATCACCATGATTTTTATCAACTCCCACAAAAACCTGCCGGATTTTTTCATAAAATCCGGTTTTTTTTCATCACTCTGGCTGACCATTTCTGGCTCTTTTTTTACTTCGACTTCATCCATATTTTAACAGAATATCATATTTTTTAAGCAAATGCAAGGGGTCGTATTAAGTAAAAAATAGAGCCCCTGACAAGAATGCCACGGGCTCATGGTAAATAAAAGAGTGCTGGCAACATTGCCATTAAGACAGGCCTAGCGCCAAGGGAATCCTGGCCGGACCCGATTCGGCCCTTTTGCGGGATTCCTCCTTAAAGATCTTGCGAATGTAGGACTCGGTGTAATGAGAAAACAGTCGTTCCCGCTTACACAACCTGACCGCCTCATCAAGCGGAAGCTCGATGCGCATGCTGATCGCCCCCCTTAAACGCTTAAGGGTGATGTCTTGAGTGGTCGACTCAATGCTGTTGGACTGTAACCGCGACATGATGCAACCCTTTCATCGTGAAAAAGAAATGTCGGAAAAACAACTACTTCAATCCTACACCATTAAAAAGAGATGTCAAGGCATGAAAAAAGGGCTACGGCATTTTAGGAATACCGTAGCCCGTTAAAGAAAGGAAAGCAAAGAAGCGTACAGCATAGAATTATGCCGTAGAATTGGACTTTACGATGCCACCCTGTCAGTCATGGGAACTGCGACAAAAGGGGCATCGTCGTTGTTAGACAAATACCGCGTAAGGCATTTGACAGCCTGGCGCACCATTCTGGTGATCTTGCGGGGCCGTAAGGGCAGGCCAGTCTTGCCTCGGTAACGCAGACCCAACAATCCTGGGTCTACATCTCCCTGCAGGCGAATGACATACGCAATGAGGAATTCCATTCCCCGACTTTGCTTCTCCCTCCTGGAAGACTCTTTGATGCGCTTGTTTTTCCGGTAACAACGGTTCGCTTCGAAAGTCTTGGACATGATCATTTTTTCCTTTGTCCTAAAAAAAATTCCAAAAACGCCACCGCTTCTCTGGTCTAACCCAAAAAAATTAATACGCTCCTTTCTCTATTAGTTAAAAGAACCATTTTTACTGTTTTCTATTGTATTCTCTTAAAAATCATTGTCAAGACCGTAAAAAAAATATATCATAAAACCATGATAATTATTGTCGGCCTTGGCAACCCGGGTAAAAAATTTGAACACACACGCCATAACGCAGGCTTTGACGTGCTGGATTTTTTTGCAGCACAAAATAACTTTCCAAAATTTAAACTTTCCAAAAAGTATCACTCATTCATTTCCGAAAATGAAAATGTGATGTTAGTAAAGCCGCAAACCTTCATGAATGAATCGGGCAACGCAGTTTCAAGTTTCAAGTTTCAAGTTTCAAGTTTAGTGGTTGTCCACGATGATATAGATTTGGCACTAGGAAACATAAAATTTTCAAAAGACAGCAGTGCCGGCGGACACAAGGGCGTAGAATCCATCATCCAACACTTGGGCACCAAAGATTTTGCGCGTCTAAAAATTGGCATAAAAACCGATGAAAAAAAGGCTGAAGATGTGGTTTTAAAAAAATTCTCAAAAGCACAACAAGAAATCCTGTCAGAAACCATAAAAAAAACTGCCAAGGCGATCAATTGTTTTATCGAAAACGGACTGGAAAAAGCGATGAACGAATTTAATAAATAAAAAAAGCCCTTCGCACCACATTAATATGAAGGTTGAAGAAATTTGTAACCCAAATCTCCTGTTCATCAGCGCCTTGACTTAAGACGCTGTTGCCAAATTTACGCACCAAAAACCCATACACCAACAACGCCCCATCATGACGCCATTGTAACGTTTCGCGTGCCACGTGCTTGAAATATTTGCGCACAAAATCCTTTTTACGCCTTACCCATGGATGCTGGCACCTCAAAAACTGTCGTTCTTCCTCCTTGCTACAAGGCTGATGTTCGTAAGTATTGCCGTGGCGCCCAATGCACCAATAGAGCATGCTCCGTAGCACATCTTCGCAGTCCGCATCTTTTGCCATCTGCGTATATTTGCTAGGCAAACGAAACATGATGCGAATTATCTGGGTGCGTTCTTCATCCATGCGACCATTGGCTTTCCACACCCCATCAACTTCGTACATTGACCAACCCTTAAAGTACGACTGATACATGGCGATACGCTTGAGTGCCATGTCACGAGTAGATTCGTTGGCAGGCGGTTTAGTGCCAGCAACGTAACAGTAAGGGTTGAAAAGGTCCCAGTAGTCTTTGAGCTCTTTGAGCAAAAAATCCACACTTTCAGCCAGATACTCCTTTACTTTTTTCTCATCGAGCCCTTGGCGAAGAGCCTGAAAAATGGCGGGCTAATGCATGACTTTTTTTGGAAAATAAATTTCCGTAAAAATGGCTCGTTCGCCACGACTAAACACGTACAATGGATTTTTCTCTTCCATGCGATTACCTCCAAATAGTGATAGGCAAAATGTTCTGTTTTAAATTTATACCCTTATTAGCAAATGTCAATGGCCAGCGTGCCAGTATTAAAAAAGCCCGCTGGTTAAAACCAACGGGAGCAGAATTTGTTTGGTGGCCGGAAATGGCCGCTTTTTAGTTGTTAAAGAACTATTCACTTCCCCTTCCATCAATTGATTCCCTGGTATCAAGGAGTCGGCTCGCAATAGCCATCGCATGCTCATCCAACTGAGCATTTCCTTCTTGCAAAGGATTGGGAATCACTTCCCCCCTGTCCGGATCGTCATACGTTGGCTTTTTGGAAACAACCCGTTTCTCAATCGGCATAGTCATACCGTCACCCCACAAAGTCCTAGTGGAAATTTGTACGGTTGCACAGACACTCTATGCAATTGCCCAGTACAAAATAAATCATACTCCCATAAAAAACCCTGTCAAGGGCATTGGGGTGAATAATTGAAATTTTCCCGAATTATTGACATGCTTTTGTGGTGTGATATATTTTATATGGGCCTGTACTACTCTCAAACGCTTAAGGAGAATTTTCATGCGTTGGTACTTTAAGGTCATTGAAAGGCGCACCTTCAATGATAAGTGGATTGCTGACGGGCACACCAGACTATCTCTGGAGGCTCCCGATGCCCAATCTGCAAATGTAGCGTTTAATGAACGCGCAAAAGAGTTACAACATGGCACCCGCTTCAGGGACGACCTTTACGGCTCGTACGATGACTTAAAAACTGCCGACACTTTCCCTGTTCACTGGGCAAAAAAAATCCCCACTACCAGCACCCAAGTTGCCTAAAACCCAGGGCCCGTCTCAAAACCAGACGGGTCTATTTTTTATATTATTGCTTTGAATTACGAAATGCTTTCGCAAGATTTTTTTCAAATTTGCGGGCGAAAAGGTGATAGAATTTTCAGGCGTAGCCAAGGGCTACGCATGAAAATTATGGCACCTTTGCAGTCCAAATTTGGAAAAAAGATGCGAAAAGTCTTCTCAAACGAGCATTTCTTAATTCAAAGTTATTGACATGGCAGTAATAATATCCTATAAAAGAATCGGTGAAC
>CAZYSZ010000037.1:0-6687 GCA_964650025.1 uncultured Candidatus Saccharibacteria bacterium | reverse complement strand
ATTGAAAATTGGCCATTGAAAATTGAAAATTTCAAATATATGGTAGAAGTGCCGGTAAATTATATCGCAGTCTTTGTGGCTGCCATTGCCAACATGGTGCTGGGGTTTTTGTGGTACGGGCCTTTGTTTGGCAAGCAGTGGGTGGCGCTGATGGGGTGGAGCAAAGAGGCGCAGGAAGCTGGCGCGGCTAAGATGAAAAAGGATGGGACAAAAACGTATGTGTTGGCGTTTGTCGGTTCTCTTTTTATGGCTTATGTGTTGGCACATTCCTTGGTGTTTGCCAGTGCGTATTTAGAAACAAGTGGCATGAGTGCGGGCTTGATGGCCGGTTTTTGGAGCTGGCTTGGGTTTGTGGCGCCAGTCACTTTGAGTGCGGTGCTATGGGAAGGAAAATCCTGGAAATTATGGTTTTTATTGAATAGTTACTATATGCTGGCACTGCTAGTAATGGGCGGTATTTTAGCGGTTTGGATGTAGTTGTGGTAAAATATACGTAAAGGTCAAAAATAACATTAAACAATACTATCTATTATGGAAAATATGCAAAATAATAATATGGGGGGTGGCGTGAAAAATATGTGCAAGTGCCCTCACCATAAAGCTTTTCCAATATTGGTTATTTTGTTTGGATTAATTTTTTTGCTGGGAGCTTTAGATATCGTAACGTCAGGTTTTGTCGTGTTGGTTTGGCCGGTGCTAGTAATTATTGCCGGTGTGATGAAATTGACCGGAAAGTCTTGCAAGTGTTGCTAGTTTGTGAGCTTTTTTAAAACCAGAAACAGCATTGTTTCTGGTTTTTTTGTTTGTACATTCTTGACAAGTTATACCCTAAATTAAATATATATATAAGTTATCCACAAAAAGTGTAGAAAAAAGTTTGACAGTTTGGCTTGATAAAAATATACTGTATGTATGGAAATAATTTTTCTGCTAAAACAATTAGGTTTTTCTGATAAGGAATCGGCAGTGTATTTGGCGCTACTTAAACGTGGGCCTTCTTCAGTCAGGACCTTGGCCCAAGCCAGCCAAATTAACCGGGGCACGACCTACGATATTTTAAAATCGTTAAAAGACAGCGGATTGGTTAGTTTTTATCATCAGGACACCAAGCAATTTTTTGTGGCTGAAGATCCATCGCGTTTGCATAAAACTTTGGAGCAAAAAATAGAAAATTTGGAGTCAGTCAAACAAAGCCTAGCTGATGCTATTCCAGAGCTTAAATCGATGTTTAATAAAGCAGGAGACAAGCCAGTGGTAAAATACTATGAAGGTTTTAGTGGCGTAAAGACGGTTTTGTCGGACGTGCTGGAAACTACCCAAATTTCAAAAGAAAAAATATATTACGTATTTTCTTCCGCGGCTATTCGGAGTCATTTGTATAAGGCGTTTCCGGGTTTTACCAAAGAGCGCATCAGGAAAAAAATTCAGGTTTGGGCTATTGGATTGGGGCATCGGGGAACCCGCGCGCCACTGTCAGAAAAAAAATCCCTGCACGCCAAAAAAAGTTCACCGACCTATATTTTAATCTACCCAGGCAAAGTGGCGATGATTTCGGTAAATACCAACCATCAGCCGTTGGCTTTAATTATTGAGGATCAGGCGTTGTTTGCTACCCAAAAACAATTGTTTGAATTTATTTGGGAAGCGCTTTAATTCAAAGTAAATTAAAAAAGTATGTGTGGAATCATTGGTTATATCGGAGAAAAAAACGCGTTGCCGTTTATTATGGAGGGGTTGGGGCGCGAAAGTTACCGCGGGTATGATTCAAGTGGTATCGTGGTTTTTGGTAACAATAAAACCCATTTGGTAAAATCGGTGGGTAAGTTGGAAACGTTAGAAAAAAAATTAGCAGGGCAATTGTTATTGGGCAGGGTCGGTTTGGGGCATAACCGCTGGGCGACGCACGGTAACGTGACAGAAAAAAATGCTCATCCGCATGCCGATTGCACAGAAAATATATTTGTCGTTCATAATGGCGTTATTGAAAACTATCGGACACTGAAAGAATTGTTGGAAAAAAATGGACATATATTTACATCAGAAACCGATACAGAAGTCCTAACGCATTTAATAGAACATTTTTTTAAAGGAAATTTGGAAAAAGCTGTACAAAGGGCCGTGGCAAAAGTAAAGGGCGCGTATGCGATTGCGGTGATTGCCAGGCAAGACCCTGGAAAAATAGTAGCGGCACGTTTGTCGGCACCCTTGGTAATTACTGCTGGTGATGCCGGTGGATTTGTGGCTTCCGACCCCGCCGCTATTATCTCTCATACTGATGAGGTGGTATTTTTAGATGACAAGGAAATTGCCGTTATTAAAGAGAATTCTTTTTTAGTGACTGATATGAAGGGAAGAATAAAGAAAAAACCAAGCGTGAAACTGTCGTGGACACCGCAACAATCAGAAAAAGGCGAGTATGCGCATTTTATGTTAAAGGAAATCATGGAACATGCGCAGGGTTTAAAAAAAACCTTGGCTGGCAGGCTCATGGTCAAAGAGGGTAAAGTTGTGCTTGATGATCTGGAAAATATAAAAAGTAAATTGGAGCACATTAATAGCATTCATATTATTGCCTGTGGAGGCTCTTTTTATGCGGCACTGGCCGGAGCATATATGCTGGAGGAGTATGCGAATATTTCTGTGAAGGTTGATACCGGCTCGGAATTTCGTTATAAAAAACCGGTGTTTAACAAAAAAACATTGTATATGTTTATTTCTCAGTCCGGGGAAACTGCAGATACGTTGTCGGCGCTGGAAGAGGCTCGGGCACACGGGTTTTTAACGATGGGAATTGTTAATGTTGTTGGCTCAACGTTGTCTCGCGAAGTTTCTGCCTGCCTTTATGCTCATTCGGGTCCCGAAATTGCGGTAGCTTCTACTAAAACCTTTACGGGACAATTAGCCACTCTGGCACTTTTGACACTTTTTTTGGGCGCGCAGCGTGGGTTGAGCAAGATTTTTACTAAAAAAATGATTGAAAAACTTTCTGGTTTGCCGAGGTTAGTTGAAAAAATATTTCAACGGAGTGTGGAAATTGAACGTGTCGCTCAAAAATACCAGCAGGTTGCCAACATGTGCGTGATTGGCAGAAGCTCCCATTACCCGATTGCTCTGGAGGGGGCGTTAAAATTAAAAGAAGTTGCCTATGTTCATGCAGAGGCAATTGCCGGTGGCGAGTTAAAGCATGGGTATCTTTCGTTGATTAACAGTGATTTTCCCACCCTTGCCATAGTGCCATCGGATTCGGTTTATGAAAAAATGATTTCTAGTATCCAGCAAATAAAAGCCCGGGGCGGAAGTGTTATTGCGATTGCGACAGAGGGCAATGAAGAAATAAAAAATATTGCCGATGATGTTATTTATATACCAAAAACTTTGGAAATGTTAACTCCCATATTGACCACGGTTGCCCTGCATTTGTTTTCGTATCACATGGCGGTGGCGCGCGGATGTGAAATTGACCAGCCGCGAAATTTAGCCAAAAGTGTGACGGTTGAGTAAAGTATAAAAGTATATTCGTTTATGATTATAAGAAATTTACAAAAAAAAGATGCGGGTCAGGTGGCGCCGCTTATTTTTCAGTTGACTCGCAATATTGTTGAGCCCGAAAACCTATGTAGTCGGCTGGAAAATCTGGCAGATGCTTTGGGTACCCAATACATAGTGGCAGAAAAAAATAATCATATCGTCGGTTTTGCGGGTTTGGTTTGGTATGGTATTCCCTCTAAAGGGCTGGTGGGCTGGATTGAAGAAGTGGTGGTTGACCAAAATTACCGGAGGCAGGGCATTGGGCAATCGATGGTTGGTAAATTACTATCGTTGGCAAAAGCCAAGGGTTTGGTGCAGGTTAAGTTAACGGCTTGCGATGACGGGTCCAAAAAATTATATCAAGCATGCGGTTTTGCCGACAAGCTAGAAGTTTTGATGGTAAAAAAGTATTACTGATTTGTTTACTTTTACTTTTATCCTTGCTAACATAAGGGTAATATCATTAAATACTTTGAATTACGAAATGCTTTCGCAAGATTTTTTTCAAATTTGCGGGCGAAAAGGTGATAGAATTTTCAGGCGTAGCCAAGGGCTACGCATGAAAATTATGGCACCTTTGCAGTCCAAATTTGGAAAAAAGATGCGAAAAGTATTCTCAAACGAGCATTTCGTAATTCAAAGTAAATAGACTTGCCCGCAAATCCTTAATTTTCGTACGAAACCTTATTTGCTTTGAATTACAAACCCCCACATGTAAAAAGAATTTTCGCATCTTTTTTCCAAATCTGGGCTGGAAATTCGCTATAATTTCTGTGCGTAGCCCTTGGCTACGCCCATAAATTCTATCAAATTTCCATCTTCCAGATTTGGAAAAAATATCGCGAAGGGGTTTTGTAATTTAAAGCTTATTTGGGGACAAGTCTAATATAAAAATATGGATGAACAGCAGATGCAACCAATGTCATCACGGCCAAAAAGCAGTAAGTGGATCTTTATTGTTTTGGGAATCGTAGTATTAGGGGTTATTGTGTTTTTGGTCATGCGGTTTTTACCGATGGGGTTTGGAAATCAAACATATTCAAATAGCCAAGGGCAGGTTACCACGGGGCCAGGGGCTGGCATGCCAAGCGATTGGCCTTCTGATGCACCAGCAAATTACAGTGGAGCCAAAATTCTTTATTCGGGCAGTGCCAATCCGCAAGCCGGCAGAAACGGAGTGGCGGTTTCTTATACATTGCAGGGAGTATCAGTTCAGAACGTTGCCGATTATTATCAAAACAGTTTAACGGCGCAAGGTTGGAAAGTGGTGGGAAACGTCAATTTGGGAGGCCAGATAATTATTGGGGCGAAAAAAGATGCCCGGACGTTTGGAGTTAGTATTTTAGATAACGGCAATGGAATTACCACCGTAACTGCTGGTCTTGAATTGTAATCATGAAAAAAAGAAAAACTAATTTATATGACCCTAATTCAAAAGAGCCGTTTAACCTTAGCCGGTCAAAAATAGATTTTTTCTTAGAGTGCGCGCAGTGTTTTTATTTGGATCGCAAACTGGGCATCACCCGGCCAGATATGCCTGGTTGGTCGCTTAATAGCGCCGTGGATCACTTGCTTAAAAACGAATTTGATTTGTTGCGTGAACAGCAACTGCCCCATGCGTTAATGGTAAAGTACGGAATAGGCGCGGTGCCGTTTTCGCACCCCGACTTGGCGGTTTGGCGTGATGATTATCGTAAAAGAATTGGCGCCAGTTTTTTTCATCATCCGACCAATTTAAATATTTGTGGTATTATTGACGACATTTGGCAAAATACTAAAACAAAAGAATTGCATATTGTAGATTATAAATCCACCAGTACGGATTACAAAATTTCATTGGATGGCGAATACAAACAGGGCTACAAGCGGCAGATGGAAATATACCAATGGATTTTTAAAAAAATGGGGTATGATGTTTCTGATACCGGATATTTTTTCTTTGCCAATGGCATCAAAAACCGCCCGGCGTTTGGAGCAAAATTGGAATTTGAAAATTCTATTATTCCCTATCCGGGAAATGATTCATGGGTGGAAAAAACTATTTTTGATATAAAAAAATGCCTGGATTCAGGCAACATTCCCGAGTCCAGTCCCACTTGCCAGCACTGCGCGTATCGGAATATGATAAAAAAAGAATCACTGAAAGCGCAAATTAGTTTAATTTAAATTATGGATATGAATCTACGCAATTTAATTATTATTATTGTGGTGGCGCTAGTCGCCGTTGGCGGCGTATTTTATTTTTTATCTATGCAGGAAACGGGTCCGTCAAAATATGATGATTTTGCCAAGTGTTTAAAAGATAAGGGAGTATTGTTTTACGGCGCGTTTTGGTGCCAGCATTGTCAGGTTCAAAAATCTATGTTTGGCAGCGCTAAGCAATATTTGCCATATGTTGAATGTTCGACTCCCGATGGCAATGGTCGGTTGCAGGCGTGCATTGACCAGGCGATTACCACCTATCCCACATGGGTTTATCCTGACCAATCAAGAACTGTGGGAGAAGTAAACCTGGATCAGTTGGCAGAAAAATCGGGGTGCGAGTTACCTAAATAATAAAGTTAGGGGCTAGCTTCTAGGGGCTAGGGACTAGGGCTTGACGAACTTCGTCTTCCCTAGACGCTAGTCCCTAGTTCCTAGTCCCTCGTAAAAATGACTCTACTCTTTTTCGTAAATCAACTACTAGCCATCGGCGTTATTTTTGGGCACGTGAGTTTGGCGCTGGCGGTAATATATATTATTTTTTTCCGCAAACAGCAAAACGCGTTGGTTAATTTTACCAGCAAACACGGAATGTTGTTAGCATTTATCGTGGCGCTGGTTTCTACTGCTGCCAGCTTGTTTTATTCGCAGTATGCGGGGTTTAACCCCTGTGAATTGTGTTGGTTTCAGCGGATTTTTATGTATCCATTAGTTTTTTTGCTGGGGCTGGCGCTAATAAAAAAAGATTCGCGTATTGTGGACTACGCTTTGTCGTTGGCGGCGATGGGGACTTTAATTGCCTTAAATCATAATTATCTGTATTACGGCGGATCAGGTGCTTTCTGCTCTTTGTCGGCCAGTGGTGTGTCGTGCGTGAAGAGTTATGTGTTTGAATTCGGCTACGTAACCATTCCTTTAATGGCCTTGACCGGATTTTTGTTGGTGATTGCCTGTTTG
>CAZYSZ010000036.1:0-7006 GCA_964650025.1 uncultured Candidatus Saccharibacteria bacterium | reverse complement strand
ATAGTTCGCGCCTGAAATTACAAATTTAAAATACTAAATTCAAAACGTGACGGGTTTTTGATTGGCGCATTTGGATTTGTGATTTATTTGTGATTTGTAATTTTGAATTTGGAATTTCGTAGTCTATCTTCTCACTTTAATACTCTGCAGAATTCCGATGCCAATGAAGTTGCCTATCAGGCCCGATCCGCCGTAGCTGACTAATGGAAGATACAAACCAACCACTGGCAGTAGCGATAAATTCATGCCGATGTTAATGGTAAATTGGGCGATTAGCGTAATGGCAAAACCCACGGTAAACAGTCGAGGAAAATTTGACGGCGAATCAATGGCAATTTTTAGCACCCGCCAAATCAATATAAGGTACAGCAAAAACAGCACACTAATGCCAACGAGCCCAAACTGCTCTGACAGCGCTGAAAAAATAAAATCGGTGTGAGGTTCTGGCAAAAACCCGTACTGGACTTGTGAATCTTTACCAATACCAAGACCAAAAATTTGACCAGACCCTACGGCAATTTTGGTTTGAGTTTGCGACCAAGACCCACCTAGCACGTCGGTCGGAAAAATAAATGATGTAATCCTGGTTTTTTGGTAATCCTTTAAAACAAACTGCCAACCCGCGCCAGCCACCAGTAAAAAACAGGTCAACAAAATTAAGAAATGTTTTAGCTTAATGCCGGAAACCAACAAAATCCCAAGCCAAATTAACAGTATCACGGTGGTACCCCCTAAATCCGGCTTGATAAAAATTAAAACTGCGGGGATTAAAACATACAATCCGGAAATAACAATGTGCTGGAATTTATATAACTCAACATGACGCATGGAAAAATATTTTGCCAGTAAAACAATGAGCACAATTTTGGTAGGTTCAATGGGGTCTAGCGTCAAAAACCCAAGGCGATACCAGCCGTGCGTACCGCGAATTTCGGGCGCAAAAAAATGTAATCCTAGCAAGAGTAATAAACAAATCGCATACAGTATTAAAATCAAATAAGAATTGTTGCGTAAAATCCGATAGTCAAAAAAGCTCATCAAAAGCATCGCCGTAAGCGCCACTCCAAAAAAAACCGCCTGCTTGTAAAAATCAGAAAAAGAATGTTGCGCCAACCCATAACTATAAATCCCCCCCAACCCAAAACCCGTGATTGCCATAGCGCAAATCACCATTACCCAATCGAGTTTTTTGAAATAAGTTAACGAAAACATATTGACATCGTATGACTTTTATAATAACTTTGAATTACGAAATGCTCGCTTGAGAAGACTTTTCGCATCTTTTTTCCAAATTTGGACTGCAAAGGTGCCATAATTTTCATGCGTAGCCCTTGGCTACGCCTGAAAATTCTATCACCTTTTCGCCCGCAAATTTGAAAAAAATCTTGCGAAAGCATTTCGTAATTCAAAGTAATAAGTTATTGTGGTTTCTGTTACCTAATCTTCAATAGGAGTAGGTTATGCTTAAAGGAAAAAACAAAAAAGACTTTGTTCGTTTCAGTGTGTATTTGACAAAGACATACTTTGAAATGATGGAAAAGCTATCTTGTATGCGGGGTGATCGCTCCTACGCCGAGACATTACGCGCAGGTCTGGATCTCCTGGAGATTACGGGAAAAAATGGACTGTCTAAGGATGTTCTTCAAATGGTAATGGGAGTATATCATACTCTCACCGAAGAAATTGCAAAAGGGAGAAATATCGTAATTGAGGACCCAAATACACAAGAAAGAACTCGTATTTTAATCCCAAAATTACGATAAAAACATCTCGCGAAAGCCGAAAAGTTTTTTCGGCTTTTTCATTCTATCATTTTTAAAAACTCTTTTTCATCAACTACTTTCAATCCCAACTTTTCGGCTTTGGCGAGTTTGCTTCCCGCTTCGGTGCCGGCGACGACAAAGTCCACTTTATTGGAAATGGATTCGGTGGTTTGGGCGCCTAAGTCACGGACTTTTTCTTTGGCGAGAGCACGGTCGATAGTTTCTAGGGAACCGGTGAAAATGAATAACTTGCCTGCGAGCTTCTGGCTACTGACATCTAGCTTCTGGTTTTTGATTTTTAAACCGACTTTTTGGAATTTATCTAGCAATTTTATATTATTTTTATTAGAAAACCATTTATACACCGATTCGGCGACAATCGGGCCGATGTTGGAAATGGCGTCAAAATCTTCCAGTTTGGCGTGTTGTAATTTTTCTAGCGACCCAAAATATCGCGCCAAATCCACGGCGGTTTCTTCGCCGATGTTTCGGATGCCGAGCGCGTAAATAAATTTGGCCAGCGCGATTTCCTTTTTTTCTGCAATCGAATTGATTAAGTTGCTTACCGACTTTTCGGCAAAGCGTTCAAGCCCTGCCATATCGCCTTCTTGCAACTGGAAAATATCAGCCATATCGGAAATCAAACCCTCATCTAAAAGTCTATCAATAATTTTGGGGCCCAAACCTTCAATGTCAAAGGCTTTTTTGGAAACAAAGTGGTAAAAACTTCGGTGTTCCCTAGCCGGACATTTTACGTTTGGGCATCGCAATAACACTTCAGTTTCTGATTTTTCCAATTTAGTTTTGCAACTGGGGCAAACACGTGGCATGTGAAAAGTTCTTTCGTCGCCCGCGCGAAGCTGTGGCAAGACTTTTATCACATCCGGAATCACGTCTCCCGCGCGCCCGACAATGACCGTGTCGCCGATTTTTACATCTAACCGCTTTATTTCGTCCTCATTGTGAAGCGTGGCGCGGGAAATCGTAATGCCAGTTAACACCACCGGTTTTAAAATCGCCACAGGCGTGATGGCTCCGGTGCGCCCAACTTGTATGCTAATGTCCATAACTTTGGTGGTGGTTTGGTTTTGCGGAAATTTAAACGCAATCGCTCCCCGCGGAGTTTTGCCGACCACACCCAACTTTTCAAACAACGCATTATCGTTAATAATGACCACCATGCCATCAATTTCATAGGGCAGTTTTGCGCGGATTTTTTGGCAATGCTGGTAAAAGACAAACACCTCTTCTAAATTTTTGCAATATTTATTATGGGTGTTGGTTTTAAAACCAAGTTCTTTTAAAATTTGGTGCTTTTGCTCGTGAGTTTTAGCTTCCATACCCAAAATAATATCGTAAGCAAACGAATCCAACTTGCGCGCGGCGGTAACTTTTGGATCAAGCTGGCGCACCGACCCGGCGGCAACGTTTCGCGGATTAGCGTAGAGCGCCAACCCTTTTTGTTTTTGAATTTCGTTGATGGCGTTAAATTCTTTTTTAGAAATAAAGACTTCACCGCGAACGACAAATCTAGTGAGTAGTGAGTAGTGAGTAGTGAGTAGTGAAAGTGGGACGGCTTGGACCGTTTTGACATTTTGCGTAATGTCCTCCCCCACCGACCCGTCGCCACGCGTGGAACCGGTTTTCAGAAAACCGTTTTCATATTCCAATTCCAGCGCCAAGCCGTCAATTTTCAGTTCACAGTAAAAACCTATCTGCTGTTTTTCTTTTTCGGTTAATAGTTTTGAAATTCTATCAAGCCAGTCCTGCATATCCTCTTTTGAAAACGCGTCGTTAAGCGAAAGCATACGCTGGCGGTGCACCACTTTTTTAAATTCTTTTAATGGAGCGCCTCCCACGCGCTGGGTAGGAGAATCCGAAGTGACCAAATCCAGAAACCGTTGCTCCAAATCAAACAATTCTTTTTTCAAAGAATCCAATGCCTCATCTGAAATTTCCTGTCTATCCAAAACATGGTAAAGATACCGATGGTGGTCAACCAATTTTTTTAGTTTTTCGATTCTTTCTTTGGCTTCTGGTTTTTTCATAAAAGATTAATACCCAACAACTTTTCGCGTAACGTCGCCCGATGCTCCCTGTGCTTCAACCATAAAAAGCCCATCCGGACTAACCGTGGCAGTTACGGTATAGGGATTATTACCCAAAATACCATCAAAACTTATTTGGCAATTATTGCAGTGTAATATACTGCAACCGTCGGTGGCAAGCGGTAATGCTGTACAGTGATTGCATGATAAGCCTGTATTTTTACAGACATTACAAATATTACAGGCCCCACGATTGGCGCCCAAAGGAATTTGTCGGCGATCAAAGTATAAAGTTTTTTCAATGGAACTATCAGCTACGTAAAACGCCTGCAGGGAATCTGTCACAATCCTCGCCGTTTTAATTTGACCAAATAAAATCGCGCCAACATTCAAAACAATAGCGATCATAATCGTCATGATAAAAAAAGCGACAATTAGCACAACCCCCCTTTGATTTGTTGCATCCATGCTATTTATAATTTCTTTGCGAAACCGTGGTTTGGATTATTTTTTCTTGTTGATTAGCTGGTGACCCAGTCAATACGTCCAGTAAGAGAGTAACCCTTGGTTGAAAAGAGTCGGCCACGTTTGCAACTTTACGCATCATATCACCATCAATAATAAATGTAACATACTTTATCATAAAATCATCTGATAAAAGAAGCTGGGCCGGCGCGCCGTTTTTTATTTGCCTTAAGGTGGGATTTTTAGAATTGGTATTATCTAAAAAAATTTCTTGGCAAGCATTATTTTCCAATAAGTTAATAAATTTTATGCCACTGCAAGCCTGTGATATGGAGCAATGGGTGAGAACATACACATTTTGGACCTGTCCAAGGCAGATGCCATCGTTATCTGGCGTGGCCTGGCGCAACGCCGTTGATATATATTCTAGGGCAAAACCAGCCTGGCTTAATAGTTCCTGGCCCGCTAAAATCCTTTTTTGTTGTTGCAAGACAGAAATAAAAACCGAAATAACCACGCTAATGATAACTAAAAAAATCCCTAACGCCACCGTAAGCTCAATTAACGTAAATCCGTTTTCGCGAAAATTTGACATTTTAAATTTTACATTTTTCATTTCCAGTTGTATAAAAACTCGCTTACGTTAAATTCTGACATTTGCCCTTTATAACTCCACGTTACCGACACGCTAACTTTTATCTGGTCGCTTGTCCCCAGCACCGGACTTGTGGTAATTTTTCTTTTAAAGGCAGTGGGCATTCCACCCTTGTCGTAACTGTAAAAACCATCGTTATTTAATCCTAAAAAAGAATTGGCGTAAGGTGCGAACTGACCGCCATTTTTAGTTTTATAATCTGCCTGGCAGCCTTTCTGACAAGGATCACCCAAAAGACCGCTAGACCATGAAAAGTTTGGGGGGCTGGTATCGCGCGCCAACGCCAGTAAATTATTATCTCTAATATTTTTTACTATTTCCAAGCCTTCCACTGCCAAATACGCGGCGCTCGTGCGTGCAGAAATATTAAATGTTAACGCCCTCATCATAGAAAAAGCACCGTAAACCAAAACCACCCCAAACGATAAAATGGCGATGACAATAACAACTTCAGCTAACGTAAAACCTTTTTCTTTCATTCTTTTATTTCTATTAAACCTGCCAAATTTACAGAAACCGTTTTAGTTATCGAGGGATTGCTTTCTAGGGCAAACACCACGTCCAGCCGACCGCTCGGCGGCATGGGAGTTATAATGGTTGTAGGACTTGGGGGCGCAAAATTAATACTCACCACACCCTCTGAAAGATTATTGGTTTGCTTGATAATAATTCCTGGATCGGTTTGGCTAAAATCCACCGTATTTACAACATAATCTGATAATCTATCGTAGTATTGATGAAAACCCGGAGCAGAAGCATAGATGACATATTTTCTATGTTGCGACATATCTAGGTATACCCCATATCCCGTTATTGGTTTTAGCTTACCATCGACACCTTTATACTGCGCCGATGTCAGCGACATGGTTTGAGCTTGGCGCACATCCTGTAAAAAGGCGTGTGCTACCACTGAAAGTGAAAACTGTGACCGAATCTTAGAAAAATTGGAAATACCGATAGTAAAAAAAACTAAAATAATGATGACCACAACCACCAACAATTCAACAATACTGGCACCCCTACTCATGGAACAGGGATCACAAAACACGAAACAATTTCTTAGTTTTCCATTTTTTTTAAGTTTTTTGCTATGTGTTATGTGTTCCATGTTCCATCATTTTTTAAGCTAAAAAATTCAGATACCAGTCAATAATTGGCGCCCCCCAAAACAAAGCCATAAACGTTCCGACAATTAAAAATGGAGCAAACGGAACTTCGCTTTTTAACCCCCTTTTTTGCAGACATATTAGGGCTAATCCAATAACCGCACCAAAGAAAAAGGCTAAAAACAAAGCGACCAAAATATTGGGAAATCCCAGCAAAAGACCCATTAGTATGGTTAGTTTTACATCGCCAAATCCCATCCACTGGCCTTTTGAAATAAAAAAAATGATGGCAAAAAATAATGAGGCGCCAATGGCCGCACCCATGTAGTTGCCAATATAGGCAAAATTTGAAATCAATTTGAGAACAAATAAATTTTCAAATAAACGGTAAAAAAAGGTAACGCAGATGACCGGAAACAGGACTTTATCGGGTATTAAAAAATGCTTTAAATCGTAAACGAAAATAAGAATCATGGAACATAAAACGTACAACGCCAAAAACAATTCTGCCACATTTTTAAAATGTATGCCTGATAGTTGAAAATTAACCGTAAGCAAAAACAACAAACCCGTTGATATTTCCACAACTGGATATTGAATTGAAATTTTTTTACCACAATATCGGCACGCTCCCCGTAAAAATAAAAAACTTAAAACCGGCACCAGATCCTGCCACGTTAAACTATGCTTGCAGTGCGGGCAAAACGATCGGCCTTTTAAAAAACTTTGGTTTGTTTCCAGGCGATACAATACGCAATTTAAAAAACTGCCGATACAAAGCCCGAACACAAATATCCCAATGCCCATGAGAAAATCAATCAACATTAGATTTGTCCCTAAATAACTTTTGTTACGAAAATTTCAGATTTTTAGCCAAAAATTTGATAGAGTTTTTAAATTTAGCTTCGCTAAGTTTCTTTGAATTACGAAATGCTCGTTTGAGAAGACTTTTCGCATCTTTTTTCCAAA
>CAZYSZ010000035.1:0-7273 GCA_964650025.1 uncultured Candidatus Saccharibacteria bacterium | reverse complement strand
TTTGGAAAAAAGATGCGAAAAGTCTTCTCAAACGAGCATTTCGTAATTCAAAGTATTTAGGGACAAGTCTAATGACTAAACGTTTCCCGATAATATGTTTTCTTTTTTTCGGGCTTCTTTTTTCCGGAGGAGCGGTTTTTGCTAGCACTACGTCTGGCACCATTGACAGCACGTCAAAATACGCCTGGTCAAATAACGTTGGCTGGATTAATTTTGCGCCTACCAATAGTGTATCAGCTTATGCGGGTCTTACGGTCACCGATGCTATCATCACCGGTTATGCTTGGAGTGAAAATACTGGCTGGATAAACTTTAACCCTACCAATGGTGGCGTAACCAATAACAGCCAGGGAACGCTTTCGGGAAGTGCTTGGGGAGAACAAACGGGGTGGATAGATTTTAGAAGTGTTACCATCGGCAATACCGGGAATTTTGCCGGAACCGCAACGGGAGATATCGTGGGCACATTAAATTTTAATTGCACTCATTGCTCAGTAACTACCGATTGGCGACCGGCCAGCACGCGTTCTTCAAGCTCGTCAAGCAGTAGTGGTGGTGGGGGTGGTGCGGCAGTAGCAATTGCTAGTGCTCCAACTGGGCCCTTAAACATGGTTATTAACGGAAATAATGCTTATACCAATCATAAAAATGTGATGCTTTCTTTAACTGCTAGCACGGATGTGGTGGCGATGGCTGTATCTAATTCCCCTAATTTTTCTGGTGCCTTGCAGGAAAATTATACGACTTTAAAACCGTGGACACTTACTGCCGGCGATGGCCCAAAAACTGTGTATGTGAAATTTTACACAAAAAATGGGGTCGCCTCAAATTCGGTTTCCGACACGATTATATTAGATACCAATGGCCCAAATCTTGCCATTACTAATGTGAAAAATAGCTACAGCTCCAATCAAGAAGTTGTTATCAGTGGCGTGTCAGAAGCCAACATTGATATTGGTTTAATCATTGATCAGCAATACGGTAATTTTAAATCTGATGGCCAGGGTAATTTCTCTATTACGCTGGGTGTTATGCCTCAGGGCATGCACACGGCTACATTCACGCCCGTGGATTTGGCGGGAAATATCGGTGTGGCCGTGACGGTTAATTTTTCAGTTCAAAACGCAACGCAACTACCGTTGATAGAGCCTCCGTTTATTTTGGCGCCACCATTGGCTCCCATATTGCATCAACTTCAGGAGGGGATTAAAAATTTACTGCCTGGCATTTTTAAACCCATAGGAAAATCCGCACCGGTAGCGGTGGTTACGGTTCCTAAATTAGCTCCTTTGGCTTTTAAAACCGGTGGTGATCTTTTTCCCATGAGCCCCTTGTCGCGGTTTGTGTTGGCGCCATTGCCCAAAGATTTAAAATTATTGGCACAGCAATTTCCTCGGCTTGGTAAAACCTTTACGAGTGTTGGGGTAAATAAAATGACTGATCTTCAAAAGTTAAGGACATCTAACTTGAATTTACCATTGTTGGCCGAATCCGTAGGTTTGCCTGAGCAGTCGTTAGTAACTGGTAAGTTTGCCCCTGCGAAAAGTTTGCCTTTGGCTCAATTTTCTTTACAGTTAAAAGAAAAAATACCGTCCGAAGTGGTGTTTGTTAAAACCGCAGGTGGACTGATGGATGTTAATGTCGCCTTGTCGGTTGATAATGAAGGCATGACTACTCAACATATCAAAGCGATTGTCGGTCAGCCCCTGCAACTTATTATAAAACCCAAATATCCGGTGGTATCTATTACAGGCTATGTAGTTTTTAAGTCAAAAAACCCTCAGACTCTTTATAAGATTCCGGTTAGTGCACTGACGGCTTCATTGGTATTTTCCAGCCCTGAATTTTCTAGCTTAGCTTTGCCAAACCGCCAAATTGCCCTAGAAGGTGTTACTCCCACACAAAACAGCGTTATGATGCAGTTGCCTAACATTGAAGAACGTTTGGTGCTTATGACCTTTGATTATGTAAACAGTGGCGATGGCATTTATACTGCCAACGTTACGTTGCCGGTGGTTGATGGCGAGTACGAAATTATTACCACCATGGAATACCAAGATAAGCGCATTAGCGATAAAGAAATTAAGTTAACTACCCTGGTTGATCCCGAAGGTTATATTTTTGAAAAAAATGGCAGTCAAGAAACCCGAATTACGGGTGCAGTGGCGTCGCTGTATTGGTTAAATCCTGTTACCAACAAATACGAATTATGGCCCGCCAAAGATTTCCAGCAAGAAAACCCCCAAGTTACCGATGTGCGTGGAACCTATTCGTTTTTAGTTCCCAATGGATATTATTATATAAAGGTCGATGCTCCCGGGTATGCTAGTTATCATGGCAAGCCGTTTGAGGTAAAAGAGGGGGGAGGGGTTCATATTAATATTAAACTTAAAAGTCACGCATGGTTGCTAAAGTTTTTTGACTGGAAAACCACCCTGTTAATATTGGTAATCATATTATTAGCCTATAACTTTTACCGTGATAAAAAAAGAAACAAGCCAGCAGCGCGCGCTTGGCGCCAGAATTATGGAAAAAAATAAAATCATCGTAATCATTTGGTTAGTTCTTTTGGCGGGTAGTATTTTTTTGGGCACCCAGTATTTTTTAATGTCTCGGCAAATATCAGAGTTGCAAAGCCAGGTAAAAATCCAGCAGTCAAATGAAAAAATCGTAAGCTTTCTTAAATTATTTATCAATATTGTTCTTAAAAATAGGACAGAAGTTTCTTTTAACGATCGGCTAAAATTGGAAAACGCGGTCAGGGATTTACAGGATAAAACCATCTTAGACCAATGGGACAAATTTATCGCCAGTCAATCCGAGCCTCAAGCCCAGCAGGAAGTCACTAATCTATTGGGTTTGTTGATTAGTAAAATAGCCTACCGATAAAATACAAAAAACGCCTTTAAGCTTTAAATTATAAAACCCCACATGTAAAAAGAATTTTCGCATCTTTTTTCCAGCCCAGATTTGGAAAAAATATCGAGAAAGGGTTTTATAATTCAAAGCTTTAAGCGTTTTTTGTTATGCGTAAGATTTTGAAATAATACTTTTTACTTTGCCATGGCTTTAATACATTTGGCGCAAGCAAGTACTCGTTCTTTTTTGCCCGTAGTTAAACGTGCCCACTGTAAGTTGGGGTATTTTCTGACTTTTTGAGTGGGGTTGTATTTTCCTCGCAATTTTACCAATTGCCAGGACATGCCCGATTTTTTAGCACAGATGGAACAGATTTTTGAAGCCACAATGGTGAAATTCGAATATCGAATATCGAAATTCGAAACAAGTTTTGAAAATTCTCATTTAGAAAATTTGGATTTGTTTCGGATTTCGGACTTCGTGCTTCGGATTTAATAATCGTATAATATATCATCTTCTCTTTTTTTGCAATAGATGATATATTACATTTATGGATATTGTTATTAGTATTTTTTCTTTGGTCGTTTTGTTATTTTCCGTCATCATCCACGAATTAGCGCATGGGTATGTGGCCAATTCCCTTGGGGATCCGACGGCAAAATATGCCGGGCGTCTGACCTTAAACCCAATCCCGCACTTGGATTTATTTGGTTCTATTTTGTTGCCAGTTTTTTTATTTTTCATCGGCAGTCCGATATTGGTAGGCTGGGCAAAACCGGTACCAGTCAACCCATATAACTTTAAAGACCAAAAATGGGGCGCCCTGAAAGTTTCTTTAGCCGGCCCCTTAACCAACATTGCTATGGCGATATGTTTTGGCTTGTTGGTACGCTTTCTTCCGCTTTCTTTTTTTACTACTCTGCCTGGCATGCTGATTATTTTTTCCTTTGTCGTTCACATCAACATTATTTTAGCCATTTTTAATTTAGTGCCCATCCCACCGCTTGATGGTTCTTGGATTTTATTTAAATTCATCCCTGCACAATTTGAAAATGTGAAAATATTTTTACAGCAGTACGGTGTTTTTGCCCTAATACTTTTCATTTTTCTCGGCGGATTGCAGGGGCTTGGCACCGTTACCGAATATTTTTTCCATGTTATTACGGGGATGTAATGTACGGGGATGTAATTGACAGGTAAAAATATATTTGCTAAACTGTCATTACATTAAGCGCGGATGCGCTTTTCTTTATTAAAATTTCTATGCCTACGATACATCAGTTGATTAAAAAACCCCGAAAAGCGATTAAAGCCAAAAAGAAAGGTGTGGCTTTGCATTATGGATTTAATTCATTGCAAAACCGACCTTCTATATATCCATCGCCCTTTAAGCGTGGCGTGTGTTTGAAAGTATTTACCCAAACCCCAAGAAAACCAAACTCGGCTTTGCGAAAAGTCGCCAGGATTAAGTTGTCCAACGGCATGGAAGTAACCGCCTATATTCCCGGAGAAGGCCACAATTTGCAAGAACACTCGGTGGTTTTAATCAGAGGCGGAAGGGTAAAGGACTTACCTGGAGTACGGTATCACATTGTTCGTGGTATTTTGGATACAACCGGAGTTGAAAATAGAAAACAGGGACGATCGAGGTATGGAACGAAACTAAAGAAATAACTAAAGAACTGAGAAACTGAAGAACTAAAGAACGCGAGCTGTTCTTAGGTTTATAAGTCCTCATGTTCTTACGTAGTAATGCGCAGAGCCTATAAAAAACACATCATTGCGCCAGATTCTGTTTATAATGACTTGGTGGTTGCTCAGTTTATCAACAAAGTTATGAAGTCTGGTAAAAAAACCGTCGCACAAAGAATTGTGTACGATGCTTTTAATTTAATCAAAGAAAAAACCCAAAAAGAACCGTTAGAAATTTTCAACAAAGCCATTGAAAACGTGTCTCCTCTATTAGAGGTAAAGCCAAAGCGGGTTGGGGGAGCGACCTATCAGGTTCCTATGGAAGTGCGCCAAGAAAGAAAATTAGACCTATCTATTAAATGGATTCTAGACGCCGCCCGCGCCAAAAAAGGCAAAGGTATGGCGATTAAGTTATCCGAAGAATTGCTATCTGCCTCCAACAACGAAGGCAACGCCATGAAAAAGAAAATCGACACACACAGGATGGCGGAAGCGAATAAGGCTTTCGCTCACTTCGCGCGGTAACCTAAGTATGAAACTAGAAAATTACTCGGTTGAAAAATTAAAAAAAGAAATTAAGGAAATTGTGGGTAAGCATCTTGATGTAAGTAAATACCAAATTTTCTTTTTCGGCTCACGGGTTACCGGAAAGGGAAGTGAGCGCTCTGATATTGATGTGGGAATTGAGGGCATAAAAGAAGTGTCCGCGGTAGCTTTGATGGATATTAAAGGCGAGTTGGATCGTCTGCCGATATTATATAAGATAGATTTTGTGGATTTTAAAAATTTAAGCAAAGAATTTTATAGTGTGGCCAAATCAGCCACCGAACCAATCACATGACAAAGGCAGCAGCTTTAGAAAAACAATTTCAGAGGGCCTTAAAAAAGTTTGACGAAATTTTGAAAGAGAAAAAGACCGAGATTGTACGCGACTCTGCTATTTTGCGGTTTGAATTTACCTTTGACGTGGCCTGGAAAGCGCTAAAGGAATACTTGGAGAACAAAAAGAATGTTATTGTGGCTTCTCCTGGGGATTGTTTTAGGGAAGCGTATCGCACCGGAGTGATTGACTACGATGACGCGTGGCTTAAAATGGCCAAGGAAAGGAACGAAGCTGTGCATACTTACAAAGAAGACTTAGCCGAGGCGCTGTACGAAAAATTAGCGAAATTTCTAGAAATGTTTAAGGAATTAGCAGATTCATTGAAAAAATAAAAATCACTGCCATAACAACGAAGGCAACGCCATGAAAAAGAAAGCCGATATCCACAGGATGGCAGAGGTGAATAAGGCGTTTGCGCACTTCGCGCGCTAGAAAATAGAAAATAGAAAATAGAAAGTAGAATACGAACTACGTCATTGCGAGGAGCGCACACGCGACGTGGCAATCCAGAATTTTGAAATAAAAAAATAGACGCCGATTGGAATTCTCGGCGCCTTTGGGAGGAGTTCTTATGGTTGTGGTTCGACAGTGGACAGGATCTCGATGTTGAGATTCTCGGCATTAGCGATAATAAGAGTTCCAATCACTTCTGCAAACGTCCGCCCTGGATACCATTTTTCAGAGCCATCGATGTTAGCTCGGAAGCTCCATTCTTCTCCCCGTTTGGTAGCTACGGTGTTGATTTTCTGCATCCTATACCTCCGCTTGGTTGAAGTGAAGACAAAAACCTCTTTGTAAATGTAACATATAGTTTAACTAATAGTCAAGTATTTTATGTCTAGGCAAGTATCCAATCGAAAAAATGCGTAACTTCGGAATTATTACCCGCGAAAACGTTTAATTTGACTTTAAGAAGAAAAAGATTATATTAAGAGTATGTCGCACAAATTTACTGCCATTATCAATAAAGAAGCCAAATGGTATGTTGCCCACTGCGTTGAGTTGGGCGTTGTCAGTCAGGGAAAAACCATTGAGCAAGCCCGAAAAAACTTAAAAGAAGCTGTTGAGCTTTATTTAGAGGACAATCCAAAAGCCAAAGTAAACATTTCGAAAACACCTTCACTGATAACAACTTTTGAGCTTCAATATAGTTGATATGGCCAAACCTCTTTCTGCTAAAATCGTTATAAGGGTTTTATGCAAAGAGTTTGGTTTTTATTTTAAATCCCAGAGAGGAAGTCACGTAAAGTTGCAGAAAAAAGAATTGATTACGATTGTGTCAATGCATAAAGAATTATCGCCCGGCACACTAAAAGGAGTTTTAAATCTAGCACAAGTAGATGAAAAGGATTTTAGAGAAAAGTTGTAACGAAGGCAACGCCATGAAAAAGAAAGCCGATACGCATAGAATGGCTGAAGCAAACAAGGCGTTTGCACATTTTGCGCGATAAAATTAAAAAATTTTATCGCGTCCTGAGCGAAGCCGAAGGACTATTCCATATAGCGCGTAAAATTGTATAAAAAATAGCGCCGATTTGAATTCTCGGCGCCTGGCGAGTTGTGAGGTTTACTTCATGACCTCGTCGAAGAACCAAACGAAAAGGTCGGCAAGCAGCTTGGACTTTGCGCTTTCCGACAGGCCACTTTTTTCCAGGTTTTTTCTGATTGCCTCCTGGAAAGTGGTGCAGAATGCCCCGAAATGCTGATCCGTGGCCTTGTCGAATCCCTTTTGCTTGATATCATCCTTGAGTTTGGCCTTGACCTTGCTTTTGAACTCCGCCCAATGCGGATTTTCAGGAATCTGACTCGCGTCCATAGCTTGCTCCTATAATGGGGAAG
>CAZYSZ010000034.1:0-7327 GCA_964650025.1 uncultured Candidatus Saccharibacteria bacterium | reverse complement strand
ATGGTGGCAAACGTAAAACAGCGGTGCCCCGCGGGGCACCGCTGTTTTATTTGAATAAAATACCTACTTTTGCGTCATCTTCCGTTTCATATCCCCCAACACTTGTGCCGCCACGTCTTTTCCACCCAAACCGATGGCTATGGCCAATCCCAACCCCACTGTTCCCACAATCCCCCACACAATCGCCATGTAAAGCGTTTTTATCAGCTCGCTGTTTGGCAGAAGCTGGTCTAAAATTAAAAAGATGGTAAAAATCCAGATAGCCCATTTAACAATGGAAGACACCAAGTATCCATGACCGATTTTCATTTTTTCTACTGTTACCCTGATAACTTTTTCAATAATGTCAGAAATAATCACCGCCACCACAAAAATTAAAGCGGCCACCACGACGTTTGGCAAATAATTTAATACCTGGGTTAAAATCATACCAAACTGCGCCAAATGCAAAATATCAACGGCGATTAGCAGTGAAATAATCACAAACACCCACTTAAAAATCGCGCCGATAAATTCCGAGGGATTTACATGCACATTAGCCTGCGCCAAAGCATTATTCCAGCCCTCTTTTTCAAACAGACGGTTAAACCGTAAACTTTTTAATATTTCCGCAACAACCCTGCCAATTCCCACAGAAATAAGATAGCCCACGATAAACACCGCAATCGCCAGCAATAAATTTGCCACAAACATAACCATAGTTTGTAAAAATGGCTGGACAATCGCCAGCGACCAGTCAATGTAACTCATATGTTGGTATTTAGTATTAGGTATTTAATATTACGTATACATGATACCCAATACTTTATACTTAATACCTTTATTCACACTAATTATCTCCTTTCCCCGCCCCTAAAATCAACCCCTGCCTGTGGATAAATATTCTTGCCATTCTTGTGGAATTTCCACAGATATTTTTACCATTTCTTCGCTGGTGGCTGGTTTAAAAACCAACTCGGTGGCGCACAGGGCTATGCCTTCTTGATAACTCCATTTCTCGCCCCGATATTTTACATCTCCCACAATCGGCAGTCCCGCCAAAGAAAGTTGCGCGCGGATTTGGTGGAACTTTCCCGTATCTATCGTTATTTTTAATAAAGAATACCTGCCATTGGATGTCAAAACTTCGTAGTGTAATTTGGCCTCTTGGCCGTCATCATATTCCTTGGCTTTTTTTAATTTCTCGTCTTTGCCTAAACGATTTATTAACACTCCCCTATTTTGCGCGGGTTTTCCCACCACGATCGCCTGATATGTTTTTTCAACCGCGTGATTTCTAAATTGTTCTGACAGACGCGATGCGCCCTTGCTAGTTTTGGCAAATAACATAATTCCCGAAACCGGCCGATCCAATCTGTGCAACAGTCCGACAAAAACGTTTCCGGGCTTTTTATACTTTTCTTTCAAATATTTTTTCACTTCATCCATAATGCTTACATGCCCCGTTTTGTCACCTTGCGCCAAAACCCCTGCCGGTTTAAACACCGCAATGAGATGACTATCTTCGTACAAAACTTGCAAATTCATTGACTTTACTTTTATTATAAGATATAAATATTGTATTGTTTTTTTGGTTTCCCAACAAGTCGCCCGAGGAAAAAGGAGTTTTCTGTGTTAGAACTTGTTAAATTACAGCTGCAAAAACGACAAACCCAAATCAGCTGTCGGAAATGCCTAGACGAGTGGCTCTACGACCCCAACTACAAAGAGGGAGATTACTTTGATGACCAAAAGTTTGAGCATGGGTTATGTTTTGACTGTTTATCCGATATAAAAATTCAAAACTTTTCCCTGAAAGAAAGCAACGCCCTCATAGAGCAGGGCAAAATGTAACGCTCTACAGGCAAGGCCCCGGATTCACCTCTGGGGCGTTTTTTTGTGCACGTGGTATACTTGGTTAAATCAGCACCTTTTTGTTTCCTACGAACGGAGGAAACGTATGTGGATCAGTTTTTATCGTTGTTGTGGATCTGAGAAAAGATCGTCGGCCAAAACATTTTTTGAATGCGCCAACTGGCCGATTGATCTGCCGCAAACGGGCTCCCAGTTTACCTTCACTGTAAAAGGTGAAGCTGAAAATCCTGGCAGCCAACGATTACAGACGGCATTGGTAGTGGAAGTCTCACAAACCGGGCAAAATCGCGCCTACGTTTGGGTGGACATGGAGGAATTAAAAGATGAATACGTGGAAAACTGGCGAGAATACTCGCCCTCAAGCTAACCCCGTCTAAATCCCGTGAAAATATATTTTCGCGGGATTTCTCATTTCAACAAACTTTTAATTCTCTCTATCTCCCCCTCCACCACCGGCCCGTCATAATCCCCGCTATGCCCCGTCTGGCTTTCGTAGGAAGGCTTTTTTTGATCCAGGTGCAAGCTGAAATTCATATCCGCACCACGCTGGGTAATATACACGTGAAACCGCGGATAATCGTTTCTACCTACTTTTCTGACTATACTAACCTCTCCCTGTTTCTGAAAGTAGGCTGGAATATAACCAATCTGTCGCATAATATCATTAGTACCCTTGCTTAATTTTTTAATTACAAATTCCATAGATTTATAGATTGTCGCACCTGCCTGCCGGCAGGCAGGCAATAGAAATCTCCCCCGGTTTTTGAAAATACGCCGACATGTACCCGATGGTACGCATTAAATCATTAGTACTTTTTTTGATGTTTTTAATTTGAAATTCCATACATTTTTACTTCGTAAAAATCGCGGATTCACGCGGATTGGTACGCAGATTTACGCGGATTAATTTGAAATTCCATGCCGCCAACCTTTTTAATCCGACACTTTCATCAGCGAGTTTTTAACTCGCGCTACTTCCTCTTCGATTCTGCCATTTTCATGGGTTACATCATCAGATCGCGAGGAATTTTCTATATACAACGTAAATTGGTGCCCGCGCGAACCACCGTTTAATATTTTTACCAGCAAATGAAACCGGGGATACTCGCTTTTACCCACTTTACGAACCAAATTAAATTCTTCATGCGACATCCCCACCGGCTTGTAACCGATAGTATTTTCAATATCGCGAACGCTATGATCTAAATCCCGAAGTGTAAATTCCATAAATGATTTGACAAATTGTTACTTATATAATACTATATCGATAGCATATAGGCAAACGGTTTGCCTAACAGAAGGATTATAGACCTCTTCAGAGGGTTGTAGCAATGGATTTCATGAAAGGATATAATCAGGCATACAATGTCGCAAGAAACAAATTCGATGAATCCCTGCCTGTAGGCGAAATTCATATGGGCGACATGTTTCTTCGCTCAAAATTTAGGGAGTTTTTTGTCGAAGCCATCAGAGAAGTTTACGGACAAGAATGGCAACGCGAACAAAAGAAAAGTGAGAAGAGGAGAAAAGAAAAAAAGTAAAGTATTAGCCAGATCATGCCCAGGATCTGGTTTTTTATTTGAAAGTTTACTAATTAGGACTTGATTGAAAATTGGTAATTGAAAATTGAAAATTTCGCGCGCGCCGTAGCGCGCGTCCTATCCATGCTTAAACTCAATGAATTATACACATTGTCCGAGGTTTTTAATCTTCTTATTCAAATAATTTTCTCAATGTTGGCTCTTGCATAAAAGCGTGGCTTGAACCAAATACAATAAACAATCTGTCATTTTCTTTCATTGTTTCCTCTATGCGGTGAACCATAAATCTATCTCTAAAATAACTTGATTGCTGGGAAATACGATTTACATTATTCCACAATGCCGATTTCTTATCTTTATATGGCACAGGGTCTGTCCTCCAAGCGTCTTCTTTTGCTATATCACCTCTCTCGCCCCATATTTCTTCTCCCACTTTTTTTAGGTGTTCAAGTGAATAATCAAAACCTTCCCAATTAGTATCTTTTTGAAACCGCTCAATGTATGAACCAAGATATTCTTCAATGGGCGGTTTTTCAGGCATACGCTGATAAGAGTTGGCTTGCCGATAAACATAATAAGCAATAATTTCCTCTTTGGTAAATCCCAATGATAATAAATTTTCAACCTCTTCACTAAAACTTGGTTCGGGCGACTCAACGTCTATTCCAGCATCAGCCGCTAATTTGAATGCAAAACCCGACTCTCCCCATTCCTTAATTATTGTTTCGGGATTCGTTTCTTTCATTTCTTCTACGAGTTCTTCTTTTGCGTTATTGCTAAAATGCATACCCTCAACGAATACTACCTGTGGATTGGTTTCTTTAAATCTTTTCTTAATTTCTTCAAACATTGGCCTATTGGGATTGTTTGAGTGTTCTACGCCAAAATAGGTTATCTTTTTTCCATTTTTTTCTATTTCAAACACATAAATAGGATTATGACCCTCTTTTTCTTCGTACTCTTCAAAAGTCATTGTTTTATAATGATTCATTTTTCGTATCAATTCCGATAATATGCTCAAACTCATATATTGATTTCACTGAGACATTATCCATGCTTAAACTCTATAACATCCCCATCCTTAACGACATACTCCTTACCCTCCGTCCGAATCAAACCTGTTTGCCTTGCGTTAGCATAGCTTCCGGCTTTTAATAAATCAGTCCAAAAAATGACTTCGGCTTTGACGAATTTTTGTTCGAAATCGCTGTGGATGACGCCGGCGGCTTTGGGGGCGGTGTCGCCTTGGTGGATAGTCCAGGCGCGGGTTTCATCTTCTCCCGTTGTCAAAAAGGTTTGTAAACCTAGCAATTCGTAACTTTTTTTGATGAGAATATCCGTTCCGGATAATTCTGGCAGACCCAGCTCAACGCGTTCTTGGCTGGAAAGATTTTCGGCTTCGCTTTCGGTTCCAATATCAATAACCAACGTCTTATCTTTATGTAAGCTTGCATAATCGTAAGATATATCTTCTAACTTTCCGTTCAGTAAATATAGCCTGGGTTTAAAGGTTAAAAGTTGAAAACTCTTTAAAATTTCTGTTTCATCCTCCGAAAATTCCTGTTCCACTAGCACTTTTTGCTGTCTTAAAAAATCTTTGGCTTTCTGTAAAACGGTGGTTTCTTTTACGGCTTCTTTTTTTCCCGCCCTCACATCTCCCGCCAAACCGTCAATCCGTTTATTTACCGTTTCCAAATCTTTTAAAATCAGCTCCACGTCTAAAATTTCTTTGTCGCGGATGGGGTTTATGTCGTTTTGAGTATTGATAATATCGGCATTTTTGAAAGCACGCAACACATACACAATCGCATCAGTTTCACGGATGTTGGCTAAAAATTTGTTGCCCAAACCCTCGCCTTCCGATGCACCTTTGACCAAGCCCGCAATATCCACAAAATCCACGGTGGCATAGATTTTTTTGGCCGATTTTGAAAACTCTGCCAGTTTATCCACTCGCTCGTCAGGAACCAAAACAACCCCAACATTGGGGTCTATGGTTGCAAACGGATAATTGGCAATCAGCACCTGCTTTTTGGTTAAAGTTTTAAACAAGGTGGACTTGCCGACATTGGGAAGCCCCACGATTGCGATTGATAATGCCATAATAATTACATTATGCCAGAAATAGCTTGATTTTCAAGGTTAGAAAGGTTAGAAAAGAGTATAATGCGTAGATTACCTGCACATTCCATCACAAGGAGTTTCACATGAAGCCACTTCCCAGCACTCAAAGTTTCCACGCCCTCGATTTGGCTCAAAAAGACAACTGGCGAAAAATCAAAAGACTTGCCTTGGTCACTTTCATCGTTGGCGTAATGTTTTTCTTTTCCGTAGGATTTTCCTTGTGCTACTTCTACTTTCCGCGCGAGAAAATCGTGGAAAAAACAACGATTGTGGAAGTGGAAATCAAAACAGCCGAAACGTTCCTTGAAGCGAAAGTAGAAGAACGAATGAACAAGGAACTGCTAGAAATGATGGGGATTTGGAATGGCGTTTTGGAAGTCAAAGACGGCCAGGCTCAAACGGTACGCTACAAAAGAGCGGCCATCGCTAAAAAAGGAGGATTCATGGATTTGGAAAATAATAAGCCCTATCCCATCTTTGGATACCTCAACCATGAAAACACGGGCTATGGGATTATCCGGTGCGAGGACAAAACCTTGTTCTTACTCAAGTGGAATTCCGGTAAAACAAAAGCACCTATCATAAACCCCGGCGCCATTGTCATTCCCCAGGGTATTATTGTCCAAACTACTGGACAGTAACGCCAAAGACCTGCGCATACGTGTGCAGGTCTTTTTTGTGGTCTTTATTGAAAAAAGTTAGAACTTACTACGAGCAAAACCCGAACGCCGACTAACTGTATTTTAGCAAAGAAACGGACGCCCGACCAGCAAAAAATTTCCTGGGGTCGGGGGCAGGAAATTTTTTGCCCGTACGCTGTTGGAAAATTTTGCGTTTTTAGTTATCTTTGTGGTATGATTTAGTTAATTTAGTCTGTTAATATTAAAAGGAAGAAAAGTATGTCAGAACAACCATCAAGCAATAACGAAAAAGTTTTTTATAATTCCGCAGAAGATGAGGCGGCTATCAATAAATTACATGAACTGGAAAAAGAAAAAGTTCCTGGGCTTTTTTTGGAAGTTTTAGTGGTTCCTCGTGTAGGTGCAGTTTCTATTGAAATGAAGTATTTTGTTGGACCATTTAAAGACGAGGGGCATAGGACATCATTTACTAATTACTGGCAACAAGAAGTAGGCTCTGGAAATTTTAAGAATATATTAAAGTTTATTTCTTTAGATTCGATTCCCGGGGGACATGCTTCTTTAGAACCAGAGAAATTTGGTAATTTATTTAAAGAGGGTAAAGTTGAAGAAGTTCAAGAAAGCAAAGAGGATTTAATGGAAAGTTTAAAAGATTATGAGCGAAGAATCCAAGATTGGAATGCTATGGCAAAAGAAGTAGCAGACGACGTGATAAAAGAACACGGAATAGAATTTTCTAAATATGATGTAGAACAGTTAGGATGGGCAAAAACTTTAATAAAAATGGTAGAAGAGGGGGAAATTGAATTTGAGGGCGACTTTCTTAAAAATTTAATTACAGGACTTGAACTAGCTGAAAATGGCAAAGAGCGGGTGGAAGAGAAATTAAGAAGACTTGAAAATACCAAAGATAACTAAAAACGCAAAATTTTCCAACAGCGTACGGGCAAAAAATTTCCTGCCCCCGACCCCAGGAAATTTTTTGCTGGTCGGGCGTCCGTTTCTTTGCTAAAATACAGTTAGTCGGCGTTCGGGTTTTGCTCGTAGTAAGTTCTAACTTTTTTCAATAAAGACCACAAAAAAGACCTGCACACGTATGCGCAGGTCTTTTTTGTGGACCCGGGGAGAATCGGACTCCCATCTCCGCTTTGCAAAAGCGGCGTGCTG
>CAZYSZ010000033.1:0-7513 GCA_964650025.1 uncultured Candidatus Saccharibacteria bacterium | reverse complement strand
GCGCGGGGTATTAAACCCTTTGTCGCCTGCGACGCTTTGCGCGAACACATGTCGCGACATGTGTTCGCGGCTCACTAGCCTGGGCAATAACTTTTTACTGCAAATTCCATATTTTTGCCCAAAATTTGCAATAATTTTTAAACCTACTTTGAATTACGAAATGCTTTCGCAAGATTTTTTTCAAATTTGCGGGCGAAAAGGTGATAGAATTTTCAGGCGTAGCCAAGGGCTACGCATGAAAATTATGGCACCTTTGCAGTCCAAATTTGGAAAAAAGATGCGAAAAGTCTTCTCAAACGAGCATTTCTTAATTCAAAGTAGTTATAATAAAGGGTATTAAATCCCAGGGCAAAGCCTCCGACCCCGGCGCGCACAAAGTAGCGCTGAAGGGAACCGCGCTAACGCGCGGGGTATTAAACCCTTTGTCGCCTGCGACGCTTTGCGCGAACACATGTTGCGACATGTGTTCGCGCTCACTAGCCTGGGCAATAAATTCCAAAAATTAAGTGCTGAAATTCTAAACACGTTTTGGATTTATAAATTGTAATTTTGGATTTATTTGTGATTTGTAATTTGTGGTTTGTGATTTAGGATCTGGTAACCAGCTACCCCAAACGCCACCGATACATTTAACGACTCTTTTTTGCCTTTCATAGGCAAATAGATACTTTTATGTGCTTGCTTTAAAACTTTTGGAGAAACTCCCTTAACTTCGTTGCCAATCACCAATGCCAGTGGAAACTTGGGCTCAAATTTTGTGTATAAAATACTTTTTGGCGACTGCTCCAGCACCACTATCTGCATGTCATCTTTTTTCAATGCATCTACTAACCTCCACGTTTGCTTGTGATACTCAAACGGAACCGTTTTTTCCGCTCCCAAGGCAGTTTTACTAATTTTTTGCTGTGATGGCACACCCGTAATTCCACATAAAAATATTTTGGAAACCCCTAGCGCATCGGCGGTGCGGAAAATACTACCGACATTTTCTAAACTTCTGACATTATCAACCACCACATAAAATAAATTCTTCTTTTCCATTATGTATTCAGTATTTTGTATTCTGGAGCTAGAATAGAGCGTCGAATTCAGAATTCTGTATTCAATTCAAGCTTCGGAATACGGAATACAGAATTCAAATCCACTACAACAACCTAAATTTATTTATCACCAATCCAAAATCATACCCTAAAAACTGGGCGGCTTTACGGCAAAAAATCATTCTTTCCGTAAAAATTTCGAAATATTCAATGACGGGGCAAAATGTAGTATCAATTTTCAATTCCAAAGTAATTTCCTTTTTTTTCTTATCAACTTTTATATCGCTTTCTTCGGTGGCGTAGTTTACCCTATCATGGATATCGGTTTTAAAATGCGCCGGATCTTTTTGAGTTACGCGGGATTTACTAACATCAGATTTATCCGCCAACACCAAAATCGCCGAAATATTGTGGGTAAAATTCATTTCTTCTTTGTCGTGATTTGAAATCGCCTGCATAATCATGGCCAACTCCCGTGGGTCAAACTGCCCCATAAACACTTGGCTAAACAGCTGGGCGCCAAAAAAGTGGTGGAACGTGCGGGTCAAAAAATTTCCCATGTCATGGCAAAATCCGGCCATAGCTACCAACTCGCCTTCACGATCACTCAAACCAATGCTTTTAGCAATTTCCATCGCCCTTTGTGATACGATTTCTGAATGCCTCAACCCATGATTGGTGTAGCGCAAAGCCTCCATGGCAATTTCCGTTTGGTTAATAAACTCCAATATCTGAGCATTTTTTTTGACGTCGTCGAGTGTAATCATATTTTAGTTTAAATTATTTTTTTCTTTACTTTTACTTGCTTCATCCATTAGCTTATTTTGCAAAGACGATGCTGCTTTCAATAGATCCTTAACTCTTTCATCTTTTTTACTTTTTTCTAAAGAATCAATAAACCCTTGAACATAGTCATACATTTGACTTGCAGGAAAATCTCGCACTCTCTCTTGCATTTGTTCACCAGTAAGTTCCTCTCCCGCAATCCCTGACTCCTCTTTAATTGCGTCCTCAATAAATTTATTTGCAGAGGAAGAACCCAGTATTGATTTTTCCAATTCTAGAAGCTTACTATTTGAGCTCCCTTCTTGCTCTCTCTTTTGCAAAGTTTCCCTATTTATGAATATTGAATTTCGAAGTCCATAAAAAGTCATTTCAGAGCTTCCACCTTTAATGTCCGAAGGAATCTCTAATGCTCTTGCCCTTTCCTGCTTCCTAATCTTTTCTGCCGTTTCCCAGCCCTCTTTGACTTTACCATCAGAATCCAAAATTCGAGCACCACCGCTTGCATAAAACTTAGTCTTATTTTTCTTTTCCAATTCCAAGTGCTGTTCTTCAGTTTTTTTCAAATCTTGTTCTGTATTTTCCGCCACACTACTACTTTGACCTATCTCCGCCCCAGATTTTCCCAATCCACTATCTTTTTCAAGCGCCCTCTTAACGCATAACATAATCCCCTCATTGTCATTAAATGCAACTTTCGTTTTTATGATCAAATTTATTTGGTCAGTTTTTGAGGGTATTACTACATCTGTTGTCCAAGTTTTTTGGTTACTTAGTTTTATGGCTTTTCCAGGGTCATATCCTTGTTCTTCTAAACTATCATGCAAATCTTTTTCGGCAGAAAAGTCAAACTCTGCATTAGAAAAGTCAATCTCTGCACTATTAAAATCTCTAATTTTTGGATACTCAGGATCTGTTTCACTTAGTTTTACCAAATATGCATCTTCTATCGCCTTCTCTAACTCTTTCTTCGTTTCATCGTCAAATTCAGAAAAATCTGGCTCATCTTCTACTTCATTTTCTACACTTCCACCTTTAATTTCTTCTGCCATAAACTATATTTTTATTTAGCAAATTATTTTATGAATCTCTTTACTTATTTACCCACTTCCTCCTAATTATGCCATTGTACTAAAATCAATGACAGATGACAACCACCCACTACACCACCCGCACGCCACCCGCAACTCAACGGTAGAACAAAATCAAAACGTTTACTTTTTACACTACCAATATACTATTACAGTTTTTCTATTAAAAATATTTTTACGTAGCGGTCTAAAACATGCATTTGTAACAAATTCTGGGTTTGCGCAAAAACGTCGTAGGGAGTGGTCCATACGCTATGCTGGAATAATACGTACCCCAAATTTTTTAAAATACTTCGCAGTAAGTTCCTGGCTTTTTGGTGGTTTTTAGGAATATCGAAAACCACCATAATCCACTTCCCATCCTTACGCTTTCTTTTTTCTTCAAATGTCCATTTTGCCGCCAGCGCCTTTGATAAACCCTCATTGGTAAACATAACCGCCCTTTTACCTTGCAAATTCTTAACGTAAATATAGTTTTTCTTCTTTAAATAATAAATCAGTTGGCTAAACTGCCGCTTACTCCTTTCTTTCCGGTATTTTTCAACCACAGGATTTTCATCGTCAAATAACAAATGGATTTGGCGATATCTGCTGCTGGTCAAAAAGTCAACCACACCACCCATTGTCTCCAACATATCAAAAAGAAATTGGTCCGTAATTGGAATTTTCATACCAATTTAATGGTAGCATAAAAAGTAAACGTTTGCATTTTACGCTACCGTTTCTAATTGGTAAAAATGGTAATGGTGAAATAAAAAAGCCCGAAAAAAAATCTCGGGCTGTTTTTTGAAACTGCAAATTATTTTTTGCTGACCCTTAGCGGGTTTGGCTTTTCGTGGACGATCTTCCAGTAATGGTCTTCCGACCTGGCCATTGCCTGAAGGCGATTCTCAATCAGCTCAAAGCCTGACTGGCGCTCCTTTTCGGTTTTGGCTTTGGCTCGAACAGACCGAGCCTCGTCAAAAACCCAAAGCTCGGTGGCTTTACTCTGATCAAGATAATCCTGATCGACAGATTTTGAAGCCTCGGGGCCCCGGACTTTTACCAGGTAAACCTCCACCGGACAACAGCCATTCTCTCTAAGGTAGTTGTTGCGGCAAGTATCCGGCATCCATTTGATCCACGGATACTTGGGATACCCATGCAAACCCGGCAACGAAGCGCTGTAATCGTCTAAAACGGCATCAATCCGCCGCTGGACTTCAAGTTCGTGTTTTTTCCCCCTTTCTTTTTTGAGGTAAACACAAACATCAGGATTCATCATTTTTTTCAACTGGCGCGAAGCGTTCTCCCGAATTTTAAATACCTGACTTCCAAGATCAATTACTAACTGATCTACGATTTTGGCTTGTAATACGAAACAAAACGGAAGTAAAAAAAGAGCAATCATACTAACCCCCCCAATCTAAAGGTAGAAAACAAAAGTGCAACTCATGAATTTCTTATACCACAAATTCATAAAAAAGGAAACTGCGGGTAAGGTAGTCCCTCGAGCTTACCACGTTGTCATTCCCGCGTAAGCGGGAATCCAGAATACGGTGACGACACCAGATTCCCGCTTACGCAGGAATGACAATGAAGCACGAGAGATTGCATGCACGAAAAAATCGCCCTTGCGGACGATTTTTATAAACTACATTAGAAATCTTTTTTCAACTTCATTCCAATTTACCACATTCCACCAAGCTTTCAAGTAATCGGGGCGGACATTTTTGTATTGCAGGTAGTAGGCGTGTTCCCAGACGTCGTTGCCTATGATAGGAAAATGTCCATCGGACATGGGGTTATCCTGGTTGGCAGTTGATAGGACATCTAGTGTCCCATCTTTTGTCCTAAATAACCAAACCCAGCCACTGCCAAAACGTTTGGCACCCGCGTCATTAAATTTAGCTTGAAACTCTGCAAAACTGCCGAAATACTTATTTATTTCTTCTGCCAGTTTACCGCTCGGTTCTCCCCCGCCACTGGGCTTCATAATCTGCCAAAACATGGAGTGGTTCACGTGTCCCCCGCCATTATTTCGAACCGCCATGCGAATTTCTTCGGGCACCGCATCCAAATCTTTCAACAATTCTTCCGCCGTTTTGCCCTGCAAATACGAATATTTTTCCAGGGCGTCATTCAAATTTTTAACATACGCCGCGTGATGCTTATCATGATGCAACATCATAATTTCTTTTGAAATATAAGGCTCGAGCGCATCGTAGGCGTAAGGCAAGTCGGGCAATTCGTGTTTCATTCTTTTTTTTCTGTTAATTTTAATAAGTATACCGAAATAATCACAATAACAATGGTAATTCCAATCGCGTACACAAATTTTATCCAAATTCCACTGCCCGAAACCGGAAAAAATTGGTCTATCAAGGATTTGATCGCTTCGTTCCAAGCCAACCCCGCCACAAATCCAAACGCCGCCAACAAATATCCAACTGTTTTTTCTTTGATTTCTTTTTTCAAATTTCCTGTCATGGTTTGATTGTACCTAAAATAAAATAAAAAGGCAAAATAATAAAAAACCCGTCGCAGTAATTATATTGCGACGGGCACTCATTCATGGGAACAGCCTAAAGTCTTCTTGGTGCAATGGAACGCTAAATTTTAATACTCGGCCATCCTTAAAATCGGCACTAGTGACAAACCCCATGCCCCACATGCCTCTAAACATTTCCTGATCTTTGTCATTTTCGGGTTCGGGCACAAAGATGACCGATATCATGCCGCGCCCATCCCGACTGTGATCAGTTAACTCACACTTCATCTTAAATCTCCCATAGAAAGTATTTTTGAAAATTAGTTCTTATCTATCAAATTTGAGACAGATTGTCAAACTTCCCCTCTCCTGATTTTCTCCCTGATTTGCGCCACGAATTCGTTGAAGTAGTGTAGATTATGAAATGTAATCAGGCGCAAAGCGGTTATCTCTCCCGCTTTTAGCAAGTGGCAAATGTAATCTTTTTTGTAGACTAAACACACCTGGCAGACGCAGCCTTTATCTAAGGGTTCGCGCTTTTTTAGGAATTTGGTTTGTTTTAAGTTTAATTTTCCTTCGCTGGTAAAGGCAATTCCCCGGCGGGCATAATGAGTCGGCACGGTGCAATCAAACGTATCAACCCCGGCTTTGATGATTTTTTCGATGTCTTCCAAGCGTCCGATGCCCAGCAAATGTCTCGGCTTTTTTTCTGGCAGTTCGACAATCACCCACTTTAACATCTCTTCCATGGTTTTTTTGTCAGCGCCGAATTCACCGCCGATCCCAAAACCGTCAAACGGCAGAGCGCCGATAAATTTAGCGCTTTCTATCCGCAAATCTTTATATTTTCCCCCTTGCACAATTCCATACAGTGCCTGCGTAGATTTTTTTGCTTTCAAACACATTTTCGCCCACGCGTGCGTTTTTATCAAAGAATTTTTAGTATATTCATAATCGGCCAGCGGAGCCGTGCACTCGTCAAACGCAAAAATAATATCGGCGCCGATTTTTTCTTGGATTTTTATCGATTCTTTAGGCCCGATAAATAATTCCCGACCGTCAATGGGAGATTTAAAATACACGCCGTCCTGCATGATTTTAATTTTTTGCGGTTGACTGCCAATTTTTATCTCCAGACCCATAGACCGATCTGTGGGTCTATTGAGATTTTTTTTGTTAGGAGACTTAATAATTTTACCGATCCCGTGATCGCGTCCAAATCCTAACGAAAACACCTGAAAACCGCCTGAATCAGTCATCAGCGGTTTTTTCCAGCGCATAAATTCGTGGATACCGCCGGCTTTTTCCAGAATTTTTTCGCCGGGTTTTAAATGCAAGTGAAACGTGTTGGCAATCAATATTTGCGAGTTGGTTTTTTCAACTTCTTCGCTGGTCAGCGTCTTTACCACGGCTTGAGTTGCCACCGGAACTAAACACGGAGTTTGGACAACCCCGTGCGATGTTTCCAGAAACCCAAGCCGGGCATTAGAAAGTTTAGATTTTTTGGAAATATGGAAGTTCACATGATCCTACGAATTAAGAATTTTAGCGAATTACGAATGCATTTTTGCGCTGTTATTCGTAATTCGCTTAGATTCGTAATTCGCGGTGATTATTTGAATTTTACCGGAACCGTAAATGTTTTATCTCTTTCTGGGTCACCGCTCGCGTTCTCGTTATGGAAAACCAGAGAACCAAAAGTTTCCGAAGTTACAACAAATTCTAAACTAGCTTCAAAATTGGTTGGTAACGCCGTCCATTCCGTAGTTGCTGGTAAATACGTAACTGCCAGTTCACTGCCACTAGCATCCAGCACCTGCACCGTCCCCACTTGCCCCTCAAACCCATTCCAGCCGTTGCCACGCACCACGCCCGTAATTTTTAACGGCGAAGAAATTACATCGCCTGGTTTTGGCGAAAACAATTCAATATCAGCTAGTGGGGTGACCACCGGCGCATCAGTCTCTTTTGGCAAAAACAAAAAAATCGCCAGCCCTACAATGACTATCGCTATCATTGCCTCTATAATTAGGATAATTTTTTTCATGATTAGACTTGTCCCTAAATAACTTTTTATTGCAAATTCCACATTTTTGCCAAAAATTCGCTAGAATTTTACGGCTTAGCGA
>CAZYSZ010000032.1:0-7762 GCA_964650025.1 uncultured Candidatus Saccharibacteria bacterium | reverse complement strand
ATTTGGAAAAAAGATGCGAAAAGTCTTCTCAAACGAGCATTTCGTAATTCAAAGTCTATCATACTTTATAGACCTATTACAAAATATAGGTATTTACGGCCCACGTCTTTGCAAAAAAAAGAGCTTTTCGTAATTTTACGAAAAGCTCCTGGATTACGCACACTCGCTAATCCTCTTTGGCGCCCAAAATGGCGTAGCTAATGCTGTTTTCTGGCTTTCTCCATTCTTTGCGGTCAAAGATAAAAAGTTCTAAGTACCGCGTGCCTTTGAAAAGTTGTGTGCACACGGGAACAAACCTTTCGCCATTAGGAAGGCAAAGCAGAGACCCTGGAGCCAAAACTGCATAGGTTTCATGGATTTTTGGATTATCCACCGCAAACATCGCCAATTCCCGTAAGCTGGAAAACCGACAGTGGCTTTGCTTCATTTGTTCAATGGCGGGCGCAATATATTTGTCAAAAGGAAAAAGCCGGTACGTCTTCTTTTTCTCGCGCAATTCCCACGTTTCCCGCGGGAAATTTTTTAGGGTGATAAGGTGATCAATACGATCAAAATGTTTACGACCACAGATGGCCGTGATAAAACCCTGGTCACCGTGTGCAGAATTAGCGATTTTTTTCAAAAAACCGATCGGCAACTGCATGATGGATTTTAGGACTTCCAAAACTTGCTTCATGGCACGCTCCTTTTTTTAATACGCTTTACAAAAACCCACAAGGTTTCATAAAGCTAATAGACTTGTCAGGGAACTATTTTATTGCACAAAATCCATTCTACAAGAAATACTTCCGATAGTCAATGATACGTACCTATTCTTAATTCAAAGCGAACCAACAAAAAAGCTCCGCACGTTTTAGCGCGGAGCCTGGCCGATTTAGACGACTTATTTGAGGGCGGGAATGGTTGGCTTTAGGTTAATAAGCCTAAACGTTATGACCTTTAAGGTGGTCAATTCGTCACTTGGCAAAAACCAACGCTGTCCGTTTTCGTCGTAGGCGAACACATTACATAACTCATCATAAAATGTGCAAGCCTTACTCGCGTCCCCACCATCGACGGGAACAAAACCGATTTTCTCAAGCTTCTCAGACAGCCCAATCTCCATAACATACTCCGTTAAGGTGTCTTTCTAGGACGCCAAACAACATTTTAGCATCCACCTTAATTTTACTCCTGCCACTAGACGGTGTCAAGCTGTTGCTTTTCCCTCACTATCCTTAGCAATAAATACTACCTATAGACATCACATCCAGAAACAGCACTCCAAGTCTTGACGGATTTGCCAACCTTTTGCAGTTTTCGCAGAAAAATTGTAAGCCGTATCTACCTGCCCGCGCAACAGCAGGCGGGTGGATACGCCTTACAATTTTTCTGCTCCAAGCCGCAAAATCTAGCCAAAGTGCCCGCGACTTTAGTGCTGTTTCTGGATGTGATGCCTATATTACCTGCTAAATCTTTTTTTATAGGGTTTATATGGCCTTGGCTGAAAACTATCTGAACGTTTTTGAAAACTTGGTTTTATGCCAACTTCTTCATTTCTTTTGTAAACAGCATCTTGTTGAGGAGTGTTGGGAGTAAATTGGTTTGGCAGTTGAGGCAGTTGCATAATGGGAATTGTAGATCTTATCAATCGCTCAATTTCCCGCACTTTACTGCGTTGTTCGGGCATGACAAAAGAAATGGCTTTGCCAGTCAAACCCGCGCGGCCGGTGCGACCGATTCTATGCACATAATCACCCGGGCTTTCGGGTAAATCGTAATTTAATACAAGCTCAATGCCTTTAACATCAATTCCACGACTGGCGATGTCAGTGGCAACTAAAATCCGGTATTTCCCAGATTTAAATCCATCCAACGCCTGCCGGCGTTGAACCAAAGATCGGTTAGAATGAATTTCGGCTGTAGCAAACCCTTTTTTAAATAAATCCTGACAGATTTTTTTAGCGCCGTGTTTGGTGCGCGAAAAAACCAACACACTGCCTTTGTATTCTGCCAGCAATTTTTCCAGCAACCTAACTTTATAATCTTTTTTAACAAAAAATAATTCGTGGTCCACTTTTTCGTTGGCGGTTCCCTGCCGCGCAATTTCCACGCGCACTGGAAGTTTCATGTAGCCGGTGGCCAATTTAATAATACTGTCAGGCATGGTAGCCGAAAACAGCATCGTTTGGCGATCTTTTGGCACCGACAGCAAAATTTGTTTGATTTGAGGCGCAAATCCCATGTCCAGCATGCAATCGGCTTCGTCTAAAACCAAAATGGTGATATTGGACAGGTTTAAGGTTTTTTGCTTAATATGGTCGTTAATGCGCCCGGGCGTACCAATAATAATGTGGGGGTTGTAGCGAATCTGGTTAACCTGCTGATACATAGAAGCGCCACCAATTAACACCGCCGTTTTTAACCCAAATCCCCGGCCGATTTTTAACAGAGTTTCGTTAATTTGCACCGCCAATTCGCGCGTCGGTAAAATGATCAGCCCCGCACTGGGTTTTTGGGCCTTCATCAATCGTTGCAACATGGGAATTCCAAAAGCCAAAGACTTTCCTGTCCCCGTCTGCGCGATTCCCACCACATCTTTACCATCAATCGCCACCGGAATGGCCTTATACTGAATCGGCGTCGGAATTTTAAAATTTAATTTCTCCAACACATCTAAAATATTTTCCTCAATGCCAAGTCCGGCAAAGCCACTGCTTTGCACGTTTTCTGTTTTTTCTATATGTGATTTATCCATGGCTTGATTGTATAACACTTTTATTTAAATGTCAAACGGTTTACTAATTTTTAATAAAAAAGACCGGACGTGCTTGTCCGGTCTTCGTAATATTTTTCACTGTCGCGCTTCTATCAGCGTTTTCAGCATTTTATTGGATGTCTCAAACATGAGACTATCACAAAAACTACGTTCTGCCAATTTTAAAAGGATTGGCGCCATTTTTTCAGACACGTCTTCTGCCCTGACGTCTTCGGCAATCAGCCAAAGGTTTTGGGCAGGAAACTGAGTAATCCCCTCGGCCTTAGATTCGGCGGGGTGGATTACGTTCACCTCAAAAATGTTCTCACAACATCCTGAAGCGATACCTAGTGCCCTTCTGCGTAAACCGCTAGTGACCAATACCAATGTGCTTGTTTGAACGCTCATGCGAATCCTCCTGAAATTTACGGGGAAAATACACTATAAACAGATTATCATGTAAATATTTTTACGTCAACATTACGTCAACATTTGACACGGCTCTATAAATTAGTTAAGATACTTACATATGACCGAACGCAAGGAACTTATCGAACAAATCATGGCTAACATTTATGCCATGAAAAATAAGATGAATGTAAAAATGATGTCCGGTGGTATTAAAAACCGAATCACCCACTCGCAGTGGTTTGTGTTGTGTTTGATTGGGCAACATAAAAACTTGGGCATCAAAGAAATTTCACAAATACTGGGCATTACTTCTAGCGCAACGACACAATTGGTGGATGGTCTGGTGGAAAGCGGATTCGTGGAAAGAAAAACTAGCAAAACTGACAAGAGATCGCTACAGCTCTGTGTTTCTAAAAAAGGGCAACGACAGATGAAAGAAATAAAGCTAAAATACATAAAGGTAATGGAAAAGTTGTTTTCCAGTTTAACAGATAAAGACTTGAAAATGTATAACCAGCTTAATGAGAAAATACTAGAAAATATTACTAGGGACTAGCTTCTAGGGACTAGGGTCTAGGGAATGGACGGCGACGTCGTTCCCTAGAAGCTAGTACCTAGACCCTAGAACCTAAAAACCCATGAATCTAAAAAAATACTTCACCAGAAAAAATGTCATCTGGACCATGATCATTGTTACCGTCATCATCGCCGGCTACTTTATCTTTTTTAATAAAAAAACCGAACAGCAAACCCTAACCGTCCACACGGCGGATTTTTTACAGCAGGTTTCGGCCTCTGGCAGTGTGGTGGCAAAACAGGATTTAAAGCTTTCTTTTGAACAATCCGGCATAGTACAGGGAGTTTATGTAAAAGTTGGAGATTCCGTTTACGTCGGACAGCTTTTGGCCAACCAAAATACCGCTCAGTTAAGCGCGCAATTAGCCCAAATGCAGGCCGGCATTGATTTGGAACAGGCAAAATTAGACCAATTATTTGCTGGTGCTTCAAGGGAAGATATTCAAATCGCGCAAGATGACGTGACATCCGCAAAGCAAGTTATCAGCAACGCTTATGCGAGTGCCATTACGGCTCTTGGCAGTGCTTATAACAATATCTCAAGCGCCTCTACGACAGTAAACTATATCCAGCAAACCTACTTTAACGGATCTGGCCAGACGGACATTCAGGTTCAGGGAGGTAAAAAAATTATCAGCGACGCTTTGTCCGATACCAAACACTACCTGGACATCGCTCAAAATAGCGTTAATAATGACGATAAAGATCATGCGATTTTACAGGTTATTGCCGACATTAATACAACTTACAATAGCTTGTCCATCATTCGACAGCAGTGCGAACTTGGTTCGTATTACTCCGGCGTTTCCGCTACCGATAAAACTGCTTTGGACACCCAAAAAACTAATATCAATACGGCACTCACCACCACAACCTCCAGCCAATCAAGCATCGCAGTTAATAAGATTGCCCTCTCACAAGCCCAAAATAATCTGGCGTTAAAAAAGGCGCCTCCCCGATCTTCTGATATTGCCGTATTCCAGGCACAGTTAGCACAAGCCAAAGCCAGCGCACAGGGAGTTTTAGCTCAACTTCAAAAACAAAGAATCTATTCTCCGATTGACGGGATCATAACAAAAGTCAACGCAAAAGTCGGTAGTGTTATGGGCGTCAACGAAACTGCGGTTTCAGTTATCAGTAGTAACGATTTTCAAATTGAAAGCTTTATTCCCGAAATCAATATTGCGCTAATCAAAGTTGGCCAAACTGCAAAGGTAACTTTGGACGCCTACGACAGCAATACCGTATTTGATGCCAAGGTTGCGTTAATCGATCCGGCCCAAACCATCAAAGACGGAGTTTCCACCTATAAAGTTACTTTTTCTTTCGACCGCAACAGCGATGATCGGATAAAATCCGGCATGACCGGAAATGTGATTATCACCACCCTGCAAAAATCCGACGTCATCGCGGTTCCCCAAGGTATTGTGGAAATAAAAAACGGTCAAAAATGGATTAGGGTCAAAAACGACGACACTATCATTGAAACCGTCGTTGAAACTGGCGCCGTCGCATCAAATGGTAATATTGAAATTGTTTCGGGGCTAAAAACTGGCGACGTGGTAATGTTGTCAAAATAACGGTTTTTTATGTTTTCCAAACTCAAGCTTAATACTAAAATCGGATTTTTCCTGGCGATCCGCCAAATTAGAAAATCAAATAAATGGACTACCGGTCTGATTATTTTTGTGATGGTGCTAACTTTTTTAAATTTGGTAGTGGTATCAGGAATTTTGGTGGGGTTAATCGAGGGCTCAATTTCGGCTTGGCATAAGCAATACACCGGTGATGTAATTATTTCTAGTCTTCTAAATAAAGACTATATAGAAAACAGTCCCAATATTGTCAACTTATTAAAAACCATGCCAGAAATAAAAGATATGAGCGTGCGTTTTAATAAGGGGGTAGTCTTGGAGGCTAATTATCAAACTAAAAAACAAAATGACAAACCTAATATCGCCTCGGCCCAACTTATTGGTATCAACCCACAACAAGAAGATGTGTTAACGGGTTTGGCCAGTCATGTTATTGCCGGGTCTTATTTAAATGCTGGTGACTATGACCAGGTATTGATTGGAAATTTTTTGCTAAAACAATATGTGCCCGTAGATAGTCCAGGGTTTACCGCCCTTGAAAACGTTGATGTGGGAACCAAAATCAGAATCAAAATAAATGACGTGGTAAAAGAAGTTCGAGTAAAAGGAATTTTAAAAAGCAAAGTTGACAATGTCAGCATGGGGCTTTACATGATTGACAGTGAAGTTAAAAGTTTAATCGGCCGAAGCGATAGTAATGCCGCCCAAATTGCCATGAATCTTCACGATGGCGTCAACCCATTAACCGTAAAAAATAAATTAATTTTGGCTGGAGTAGATAAAGTAGCCAAAGTGCAAACGTATGTGGATGCCCAACCAAAATTTTTAAAAGACATTATTGCTACATTTGCCATGTTGGGTAACGCCCTAAGTTCGATTGGACTGGTAGTAGCATCGATTACCATTTTTATTGTCATTTTCATCAACGCCATCACCCGCCGAAAATTTATTGGAATTTTAAAAGGCATCGGTATTAACGGTCAAGCCATTGAAATTGCCTACATATTCCAATCTATTTTTTACGCCCTTTTAGGTTCTATTATCGGTTTGGCAATTATTTACGCGCTCCTGGTCCCCTTATTTATTTCCCACCCCATTGATTTTCCTTTTTCCGACGGGATCTTAGTCGCCCCGCTTGGCGAAACCCTCATCCGAGTTGCCCTGTTAATTTTTGCCACCCTGGTAGCCGGCTACATCCCCGCACGGATGATTGTGAGAAAAAATACACTAGACTCCATTCTTGGGAGAAATTAAAATTCAAAATTACAAACCACAAATAAAGGGTATTAAACCCCAGGGCAGAGCCTCCGACCCACAGCGCGCACAAAGTAGCGCCCAAGGGAACCGCGCTAACGCGCGTGGTATTAAAACCTTTGTCACCTGCGACGCTTTGCGCGAACACATGTCGCGACATGTGTTCGCGGCTCACTAGCCTGGGCAATAAATTACTTTGAATTACGAAATGCTCGTTTGAGAAGACTTTTCGCATCTTTTTTCCAAATTTGGACTGCAAAGGTGCCATAATTTTCATGCGTAGCCCTTGGCTACGCCTGAAAATTCTATCACCTTTTCGCCCGCAAATTTGAAAAAAATCTTGCGAAAGCATTTCGTAATTCAAAGTACATTAAGTTAAGTGGAAAACGTCAGTAGAATTTATTTATAATCTGCATATTGTGATTTGGGATTTCTTTTAACGAATTAAAATTTATGATCCAAACTAAAAACCTCGTTAAAACATTCAGAGACGGAGATGCGGAAACCAAGGTGCTCAAGGGCATTGATTTTGAGGCGCGACAAGGGCAATTTATTGTGATTATGGGGCGGTCTGGATCCGGTAAAAGCACGTTTTTATATCAAATGAGTTTATTGGACGAACCGACCAGCGGACAAATTATTATTGATGGCAAAGATACCCGCGACATGAAACCCGAAGAAAAAATATTATTCCGACTGCAAAAATGTGGATATGTGTTTCAAGATTACGCCCTTCTACCCGAATTAACCGCGGTGGAAAATGTGGCGCTTCCCCTACTAATGCAAAACCTTCCAAAAAAGAAGGCTTACGCAGTCGCCAAAGAGGCACTGACCAAGGTTGGCCTGGCGCATCGCCTTGATAATCTACCAACCCATTTGTCGGGCGGAGAACAACAGCGCACCAGTATCGCCAGAGCCATTGCCCACAAACCCAAAATCTTGTTTGCCGACGAACCGACCGCCAACCTAGACAACGAATCTTCACGCGCCATTTTGGAAATTTTCCAGGAATTGCACCGTGAAGGCCAAACGATCATTATGGTAACCCATGAAGAGCAGTACGCCAAACAGGCACAAAAAATCATAAAATTGGATGACGGAAAAGTTGTGAATTAGCGAATACTAGACTTGTCTCTAAATAAAGGGTATTAAACCCCAGGGCAAAGCCTCCGACCCCGGCGCACACAAA
>CAZYSZ010000031.1:0-7834 GCA_964650025.1 uncultured Candidatus Saccharibacteria bacterium | reverse complement strand
GAACCGGAAAAAACTCCTTCGCCGAATCTTAAACAGCCGGAGATTGCTGATGTGGAAAAGAATGCGGAAAATATGGATGAAGAGGGCAACAATATTACGACCAAAGAAAAAAATGCAACACCTGGCGCTGCAACCGAAGAAAAACCAGCCGAACCGGAAAAGAAAATTACTGATCCATACAAAGAGCCGATTGAGTAAGACTTTAAATTTTATGAAAAAAGACTTTAAAAAATGGCACGGTCAAAAAGCAGAAATTCATAACAATAAAGTGCGACCGTTTTTCCATGAGCGCGAAGTGTGGTTTTCTTCTCTTGGTGAAAATATTGGATTTGAGCAAGATGGGGGCGGTGAAAGTTTTCTGCGCCCCATGCTTATTTTAAAAAAGTTTAACAATGAAGTTATTTAGACACTACCATTAACTCGAATGAACAAAACTGGAAAATATTATTTTCGCATTTCGTTAGTTACTGACGACGGCAAAACTGATGACCGTCCTAGTATTGTTATTCTTTCCCAAATTCGCTTAATCGATGCAAAGCGCTTACAATATAAATTAGGCACTATAAAAGAAGATGAATTTGCCAAAATAAAAGAAGCGCTGGTAGCACTCCTAAAATAGTTACTCCCGCTTGCGCAGGAGAGGGCCGAAGCCATTTGTAGTTTCAGTATATCAAACCATAAACCCTTGTCAATAGCCAATGCAGTAACCCCTCGCACTAGTCGTCATTGCAGTGTGGAGGAAAATGCTAAAAAATGGATGAGGAAGGGGTGAATGTTACGACCAAAGAAAAAAATGTGACACCCGGCGTAACAACAGAAGAAAAACCAGCCGAACCGGAAAAGAAAGCTGTTGACCCTTATAAAGAATCGATTGAGTAGTTGCGAGATTGCTTCCCGCCACGCCCCGCTCGCGGCTAAAGGCCAAGGTAAATTTTAGCACTGGCTCGCAATGACGAATGAGTGGAATCGCTACGGCGTCGCGCGCCCGCGGGCGCGCGACGGACACTAGTGACGCAAAAATTGACAATCAAAAAATCTACCAATAAGGTAGATTCCTTGAAGCGGAGGCCGGTGGGATCGAACCACATCCCGCAATGCGGAACCAATCGCTTATCAGACGATGGCCGAATCCATTCGGCGTCAACCTCCAATGCCTCCGCAAGCTGATTTTATCACAGTGCTCTGAATTACGAAACTCTTTCGCAAGATTTTTTTCAAATTTTGAGATAGAAATTTGATAGAATTTTTAAGCGTATGCTACGCATACGGTTAAAAATTATAGCGAATTTGTAGCCAAAATTTGGAAAAAAGATGAGAAAAGCCGTTTTACTGTGGGAGTTTCGTAATTCAGAGCACAGTGGAACAAAAAATAACACCTCCATAAAGAAGATGTTATTTCTGGTTCTGATCGCAGAATGTGACGTCGTCTGATAAGCACTTTAAGTATAGCAGACCAAAACATATTGTCAATAGACAGTCTTATCCAATACAGAATGAGCCTAAAATGAAATTACGGTAAAGATGCTATACTTAAGAGTGTTCTGTTGTGGAATTTAACCCTCTTTCGCGCGAAGCTACGGCGGGGCGCCCAAACACGCGGAAATAAAAAAGAAGAAAAGCCGGAGGAAAAGAAGGCTGTTGATCTATATAAGGAACCGATTGAGTAGCAATGAGATTGCCACGTCGCTGTGGCTCCTCGCAATGACAGGTGGATGCGGTCGCCGTCGTCGCGCGCCCTCTCCTTCGCTTCCAACTTCGCTAAAGCTTCGTCGGACAAGAAAGCTTCGGCGGAGCAAAGCGCGGGCGCGCGACGAATCAATACACTGGCACAGAAAACCATTTTACTGGTCCCGATAAAATGGTGAACATTATTTCTAGTACGACTAGAGGAGCCAGTGATTTATAATAGTATATGAACGATAAAAAAGAAAACAATTACGCTTTCATAGACAGTCAGAATCTTAACCTAAGTATTAAGGAAATTGGCTGGAGTTTGGATTTTAAAAGATTCCACGTGTATTTAAGGGAAAAGTACTTTGTCCAAAAAGCATTTTTGTTTATCGGCTATATAGAGGGCAATAACGCCCTGTATACTTCTTTACAAGAAGCAGGTTTCATCTGCATTTTTAAACCTACCTTAAAATATAAAGATGGAACTATGAAGGGCAATTGCGATGCCGAACTTGTCCTTTGGACTATGATTGAGTATCCAAATTATAATAAAGCCGTTATTGTTACCGGCGATGGAGATTTTTATTGTTTAATTGACCACTTAATTCAAAAGAGTAAATTAAAGGCAGTTTTCATTCCGAATAAATTTAAATTTTCCGCCCTCTTAAAGTTTAAACTATTCCGTCCTTACTTAAGATATATGAATGACTTAAAAGAAAAATTGGAATACCATAAAAAGAAAAGACCCCACAAGGACGAAACCTTGTAGGGCGATCTTTTCCGTTGGTGATTCAGATTAAGCATAGCAAATCAAAGGGCTTTGTCAAGTGCTATGAAAGGCCTTTGATTACCGCGTCGGCACAACTCCTCGCAATGATAAATTAGGTATTATTTAGAATAATTAGGTTAATTAGTATAATTAGAATAATTCAAAAGCATGGCTCAATATCCTATCCCACAATTTATTGAACAAGAGGGAAAAATTATTTCGTTTTTGACGTTCCGCCAGTTTTTTATTTTGGTGGGTGGCGGGGCGGTGATTGCGATTTGCTTTTATATAATGCCGTTTGCTGTCTTTGCTGGGGTTGCCATTGGCGTGATTATTGTGGTATCGGTTATTGCATTTTTTAAAATTGATGATCAGCCAGTTCTTAAAGTACTTCTTAACATGTTTGCCTTTACCACCAAATCCAAAACCTATGTTTGGAAAAAGAAAGAACAGCCCTACCCCTTTAAAACCAGTCTACGCCAACAAGAAGCCGCGCGAATGAAAGAAATCACCAACGAAGATAAGGGAAGCAGATTAAAAAGCACCAAGGGGATGGTGGAGTATAGGAAAAAGTGAAACGAGGGGCTAGCGACTAGGGACTAGCTTCTAGGGAACGACGGGCTACTGACTTTTAACAGATTTAAAAAAATGTATATAAAATCTCACAAGGATTTGATTGTTTGGCAAAAATCAATTTTACTGGTGAAAAGTGTTTATTTTCTTACCAGCCAGTTTCCCAAAGATGAGATTTATGGTTTGAGTTCGCAAATGAAAAGAGCGGCTGTGTCTATCCCTTCAAATATCGCGGAGGGGCATTCAAGAAAAGGAACAAAAGAGTACTTATATTTTTTAAGAATAGCATATGGATCGTCAAATGAGCTAGAAACTCAAATAATTATTGCAAAAGATTTGTACAAAAACGTTGATTATAAATCCACCGAACTATTACTGGAAGAAGTGCTAAAAATGCTAAATACCATTATGGAAAAATTAGAAAATAAAAACAGTTAGTCGTTCGCTAGCCCTAGACCCTAGTCCCTAGAAGCTAGCCCCTAAAAAATGTCCGAACAAACTACACAATCTTTTTTGGAAATCAAGGATATCCGCGAGGGGGTTTTGATGCTCAAAAATAATGAACTTAGGGGGATTATGATGGTTTCTTCGATTAACTTTGCCCTCAAATCTGAAGAAGACCAGGGGGCGATTATTTATGCTTTCCAAAGTTTTTTAAATTCCTTGGATTTTTCCTGCCAAATCATTGTGCAGTCGCGCAAAATAAATATTACGCCATATTTGGACAGCCTAAAAAAATTACAGGAACAGCAGACTAATGAATTATTAAAAGCCCAAACATCTTCGTATGCGGTTTTTATTAAAGATTTAGTGCAGGGGGACGCTGTAATGACCAAAAACTTTTATGTAGTCGTGCCATATTCGGGTGGCGGCCTTGGTGGGGCAAAATCTTTTGGCTTTGGTAAAAAATCTGGCAAAGAAGAAGACACAACAATTAAAGACGAAGCGTTTCAAAAAGCCAAAACCCAATTATGGCAACGCATGGAATTTTTAGCGCTAGGATTAAAACGTTGTGGATTAGACAGCGTGCCCCTAACCACCCCAGAAATGATAGAATTATTTTGGTCCCTCCACCACCCCGAGGAAGCCGAGAGCGGGTATTCACCAGAAATTTTACCGGAACTGCTGAAGTAATAAAGCAATAAGGGACTAGCCTCTAGGGACTAGGTATCAGGGAACAACGAAACCCTAGTCGCTAGACCCTAGTACCTAGACCCTAAACACATGAATTTTCCATTTTTTACCAAAAAAAATTTAGCGGATGTGGATGAAAAACTATTTGACCAGGAAAAAGTCTCCATTCAGGATTTGATTGCTCCTCCATATATTGGCATTGGGCAAGACCATGTTACGTTGGGCGAAAAAGTGGCAAAGTCGTTTTTTATTTATTCTTATCCGCGGTTTTTAAACACCGGGTGGCTTTCGCCGGCTATCAATTTAAACGTGCCCATGGATATCGCTTTTTTCATCCACCCCATCGACAGCGCCCAGATTTTAAAAAAGTTGCGCGGAAAAGTTACGCAAATTTCTTCGGAGTTGTTGGAGCGACAGGAGAAGGGGTTGATTCGGGACCCGGGGCTGGAAACCGGATTTCAAGACATTGAAAACATCCGTGATAAAATTATGACGGCGCAAGAAAAAATGTTCCGGTTCGGGCTTTACATTACTGTGTATGGAAACACCATAGAAGAAGTCAAGGAAACCGAAACTACCCTGCGGTCAATGTTTGAATCGCGCTTAATTTACATCAAACCCGCTCTATTTCGCCAAAAAGAAGGCTTTATTTCCGCCAGCCCTTACGGACTAGACCAGCTTGATGTGCACGTGCCCATGGACACCGAACCGCTTTCCACCACCTTCCCTTTTGTTTCGTTTGACCTAAGCTCTAACGAAGGAATTTTATACGGCATCAATCGCCACAATAATTCATTGGTGCTGTTTGATAGGTTTAGTTTGGAGAATGCCAACATGGTGGTCTTCGCAAAATCGGGATCGGGCAAATCCTACGCTATTAAGCTGGAAATTTTACGCTACTTAATGTGGGGCGTTGACGTGATTATTGTTGACCCGGAAAACGAATATGAATTTTTGTCCGATGGTGTGGGCGGTAACTTCTTTAAAATTGCGCTAACCTCTGACACCCATATCAACCCCTTTGACCTGCCAATACCAACCGCCGACGACGACCCTGAAGATATTTTTAGATCCAACATCATAAACTTGGTGGGATTGTTACGAATTATGCTTGGGGGATTAACGCCTGAAGAAGACAGTATTCTAGACCAGGCTTTAACTGAAACTTATGCGGTGCGCGACATCACTCCGCAGTCCGACCCAACTAAATGGCAAGAAAACGTGCCGGTGATGTCGGACTTTGCCGAAATTTTGTCTAGCATGGCCGGGGCTGAATCGCTAGCGCGAAGATTAACCAAATTTTCTGAGGGAACGTTTTCCGGGTTTTTCAATCAAAAAACTAATATTGTTATGGATAAAAATTTCATTGTCTTTGGCATCCGCGATATGGAAGAATCTTTGCGACCGGTAGCACTGTTTATTGTTATGCGCTACATTTGGAATATCATCAGAACTAAAATTAAAAAAAGGATTTTGGTGGTAGACGAGGCTTGGTGGCTAATGCAATCTGAAGACGGTGCGTCATTTTTGTTCGGCTTGGTCAAGCGAGGCAGAAAATATTGGCTGGGCGTTACCACCATCACCCAAGACGTTGACGATTTTATGAAATCTAACTACGGCAAAGCCATTATCACTAATTCTTCCCTGCAACTATTATTAAAACAATCTAGCGCCAGCATCGATGTGCTGGAAAAGGTGTTTAGTTTAACCGAACAGGAAAAAAGTTTATTACTTTCCGCCAACGTGGGGGAGGGATTATTTTTTGCCGGCAAAAAACATGTGGATATTTCTGTCAAAGCCAGCTACACCGAAGACCAAATCATCACCACCAGCCCCGGAGAAGTGGAGAAAATTAAAGAAGCCCGGAAGAAGTTGAAAGCAGAGAAAGCGCAAATATAGAATATTGTTGACAATGGATTGGGTGTGGTAAAATGAACTAACATGAAACGAGGGGCTAGCGACTAGGGACTAGCTTCTAGGGAACGACGGGCTACTGACTTTTAACAGATTTAAAAAAATGTATATAAAATCTCACAAGGATTTGATTGTTTGGCAAAAATCAATTTTACTGGTGAAAAGTGTTTATTTTCTTACCAGCCAGTTTCCCAAAGATGAGATTTATGGTTTGAGTTCGCAAATGAAAAGAGCGGCTGTGTCTATCCCTTCAAATATCGCGGAGGGGCATTCAAGAAAAGGAACAAAAGAGTACTTATATTTTTTAAGAATAGCATATGGATCGTCAAATGAGCTAGAAACTCAAATAATTATTGCAAAAGATTTGTACAAAAACGTTGATTATAAATCCACCGAACTATTACTGGAAGAAGTGCTAAAAATGCTAAATACCATTATGGAAAAATTAGAAAATAAAAACAGTTAGTCGTTCGCTAGCCCTAGACCCTAGTCCCTAGAAGCTAGCCCCTAAAAAATGGCCAAAAACCTTAAAAAATACCTTATACAATTTGCTCTGGTTTTTGTATTACTGACTATCAGCGCCCCGGTTTTGGCGGCTCTGGAATTGGATTATCCGGTAATTCCCGGGTTTCCTGATGTCAATAAAGATGCCAACCAAAACATTGTCAGTTTTTTGGACTACTTTTTTGGCGTGGCAATGATTTCAGCCGGGTTTATTGGAGTAATGGTTATTGTTTATTCAGGCGTAAAGCTTTTGGCGGCGGCTGGCAACCCCAGCGCCATTAGTGAAGCACGCGAGCGGATTTTTGACTGCATTTTGGGAATTATCTTACTGATGTTTTCGTTTGTGCTTTTACAAACCATAAACCCAGCGTTGGTAAACCAGCGCAATATACCAATAGAAAGAGTGGATGGGGTATGGATACTGAATGGCAACAGACCGTCCTCCATAAATACTGGTGGTAGTGGTTTGGCGGTACTGCTTGGCAACCCATTTAGCATTGCGATAGCGCACGCACAAACATCAGGAATATCTTTAGATGATTTTAGTGATATTGATCCGGCGCAAACATTTGACGAAGATACCACTGGCGACTTGGAGCCAGGGTCATTCCTTTTTTGCGGAGACGACGACCAAGGGTCAACTCTTTGGGTAAAAACATCTTCTGCGTCCAACTTAATCGGCGCCACAGTTCACTTTATTTCATGCGTGGACGCCGACTCCATAGACGAAACCACTGATATTACCAACTACTCGCTATCGCTTAATGGTGTGAAATCTTACGAACGGGGGTATTTAACCGCTGGCGTGTATTTGTTTACTGGGCCACGTGATACCAATGGAAATTGTACGGGTGATATGACGGGTCCCATCACCAACAGCGGGCAAATACCCATTAATTTTCAAAACAAAGTGGCATGCGCTAAAATTGTTAATGATGCGCGTGGTCCAAGATATGGATTCGTGTTAAACCAAGACCCGCGAGCTCTTGGAACCTGTAGTCAACCGTTTATGAATTTTGACGAGGGCGACATTCATAACCCAACTAACCTTGGACAAGCTTTTAGTATAGCATCTGACGGCAGTGAAGCGGGGTCTGTTTGTGATATTAGCAGTACTCCGGTTTGTGGAAATAACACCATTGAATCCGGCGAACAGTGCGACCCAGCTAACGGAACCACTTGCGATTCAAGTTGTCAAACTATCACCAGTGGCGGAGGCAACCCGGTCTGCGGAGACAGCAACCTTGATAGCGGCGAACAGTGCGACCC
>CAZYSZ010000030.1:0-8567 GCA_964650025.1 uncultured Candidatus Saccharibacteria bacterium | reverse complement strand
TTGGCTAAAAATCTGAAATTTTCGTAACAAAAGTTATTTAGGGACAAGTCTAATGAAGATATATTGCAAAAATTGTCAAAATAGGTTAGCATTTTACCATAATCATCTAATTTAAGATTTAGAAATTCAGTCATTAAAAATTGATTAGAAATTAGAAATTAGAAATTAGAAATTTAGTTGCCATGGCCGCCAAAAAACCGTTTTTAAAAATAACTTGCAGTGTGTGTAAAAAGGTAAACTATTTTACCAAAAAGTCAAAAAAATCTGCCGAAAAGAAACTAGAAATGCAAAAATTCTGCAGTACCTGCAAAAAACACACTTTGCATAAAGAAGGACGCAAGTAGGTTGCCGGGAGGTAGTAAGTTGACGCCGAAACTTAAACCCGAATTAGTTTTCGGGTTTTGTTTTTTGACAGACTTGGTATTTGATCTTTGAATTACGAAATGCTTTCGCAAGATTTTTTTCAAATTTGCGGGCGAAAAGGTGATAGAATTTTCAGGCGTAGCCAAGGGCTACGCATGAAAATTATGGCACCTTTGCAGTCCAAATTTGGAAAAAAGATGCGAAAAGTCTTCTCAAACGAGCATTTCGTAATTCAAAGTGTAATAGGGACAAGTCTATTCTTTTAAGACTAAAAATCGCCTTACAATAATGGCGATTTTTTGGTAGAATGAAAATATGGGAGAAAAGATATTGTTGGTAAAACCATTTCAGGAAACACTTTGCCAAAGTATGTGTGGGCCGGCAAGCCTCAAGATGGTTTTTGATTATTATGGAATTGAAAAATCAGAAGCGGAAATAGCTAAAATGTGCCATGTGGATGAAAGTTTGGGGACCGATGCTAAAACACTAAAAAGAGTGGCTGAAGAATTGGGGTTTAAGGTAGCAATAAAAAACCATAGTACGTTTGAAAATATTCAGATGTGGTTAGATAAGAAAGTGCCTGTGATTGTAAATTGGTTTACGCGGGGCAGAGCCGATGACGAGGATTCAAAAGTCGCTGATGGACATTATTCTGTGGTCGTAGGATTGGATGACGAATTTATTTATATTCAAGATCCCGAAATAGGGAAGTTGCGAAAAATTGAAAGAGAAGATTTTATGAAAGTTTGGTTTGATTTTACGGGAAAATATATAGATCCAAACGAATTAGTTATCAGGCAATTGATAGCCGTAGAGAATGTGTGATATAATATTATTAGAATTTTAAAAGTTTCTTTTTTATTGCTATGGATAAACATAAAATACTTACTTTGGTTTTAGTGGGACTATGGGTGATCTTTATAGCTTTTTTTGTGGTTTTATATTTGGTGCATGCATTTAATATTACCCTTAACACCACCACGAATTTTTATATCAATTTATATGGGATCATTCCGCTCATCGGGGGCATTTACGGTTTGCGTTTGTCGTGGCGCTGGGGTGGTTTTAAGAGCGCGATTGGAAACGCCATATTTTTTCTTTCACTGGGACTGATTACCTGGGCTATTGGCCAAGGAATGTGGTCGTATTATAATATTGTTGGGGTGGAAATTCCTTACCCTTCGCTGGCGGATATTCCGTTTATGCTGAGCCTGCCGCTGTGGGCTATCGGCGCGGCATTTTTATCATTTGCTACTGGTGCTAACCTTGGATTGCGTAAAATCGGGGGAAAACTTTTTATGATTATAACCCCTATTATTGCCTCTGTTTTTTCATATTATTTTTTGGTGGTAGTTGCACGACAGGGAGTTATTAGTACCTACGATGGCATTGCCACCACCTTTACCGATTTAACCTATGTGCTGGGAGATGTTTTAGTGCTTGTGATTATAACGTTGGTTTTTGGGCTTTCGTATAAATATTTGGGCGGCCGGTACAAAACCGCCATTTATCTTATTTTAATGGGTTTTTTAATAGGCTATGTTGCTGACTTTTTGTTTGTGTACGATGTCACCTTCGAAAAATATTTTAACGGTAGCCTGTCTGATATGCTCTATGTTACAGACATGGTTTTTTTAAGCATCGGAGTTGCCGGTTTTACTCTGCCTGATTATAAAAACAAAAACTTTAGCATTATTACCCAAAGTGCCGCCGGTACGTTGACCATTTTTCATCAAATGATTATTAAGATTATCAAAAAACAAGAATCCATTATCGGCCTGTCTGCCTGGTATGAAGCCAATAACGTAGCCGGTTTTACGGTTGACCGAAACAATAGTCTGGTTTCTTTTTTCGGTGATGGCAAGGAAGCCGTTGACCGCCTGGTCGCACACTACGAAAAAATATTTGGCAAAGCTTCCAGGGGGGTATGCAGAGAAGGCGTACAGGATTTGATCGTCGGCTTGCCGGTCGGGGAAGTTCCGTTGAGCTTGGTGTCGTAGGTTTTTAAAAATATAGACCTCTCGCAAAATAAGGATTTACTAGACTTGTCCCTAACTTTTACTGCAAATTCCATATTTTTGCCCAAAATTTGCAATAATTTTTGTGCGTACCGCAAGGGTACGCCCAAAAATTCTATCAAATTTTTAACTAAAAATCTGGATTTTTCGTAACAATCCTTATTTTGCAAGAGGTCTTATGTTAAACAATAAAACCATATATATTTTCATTTTATTAATTCTGGCATGTTCTGCTGTGGCTATTGCTGATGTCTGTATTAAAAAAGCATCAACCGCTACCAGTTTTTCTGGCATTTTTAAAAACCCCTGGTTTGTGGCGGCAATTTTTTTATATATTTTCCAGATTTTTATTTTTGCTTATATCTTTTGTTTGGGATTGCAATTATCTTATGTGGGTATTATGCAAATTATTCTTTATGCATTGATAGTTTTGGTTTCTAGTGTTTTGTTTTTTCACGAAGATTTTACCTTTATTAAAATAGTTGGTATTATTCTTGGGGTTTTCGGAATTATTTTAATAAATATATAGGCTTATTTGTAACGTGTAATAACTAATATTATGGAAAAAGAAGATGCTAAAGTACCTAAAGAAGTTTTTGGATATCATATGATCATGGATTGCTATGGTTGCGATCGAAAAGCCGTGGACAGTATAGAAGTTTGTTATAATTATCTTGATAAAATAACAGGGGTTATGAAAGTTCACAAGCAATCTGCGCCTTTTGTCGTTTATACTGATCCTCAAAAATATCCCGACAAAGCTGGCGTAAGCGGATGGGTGCCGGTTGTTGAATCCGGGGTTTCCATTCATACTCTTACCGTCACTAATTTTATCTCAATTGATGTGTATAGTTGCAAAAAATACGACGTAGAAAAAGTCAGAGAATTTACTAGAAGTGTTTTTAATCCCCAAGAAATAGAAGAAAAGCATTTTTTGCGTGGGGAAAAATATGCACACCCCACAAAAGCCGAATCTATAAAAATAATTAAAGAGTGGAAGAAATAATATATAGACCTCTCGCAAAATAAGGATTTACTAGACTTGTCCCTAAATAACTTTTTACTGCAAAATCCACATTTTTGCCAAAAATTCGCTATAATTTTTGTGCGTACCGCAAAGGTACGCCCAAAAATTCTATCAAATTTTTAACTAAAAATCTGGATTTTTCGTAACAATCCTTATTTTGCAAGAGGTCTTATGAAATCATACAATTCTTTTAAAGTAATTATTTTCCTTTACCTGGTCGCCAGTGCTTTCTGGGTTGCACTTATGGTTATTTTTCGGTATTCCCTTGTTTCCCAGCCGTCTGTGGATTTTTTAAAACTTCTTACGCAAATACCTTTGGCGGTCATACCGATCGTCGGTGGTATTTTGGGATTGAAAAACTCAATGGCTTGGGGAGGCTTTAAAAGTATTATCGGGCGTTGCTCTTTATTTTTAAGCTTAGGTTTGATTGCCTGGGGTGGCGGTATGGTGGTATGGAATTATTATATTTTTTTTACTGACTACCAGATTCCATATCCTTCGCTTGCTGATGCGGGATACGTGTTAGGTTTATTATTTTTTGTAGTTGGAATTTGGGCATTGTCGGATGTAGTTGGGGCAAAATTTGCTTTGCGAAGCAAAGAAGGTATATTGGCCTTGGTAATGATTCCCGTCGTTATATTTTTGCTTTCAATGTATCTTTTAATTTACGTGGCACGTGGCGGAGTTTTAACGGATACTTCTGGTGGTTATGTAAAACTGTTTTTTGACATTCTCTATCCACTGGGCGATGTTGTTATTTTGACGATGGTAAGTCTGATATATATTCTTTCAAGAAATTTGTTGGGTGGCAGGTATAAAGTTCCGGTTCTTACACTGTTTGTGGGATTTTTAATATTTTATATTTCAGATTTTTCATTTTCATACACAACAACGATAGGTGCGTATTATAATGGTTATTTCCCTGATTTTTTATTTACCACGGCGATGTTTGTATTAAGCCTAGGAATGACAGGATTTGTTTTGCCGACTGGCGAAAAAAGAATTGACACAGCTGGCCTTGGAATAACAAAAGAAGCGACGGTTTATAATGAAATGGTGCTAAAAGTTATCAGGAGACAGGAGTTGATTATGGGTCGTGTTGCCTGGGATGAAGCGAAAAATATTGCTGGGCTTAATATTGATTCATCACATGATGTTGTTTCTTTCTATGGCGATCAAAAAGACATTGTCAATCGCTTGGTGGCAAGATATGAAAAATTGTTTGGTAAAACGGCACGCATTGTTTGCAGGGATGCGGTTTTGGGACTATTGGCCACCATGTCGTCCGAACAAATTCCTACGAGTTTGAAGTAAAAATAAAGGGTATTAAACCCTTTGTCGCCTGCGACGCTTTGCGCGAACACATGTTGCGACATGTGTTCGCGGCTCACTAGCCTGGGCAATAAAAATATATGCATCTATTTGGTTTTAATCTTAACAAAAAGTTAACCGAGAGGCTTTATAAGCAAAACCTTGATTTTGCGGTAAAAAACACTACCTTTTATTTACTTGAAAAACTTTATCAAGCCAGTATTTTGACGCTAACGCCAGAAGCTATGGCGGTTGAAATCACCGATATTGTCCGCAAGGACCTGGATATTGAGCTGATGGGAATTTATATCTTTGAAAAAGATACTGATGCACTATCACCGCTGGCGTTTGCTAAGTCGGACCATTTAATTGGAGGTTTAAACAAGCTGGAATTCTTGTTTGGAAACACTAAAATAACCGACATTTCCAGGCATGGTTTTTTTAGGAAAATAGTCTATGGTAGGGAAGATGCCATTACTAAAAACCTGCGGGATGTTTACGAAAATATGATTGCTCCGCCGGACTTGGAAAAATTAGAAACCGAGTCAGACATTAAAAATTTGTTGGCATATCCTTTGGTTAAAGGTCAAGAGGTACTTGGAGTGTTGTGTTTGGGCATCAACCGTGATTACGATAACATTGGTATTTTTGAACGCTCTTCTATTAAGAGTATTATTAACGCTATTGCACTATTAATTGACAAAGCCTTTTTGTACAAAAATTTATTGGTTTCTTATGAAATTGAAAAAAGGGGCAGGGCAGAAATACAACAAGCTTACGAGATAGAAAAGAAATATAGGCAGGATTTGTTAAAGCTAGACCAGGACAAAAACGATTTTATGCTTATTACCCAGCACCATTTGCGTACTCCACTAACTTCTATGGCCTGGCATATCAGCTCAGTTGAAAGGGGTTTGTATGGTAAGGTTCCCAAAAAACTGCAGTCTATAATGCATACCTTTAATGCTTCCACCCGGGTTTTAATTAAAATCGTAGATGAGTTTTTGGATATTTCACAATTTCAATTGGGTAAAAAGGTGATTAAAGTAAGCAATGGCGTTAACCTGGATTCAGTGGTGCGCACCGTCGTAAAAGAACTAGCACAGCAGGCCAAGGCAAAAAAAATATTTTTACGGGTGTCGGTACCAAGGCAAGCACTTCCTCTTATTGAAGCTGATGCGCTAAAACTTTCAACAGCGATTATGAGTGTTATAGATGACGCTGTAAAGTATACGGCAAAAGGTGGGGTGACCGTGCAGATGGAGGCCGTAGATTCAAAAGTACAAATAATCGTACAAGATACCGGCATGGGCATAGAAAAAAGCCAACTGCCACAGTTATTTGATAGTATTTTTTCAAGAAGTCAGAAAGCCCAAGAAGTTAATGTTACCGGTCGGGGGCTGGGGTTATACCTTGCCAGTAAAATTATTCAGGCGCATGGCGGCAAGATTTGGGCGAAGTCAGAGGGCAAGGACCGGGGATCCACATTTTATATTCAACTACCTATTGCGCAAGACAAGGTGGATGTTGCAGTGTAGTCGATTTTTTTAGATGTGATATTCGTATGTTTACCAAAAAAATCCCAAATAAAGGGTTAACGGAAACTTTTTTTATGGTGGGCGAAAGGGTGCGCCAAATAAGATTGATTTTTTGTTGTGTTGTGATATGGTTATGAACACTAGACTTGTCCCTGTAACTTAACAATTTGAAAGCGAGGCGTATTATGGGCAGAGTTTTTTCTGCTGATGATTTGTGGAAGCGAAAAATCTTAATGTTGTCTGATTTTGATGAAGTGTCACATGAAGTCAAAGAAAGGTTGTCGGCTTGCGATGGTGTTATCGGCGGTCTGATGTTTGGGTCGGTTTTGTGGAAACATTACACCAAGCGTAGCGACTTGGATTGTTTGGTGCTTTATGATTCTTGCCTGGTGCGCATAAACCCAAACCAGCTTTTTTTGGAGCTTAACAAATTTGCGGCGGGTTTTTATGTTCCCCTGCAACTCATTGGCATTGACGTTGCTATCGCGCAGGTTGGGCTTAGCGATGTTGGTCCTTCTTTTTTTACCCATTTGCAGTTGGCGGTCAATTACGGGGGAATTATCAAAAAAAATCCCCTGCCATTTTTTAAGCCTCCTGCTATGAGTTTTGCCGAAGATGCGCGCGAATATTTGCGCCGTAAATGGCGTAAAATGCAAAATGGGGTCAATAGTCTTTTGACTTTGCAAACCTGCGACCTTTTTCGTTTTTTGCAAAAGGTGTTGGAAGCCCCAATCCACATTGCGCGCAAGATGTTGCATGTCAGCTCGGTTCTTATGGAAACCGATAGCAAACAGGAAGTGATTGCTCACTATAGCAAGATCGCCAGCGCCAAGGAGTTGGAGTTATTTGAAAAGATTGTCGGAATTGACTCTGAGTACTCGGCTGAACTCGACCGGCAGTGGAAAAATTTTGACATAAAGTCATCCTACAAGAAAATGATTGACAAAATAAAAGCCACGGCTTACGACACCTTGGAATTTACAAAACTCAATTTATTGCGCTTTGCCTAGCGCTCCAACCACCGCGACCAACAATCGCGGTTTTTACTTTTTCACCTGATTCGTGTAGAATTACATTAGACTTGTCCCTAAATAACTTTTTACTGTAAATTTTCGTAACAAAAGTTATTTAGGTACAAGTCTAGCATATGAAAGTCACATTTTTTGAAGTTAAAGATTGGGAGCAAGAATATATTAAAAAAAATTTGGCGGGGGATGAAAAAAACATTCAGCTGTCTTTTTTTGTTGATCCGCTTTCGCAAAATAATGTTAAGCAGACGCAGGATGCTGATATTATTTCTTGTTTTATTGATTCAAATTTACAGCAAGCCATATTGTCGCAATTTACGGATTTAAAAATGATTGCCACTCGTTCAACCGGTTTTGACCACATTGATATGGAGTTTTGCCGCCAAAAAAATATTACGGTTTGCAATGTGCCAACGTATGGCGAAAACACCGTGGCCGAACACACCTTCGCGCTCATTTTGGATTTATCGCGCAAAATTCACGAGTCTATTGAAAAAACCAAAAAGGGAGATTTTTCACTGACTGGTTTGCAGGGTTTTGACTTAAAAGGCAGGACATTGGGCGTTGTGGGGTTGGGCCATATCGGCCAGCATGTGGTTAGGATTGCTAAAGGTTTTGAAATGGAAGTATTGGGATTTGACGTAAACCAAGATAAAAAATTGGCAAAAAAGTTGGATTTTACCTATGTATCGCTGGAAGAACTGCTGAAAAATTCTGATATTATAACCCTGCACGTTCCTTATAGTCAACACACTCGCCATATGGTAAATTCCGGCAATATTTCTTTGGTAAAAAAAGAAGCCTATATTATAAACACCGCGCGTGGGGGATTGATTGAAACTGGAGCGCTGGTAAAAGCCTTAAGAAATGGTATGCTGGCAGGCGCGGGGCTGGATGTGCTAGAAGAAGAAAACGCTGTCAAAGAAGATGTGAGTTTATTATCAAGGTTGTTTTCCAAAAAGCACAACTTGGATATTGTTTCCCAAGACCACGCTTTAATGAAAATGGACAACGTGATTATTACACCCCATAATGCGTTTAATTCACGGGAGGCGATGGAGAGGATACTTGAAACTACCGTTTTGAATGTTAGGGGGTTTTTGAAGAAAAAAGCGATCAATAGAGTTCAATAAATTACAAATCCAAAATCACAAGCTCCAAATAAATCATAATGTTCAAAACTCTAAATTCAAAACACGTTTTAGATTTTGGATTTTAAAAATTGAGATTTATTGCCCAGGCTAGTGAGCCGCGAACACATGTCGCAACATGTGTTCGCGCA
>CAZYSZ010000029.1:4234-8647 GCA_964650025.1 uncultured Candidatus Saccharibacteria bacterium | reverse complement strand
TTTCGGATTTGAAGGTCATAGACCTTTTTGGTGGTCAAGAAGATTTGAAGAAAAAAATTATCAGAACCGTTGGAGACGCAAATGAAAGATTTTCTGAAGACGCCCTGCGGATGTTGCGCGCGGTGCGGTTTGCAACAACATTAAATTTTACCATAGAAGAAAAAACGGCCGAGGCGATTAAAAAAAATGCGCTGTGGATTGAGGCGGTTTCTAAGGAAAGGATTCGGGATGAGTTTGTAAAAATCATTATGGCTGATAAAGCTTCTGATGGCGTGGAATTATTACGCCAACTCGGACTTTTGAAGTTTATTCTGCCGGAATTACTGGAAAATTACGGGGTGGGACAAAACAAGCATCACATTTATGATTGCTACCAGCACGCGCTCAAGGCTTTGGAATACACCGTCAAGAAAAAATTTAGCTTGCATGTGCGTCTTGCCGCATTGTTTCATGATATTGCCAAGCCGCGAGTAAAATCCGGCCAGGGCGTAAATTCCACTTTTTACAATCACGAAATGCTGGGAGCCAAGATGACGTTTCAAATTTTAAATCGTTTAAAATTTTCCGGCAAAGATATTGAAAAAATCGTAAAATTGGTGCGATGCCACATGTTTTATTACAACGTGGACGAAGTGACCGAGTCTTCCGTGCGAAGACTGGTGCGAAATGTCGGCCCAGAAAATATGGAAGGGCTTTTACAGCTTCGCGAAGCGGACAGAATCGGCAGTGGTGTGCCCAAAGCCGAGCCGTACAAGTTGCGCCACTTAAAATACATCATCGACAAAGTTTCCAAAGACCCCATTTCCGTCGGCATGCTAAAAGTGGACGGAAAAGATGTGATGGAAGTGTTAAACATCGCACCCGGCCCCAAGATAGGACAAATCTTAGATGTCCTATTAGGTTTTGTCCTAGATGACCCCAAAAAAAACACGAAAGAAGTTTTAAGTGCTGAAATTTCAAAGCTCGGCGCGTTGGATGAAAAAAAGTTAAAAGAAATGGCTGAAAAAAGTAAAGAAGAAAAATTCGATTTGCAGGCCAAGGAGGACGAAAAAACAAAAAGTAAGTATTGGGTGAAGTAGGTTTGTAAAAAAAGAAGCCTAGCGACATAGCCGAAGCTATGGTCGTAGGCCTGGGGAAAAGAGTAGATTAGCTTTTTGGAACCAAGTTCCAGTGTGGCGTGTTGGGAAGGTCGCGCGTGAAAACATCGACTTCCTGAATCGTTTTCCTGATGTGCCAGGTGATGTACCACGTGTGGGGGTGGTTCGGTGGAACCGGGAATTTTTTGAAGCTTGCTTTTCGCTCAGCGGCCCACTTCTTGCTCTGTGCATTGTTGTCTTCCCAGTTACAGCAATCTTCAGGGCCGTACTCTCGGAAAGTTAAGTCAGGCTTTTTAACCTCCCAGAGCGACCAGTCGAGTAGGCAGCCTTCCACGGGGAGCCAGGTACTCTTTGGCGGAATGATCTTGAGCGTTTCTTTACCCAATGACAGCTCTGCCCCATCGACAAGGATCCTGAGTTTTACCTTGCGTTTTGGGTCTGCGATAACCAGCTTGGCGTGAAGTTCTAGCACCATGTCAATTTCCTCCCTATGAAGTCTCTTATTTGTAGGTGAGCAACATACTCACTCACAAATGAAAGTAAGGTTAATATTACACACATAATCATATTTGTCAAGAATTTTATTGCCGTGATAACTCTGCTAGAATAATCACGTAAAATAAAACGGGGATTAGTGTAGCGGCAACATGCACCGTTCGGGACGGTGAGATGATGGGTTCAACTCCCATATCCCCGAATGTTTCCAGGCCGTCGGATAGTGGTAGTCCGTACCCTTGGGGTGGGTATGGCGGGCGTTCGATTCGCCCCGGCCTGACAAAATTTAAAAACTCTTACAAATCTGACGGCCGTCAGATTTGTAAGAGTTTTCGAAATTCCGCGCGCCCGCGGGCGCGCGGTTTGGGCCCATGGTCCAGTGGCAAGACGCGTCATTCGCATTGACGAGACGGCAGTCCGATTCTGCCTGGGTCCACATAACATAAAAAACCACCCTGGCGACGTCGTGTCGCAAAAGGTGGCTCGCAAGACCGCTAGTTTTAGCGTGCAACGTAGGACGTTGTCGCCTTGATTTGATATTTGCCCATGGACACGTTGTTCCAAGGGCTAAGAACAATGGAAAGGAACAGTCGGCCTTCCTCTAAGAAAACATTATCGTAGTTTTCTCCAATTAAGAAGGCTTTGCCTTTCTGGCCAACCCGTCCGATGAGGGCTCCGGCCATAAAGGGCGAATCCCTGCCCACTTGGCTGTAGCCTTTTGGGGTAACTATGTACTGGCCCATTCCTTGTGGCCAAAGATCTACAGTGCCTTCGGCAGTGACTTTCAATCGAGTATTCGGCCTGATCAACACCGTGCTCTCAAACCACTGGTCGGGTGTGTTTCCGAACGTCGCAGGGTCAAGATCAACTTTATGCTCTTGATTTGCGATGTTGCAATCAAGATAAGTGAGCGTGGCGAGTTTGAGAGTAAGGTCGCCAGTGTATTCGCAGTGCGCCTTAATCTCGGTGTGGTCAAGGTGCCCACAAATGGTGACCTCCTTTGTCCTTACGACGTCATATTCCTTAAGGGCAAGGAGCTCTTTGGGAACCTTTTCCTCAAGGATTTTCTTGATAGCCACTGCACGTTTTACCCGCTCCAGGTCACTTGATTTAGTGGCCTTCTTTACAAACGGGTAGGCATAATACCCCATTTTTTGAAGGTGCTTTTGTGCCCCCTCGCGTTTTTGGAGGTTGTCACTGCCAAGATTGTGGATGGAAAGATAAATATCTTTCTCCAAATCGGGCGGGCAACGAAATCCGAACTCTATATCCCGTATGTCCGCCAGCGGGATAGTAAGCTTGCCATACTTGGTGACCAACTCTAGTTCTGGTTGCAAAATCACAACCACCAGTTGCGAGTTGCCATCGCGAAACTTTGCAATGGCATGAGGCGGAGAACTCTTGGGCACGGTTTTTTGGGCCATGGGCGACGCGCCCATGAGCAACCCCAACATCAGCGCATACGACGTGTTCATGCGACACTCCTATAAAAAAGAAAGGTGCGGGAAGTGCACGAAGATGTGAACTTAACGGCTAATTTCATGATAGCACTTCCTGGCCGCGGTACAAGGCATCGCGTTTTACACCTGATTATGGTATGATAAAATAAAAAAATATGGAAAATAATTTTTCTCCCCACGAAAGATCTGGCGAAGCCGGACAACACGTAGTGCCCGTAAAGCGCAACCTCCCTCGCGACGTGTTTTTGCATTTGTTTGCGATGGTGACGCTGTATTGGTCAGCCATTAGTTTTATTACCCTGTGCTGGCAATACATAAACTATTTTTTTCCGGACGCTCTAAATTATAATTACGGATTTTCCAGTTCCATGCGGTTTGCGCTGGCTTCTTTGTTTATTGTTTTTCCACTTTTTATTTTGGGATCCTGGATTTTAAATAAAATCTATGTCAAAGAATCGGCTGTGCGCGAATCAAAAATCAGAAAGTGGCTCATTTATTTAACGCTTTTTATCGCGGCCCTGGTCATCATCGGCGATTTAGTGTTTACGGTCAACACGTTTTTAAACGGCGAAATCACTGTCCGGTTTATTCTAAAAGCCCTTTCAGTTTTGGCCGTTGCCGGCGTTGTTTTTTGGTATTACTTGGATGACGTCAGGCGATCTGTCCCGTCAACCACGGCAAAGTATGTTGCTTGGGTTTGCGTGGCAGTAGTTTTAGTCGGAATTGTTGGCGCCTTTTTTATCGTGGGCAGTCCCATGACCGCGCGGTCTTTGCAATTTGACCAGCAACGTGTCAATGACTTGCAAAGCATCCAGTACCAGGTGGTAAATTACTGGCAGAGAAAAGGTGTGTTGCCAAAAACCCTGGCAGACTTGAACGATTCAATTTCTGGCTACGTGGCGCCTGTGGATCCGCAAACTAGCGCGCAATACGAATACACTGTAAAAAGTGCCACCAATTTATCATTTGAATTATGTGCCACATTTATTTTAGATAGCGACATAAATCGTAATGCAAATAATGTGAAAACAATGCCAGTGCCAGCAATGTATTTTGATGGAATTTCTGAAAATTGGAATCATGGTGCCGGACGCATGTGTTTTGAAAGAACGATTGATAGGCAGCTGTATCCACTAATGTCTAAGTAATGATCACCAAAGAACTCGGAAATTTAGGGGAAAAGTTGGCCTGTGAATATCTTGTGAAAAGGGGGTTGAATATTTTGGGGAAAAACTGGTGGATAAGTTTTGGAGGGCACAATTCTGCGCCCTCCTTTGGAGAAATTGATATTATCGCGCGAAAAAAATTTTTATTTTTTGCGCGCGGCCCAATTCACTTTGTTGAAGTAAAAACCATCGTTG
>CAZYSZ010000029.1:0-4224 GCA_964650025.1 uncultured Candidatus Saccharibacteria bacterium | reverse complement strand
GGTGGATATGTTTTGGGGGGCACATTTGTGCGCCCTCTTTGGGAGATTTTTTTTTTTTGGGGCCAAAAACGCGCCGGTGGCGTGCGCTTTTTTCGCGCGCCGTTCGGCCAATTCATTTTGTGGAAGTAAAAACTATTGTTGACAACGCCGGATTTTTCCCCGAACAGCACGTAAATTACCAAAAACAACAAAAACTACAAAAGCTCGCCCAAATTTGGTTATCAAAAAATAAATTTTCACAAAACACGGCTTATCAGATTGATATTATCGGGATTGTCGTAAACGAAGAAACCCGAAACGCCAACTTGCATTATTTTCCCAATGCCGTTACGGAAATTTGACACTCGTGTTTGTTTTTGCTACACTCAAGTTAATTAACACTGATGAATAACTGTGTCCGTCTGAAAACGGGCGCTTTTTTTAAATTATTTAAAAAAATAAATCTAAAATACAAAATCTCAAATCCCAAATAAATCTCAATTTTTAAAATTCTAAACTCAAAACACGTTTTGGATTTAACGATTGTAATTTTGATATTATTTGGAGCTTGTAATTTTGAATTTGGAATTTCAAAAACGTGGATATAAAATCATTTCAACGCGCGCTATCGCAAATCGCCGAAACCCGGGGCATTTCGCCTGAAATAATTATTGGCACGATTGAAGCGGCTTTGGCTACCGCTTACAAAAAAGATTATGGGCAAAAGGGGCAGAAAATCAAGGCCAAGTTTAATCCGGTGTCTGGGGACGCGCAGTTTTGGCAACTCAAATTGGTGGTGGACGATTCAATGCTTTACACCCCAGAAGAGATAGAAGCTTTAAAGGCGCAAAAAATTGTGCCACAGGAAGATTTTGACCGTGTTATTGATGGCCAAGAGGCTCCCAAAAAGGTGGTATTTAACCTCGAAAAGCATATTATGCTGGATGAGGCGCAGAAAAAAAATACGAAAATTCAACTTGGAGAAGAATTAGAAATTCCGCTAGTGGCCAAACAAGATTATGGTCGGATTGCCGCGCAAACCGCCAAGCAGGTGATTTTGCAAAAAATCCGGGAAGCCGAAAAAGATGTGATTGCTTCGGAATACCGCAGTAAAGAAGGTGAAATTATTTCCGGCCTGGTGCAACGGATAGAAGGCAGTACCATTTTAATTGACATTGGCAAAACGCTGGGAATTTTAAATCGCGAAGAGCAAATTCCTGGTGAATTTTACCGCCAGGGTCAGCGTTTGAAGTTATACATTTTAAAAGTAGAAGACGGGCCAAAAGGATCCGTGGTTTTGCTGTCGCGCGCATATCCAAAATTAGTTTCAAGACTGTTTGAATTAGAAGTGCCAGAAATTTCTTCGGGCGTGGTGGTGATAAAATCCATTGCGCGCGAGCCGGGGTTTAGAACCAAAATGGCGGTGGAATCTACAGAATCTGGCATTGACCCGATAGGCTCATGCGTAGGCCAGCGCGGAACCCGCATTATGGCGGTTATTAACGAACTGGGCGGTGAAAAAATTGACGTAATTGAATGGCAGGAAGATCCGGCTAAATTTATTACTAATGCATTGTCGCCTGCCAAAATTTCTGGCATAAAAATTGAAGAAAAAAATACGGCGACGGTATTTGTTGGTCCCGACCAGCTTTCACTGGCCATCGGCAAAGACGGTAGAAATGTAAGGTTGGCGGCCAATTTGACGGGTTGGAAAATAGACATTAAGCCGGATGAGGAGACGAAAGAACTAAAGGACGAAGAAACTAAAGAACCAGCGGACGAAAAAACAGAAAAAACCGAAGAAAAACCCAAGAAGAAAAGAGCTAAAAAAGTGAAAGAAGAAACTGAAGAAAAAAACTAAATTACCATAATTATACTAATTAACCTAATCAAATCCTAAATTCTAATGCCAAAACTTTTAAAAGCATTAGACATTATTTAGAGTAATTAGAGCAATTAGAATAATTAGAATAATTCATGCTAATAATCTACTACCCCATCATCGTTTCGTTGTTTGCCATCGCGTTTGTGTTTTTCTTGATTGCGCAAATTAATAAAGCTCCGGCATCCACAGATAAGGCCCTGGCTATTACCGCCGCCATTAAAGAAGGCGCCATTTCTTACTTAAAGCGCCAGTACAAAACGGTTGGCATGGTGGCCGCAGCATTGTTTGTTGGTTTATTTATTCTGCTTGGCTGGAAAATGGCGGTTGGGTTTTTAATCGGCGCGGTTTTGTCGGGATTCTCCGGATTTGTGGGCATGTTGGTTTCAACGCAAACTAATACGCGAGTGGCGCAGGCTTCAACGCGGGGTTTGGAATACGGATTAGATTTGTCATTTAAAGGGGGTTTGGTCACTGGACTTTTGGTAGTATCGCTGGGACTTTTAGCCGTATCAGGATATTATTTTGCCACGGGAATTACTGGATTGATTGGGTTGGGATTTGGTGCCAGCTTGATTTCCGTTTTTGCGCGCGTGGGCGGTGGCATTTACACCAAAGCGGCCGACGTGGGAACCGACATGGTGGGAAAAATTGAAAAAAATATTCCGGAAGACGATCCTCGAAATCCGGGAGTGATTGCGGATCAGGTGGGAGATAACGTTGGGGATTGCGCCGGCATGGCCGCGGACATTTTTGAAACCTATTCGGTTTCTATGGTTGGTGCCATGATTTTGGGCGCACTTTTGTATCCAAATTCACCCCAATTTGTTTTACTGCCATTGATGTTGGGATCGGTTTCTATTTTGACGTCTATCGTTGGTAGCTTTTTTGTAAAACTGGGTGCTAAAAAATCTATTATGGGCGCTATGTACAAGGGCGTTATTGCTTCTATCGTATTGTCAGCCGTGGCATTTTGGTTTGTGATTGGTAAAATGATGGCTGGGCAAATGGTTTCAACTGCCAGTTTATTCTGGTCTTGTGTCGTTGGATTGGTCATCGCCGCCGGCATGTTTGTGGTGGTGGAATACTATACTTCTAAAAAATTCAGTCCGGTAAAATCAATTGCCAAAGCATCGGAAACCGGACATGGAACCAATATTATTCGTGGTCTTGGTATCGGCATGCAGTCAACGGGTTACCCGATTTTACTGATTGCTTTTGGAATGATTATTTCTTTTTGGCTGGCTGGAATTTACGGAGTGGCGCTCGCGGTTGTTGCTATGCTTTCTATTTCCGGAATTGTGGTGGGAGTTGATGCATACGGACCTATTACCGATAATGCTGGCGGTATTGCCGAAATGTCTGGCATGCCAGAAGATGTCAGAAAAATTACCGATGCGCTTGATGCGGTTGGAAATACTACCAAGGCCGTAACCAAGGGTTACGCCATTGCTTCTGCTGGGCTAGCCGCGTTGGTATTATTTTCTGCTTACACGCAGGAAATTGCCGTAAGATCAGGCAGTGTCGCTATTTTTGATTTATCAAATCCAAAAGTCATTGCCGGTTTGTTGATCGGAGGTTTGTTACCGTATTTATTTGCCTCATTTTTGATGGGCGCCGTTGGAAAAACCGCCGGCAAAGTGGTGGAAGAAGTGCGCCGACAATTCAGGGAAATCAAAGGTTTGATGGAAGGATCCGCCAAACCAGAATACGGAAAATGCGTTGATATTGTTACCAAAGCCGCCATCAAAGAAATGATGATCCCGGCCTTAATCCCGGTTGTTGCCCCGGTTTTAGTGGGTGTATTTTTGGGAGTAGAAGCGCTAGGAGGATTATTAATTGGAGCTACCGTTACGGGATTATTTGTCGGAATTTCCATGACCACCGGAGGCGCTGCCTGGGACAACGCCAAAAAATACATTGAAGAAGGCCACTTGGGCGGCAAAGGTTCATTCGCCCACCAAGCCGCCGTCACAGGAGATACGGTTGGAGACCCCTACAAAGACACTGCAGGCCCGGCCATCAACCCGATGATTAAAGTGTTGAATATCGTGGCGCTTTTGATTGTGGTGTTTCTAGTTTAGAGTAAAAAAAGAAGCCCGGCGCATGTAATTGCGACGCGGGCCTGACATGGATGACCTCCTATTATTTGTGCAAACGAGTAGCCTCAATGGGAAGATTGTGGTTCCACTTCTTCTCGTGAGGAGGCAAGTTGTCCCAATAATCTTGATTCATCCAAGTGTTGCCCCATCCATACACCTGGATTTGCTGGCAGCTACAATAACTACAGACTCGTTTTGCCTTCACTTCTTCACTTCGCCGGTAATGGGGTCACGGTAATGGGGTCAGCCACCATTCTTTTG
>CAZYSZ010000028.1:0-8924 GCA_964650025.1 uncultured Candidatus Saccharibacteria bacterium | reverse complement strand
CTGTCTAGCCAAATTCCCCAGCATTTTTTGCAAAAATCCACCCTTACCTCTGAATCATCGTAATGCACCTGCACCAACGCAATCCGGCACACCGGGCAACGCTCATTAATATTTACCACTTTAAATTTTCCCTTGTCACGCCAAATATCAAAATCCAGCCAGCGGAGTTCTTTGTCTTTGTCATGAATGGCGTGACGCAATTCGTTCCGGTCCAGCCAGACACCCAAACAATCGGGGCAATAGTCAGCCTCGACGTTATGAAATAAGACCTTTTCCATTCCGCTTTTACAATTATTGGGACACTGCATAGTTTTGAAAGATTAAATTAACCATCTTTACTATAACAAAAAATCCTTCTTGGGGCAAGAAAGATTTTCGAAAATGATTATCTACTTTTTTGACGGCGTATTTTCCAAAACAACCACGCGGGATTCCAATTTATCAAATTCTTCTTTGCGGACTACGTCAACAATATTGAGGCTGATATTGTCTATCTTCTTTTTTACCTCTTTAAAATTTTCGTCAATCTTCTCAAATTTTTCGTCAATCTTCTCAAATTTTTCAACCAACAAATCTTGAGTGCTCTGAAAAGCGTCATGGACCATAACCGCCATATCTTCCTGACTCTTTTTAAAACCCTGCTTCATCAAGCTAGCCAGTCCATCCATGGTCATTTTTCTGTTTTTTTGTTTTTGATTTTTCTTTACCATGCGCTAATTATACTCTACCAAAAACCCGTGTCAAATCCGCCACAAAAAGTAGTATAAAATGCAAACGTTTACTTTTTATACTACTTTTTGAGATACTTGCCCGTGTAACTTTTCTTATTCTTCATAATCTCCGTAGGCGTACCTTCGGCGATAATATAGCCTCCTTTCTCGCCTCCTTCCGGGCCTAAATCAATAATGTGGTCGGTACACGAAATAAAATCGGGTGAATGTTCAATCGTAATTACCGTGTTGCCTTTATCAACTAAATTTCTTAAAACCGAAACCAATTTTTTAATGTCTTCAAAATGCAAACCGGTGGTTGGTTCGTCTAAAATGTATAGGGTTTTACCCGTGTCACGGCGCGAAAGTTCGGTGGCCAATTTTATTCTTTGCGCCTCTCCGCCGGACAGCGACGTGGCGGCCTGCCCCAATTCAACATAGCTTAACCCCACTTCTTTTAACGTTTTCATTTTGTCAAAAATAGCGGGGATGTTTTTGAAAAATTCGCCGGCTTCTTCGATAGTCATTTTCAAAACGTCAGCAATGTTTTTGTCTTTGTAGGTAATTTCCAAGACTTCTTTACTGTAACGCTTTCCTCGACACTCCTCGCATTCCACATAAATATCGGGTAAAAAGTACATCTCCACCTTTTTGGTTCCCTGACCTTCGCAAGCCTCGCATCGCCCACCTTTGACATTAAAAGAAAACCGCCCGGCCGAATAACCGCGAATTTTAGCTTCTTTGGTTTGGGTAAACAAATCCCGCACATATGAAAACGCGCCGGTGTAGGTGGCTGAGTTTGACCGAGGCGTGCGTCCAATCGGTGACTGGTCAACCAACACGATTTTGTTGATGTTTTCGGTGCCGGAAATTTCTTTGTGTGCGCCCGGTTCATCTTTAGCCCGATAAAACTGTTTTAACAGCGCGCGTGCCAAAATGTCGTTGACCAGTGAAGATTTTCCCGACCCTGAAACTCCCGTCAGACAAATAAATTTACCCAACGGAAAAGCCACATCCACGTTTTTCAAATTATTTTCCCTTGCACCTTTAACTGTAATGTATTTTTGGTTTTTTGGGGATTTAGAATTTGGAATTTGTTTAGAATTTAGAGTTTCGGATTTAGAATTTAGGGAAACCGAATTAATACTTTTTCTCCCTGACAAGTACTGCCCCGTTAGCGTATTAGACTTGAGTATCGCCCTGGGCGTACCTTCAAAAACTACCTTGCCTCCGTGTTTTCCGGCGCCCGGGCCGATATCAATAATCCAATCAGAGGCCATTATGGTTTGCGGGTCGTGTTCTACAACGATCACCGTATTTCCTAAATCGCGCAACTTAAAAAGCGTGTCAATTAACCGATGCTGGTCGCGCGCGTGCAAGCCGATAGACGGTTCGTCCAAAATATACAAAACGCCCGAAAGCCGTGACCCAATTTGCGTTGCCAGCCTAATTCTTTGCTCCTCCCCGCCCGAAAGCGTGCCAGCTTTTCTATCTAAATTTAAGTAATTTAACCCCACATCAATTAGAAATTGCAAACGGTCAATAATTTCTTTGGTGATAGGTTGTGAAATTTTTACATCGTTAGTGTTAAGGTTTTTCTGAAGTGTTATAAAAAAATCTTGCAGTTTATCAACCGACATTTGCACGATTTCGTTTACAGGTTTGTCTCCAACGGTCACCGCCAAAATTTCTGACTTTAGCCGTTTTCCCAAACAGGTTGGACACTTTTTTATCACCATATACTGGTCAATTTCCTGGCGCGTCCAATCGGAATCGGTTTCATGGTATCTCCTTTCCAAATTGGCAATGACGCCTTCAAATTTCCCATCACCACGTAAAATAATTTCGATAATCTTCGGTGGTAAATTTTTTGCCGGCTCGTTTAAAGAAAAATGATGTTTTTGCGCCACTTCTTCCAGCTTCCAGTTAAACCAACCTTGCCGTCCCACTTTATGACTAGCGGTTGCCCACGGACGAATCGCGCCCTCGGCAATCGTCAAATTTTTATTAGGGATAACCAATTCCGACGCCACTTCCAGTTTTTCTCCAAGACCCGTACAGTCCGGACACGCGCCATAAGGGTTATTAAACGAGAACATACGCGGTTCCAATTCCGCCAAAGAAATCCCGCAGTCTTCGCAGGCAAAGTGCTCTGAGAAGACTTCGTCTTTTGGCTGCGGGCGCGTGGCAACTGGCATCTGGCTAACGATAACGATCCCTTTGCCAAGTTTTAAGGCGGTTTCTAGTGAATCAACTAACCTCGATCTATCCAAATCTTTATCAAGCACCAACCTGTCAACCACCGCTTCAATGCTGTGTTTTTTTTGCTTGTCCAACACTTTTTGTAAAGCCTCTTCTATTAAATACACATCGCCGTCAATTCGCACGCGCACAAATCCGTTTCTCTGGATTTCTTGCAGCACCGCCGTATGTTCGCCCTTTTTCCCGCGAATCACCGGGCCCAGAATTGCAATTTCTTCCGCGTCTTTTTGCGTAAGATTCCGCGTCTTTTTGCGATTCAGAATTTGTTCCACAATCTGATCAATCGTTTGTTTTGAAATCAGTTTTTTACAGTTAGGACAATGCGGTTTTCCAATCCGCGCATACAACAGCCGCAGGTAGTCATAAATTTCCGTGATGGTGCCAACCGTGCTTCGGGGATTATGCATCGCCTTGCGCTGGTCAATGGAAATGGCGGGCGAGATGCCTTCAATTTTATCCACATCGGGTTTATCCATCACGCCCAAAAATTGGCGCGCATAAGCCGACAAACTTTCTACATACCGCCTCTGCCCCTCCGCATACAACGTATCAAACGCCAACGAAGATTTTCCCGACCCCGAAAGCCCCGTAATCACCACCAGCTTATTTTTAGGAATATCCAAACTGACATTCTTTAAATTGTGCACCCGCGCGCCACGGATTTTGATGTAATCGTTTTGCATATTTTTTTATGAAATACACCATTGTACCTTTTCTAAATAGAAATTTCAAGGAATGCGCTACTCCCTATCAAATCTATTATAAAAAAATACCCCTGCCAGTGTGAACCAGCAGGGGTCTTTGTTTAGAAACGTGGCCTTTGAGGCCCAGCGTCGATCTCTCGAAGAAGATCCATGGTTTCTTCCTTGTCATCTTCATTGAGAAAATTGAGCGCATCCTCAACGCCTTCCCAATCACCCTCGAGGAGGCAGTCTACGACTTTGCGCCGCAGGCTCCTGAATTCAGGCTCTTGGGGATCCATAATCGATTCGAGCACGTCCTTGACTTTCGCCCGAACCTCGTGGACTTCGATTAAGCCCTCTTCCTCTTGGATTGGGTCTTCGTATTCCTCGTCTTCATCCTCTTCCTGTTCGGCGGCCTTGCGGTCGTCCGGGTCTTCAGCATCTTGCGCATCGATTTTCCGATCATCCTGAGCGACAAGCTGCTCGAAACTCTTGCGAATCTCGAAGATGCGTTCCTTGTTGTCGAGGTAAGATTTGCTGGCGTTCTTCTCTTCCAGCTCAATCGCTTCCTTCAGCTCCATTTGCTTGATTTCCTGCTCAAGCGCGCCCTGAATTTCTCGAATCGTCCAAGGGATGAACCGGGGAAATTCAGATGCGATACCCGTGAGATTTGCGATGATAGAGCGCAGAAGTCGGTATTTCCGTTTGAGCGGGCGAGCATTCGCCGTAGCCATTCGGAACTCCGGCCCGTGCAGGATGTACGCCGCGAAGTGGTCACAGAAATCCTCTTTCTCGTCCTTGTGATGGGCGTAGAAAGTGAGGAAATGCTTTTCCGCTTTCTTGCGTGCCGTACGCGGCCAGCTGATCTTCTTCCATTGCTCCTTGTCTGAATCTTGCAGCATCGTCCAGACTGCCTCGCCGCATTCGTGAAGCAGTGTGAATGAACGCACTGCCTTTTTCATGGGTGAGATATCTGTGTAGAGCATCTCAGGAAACTCCATGAGGGTGATGGTCTGAGACCCCGCCTCATAAGTTCCTTCGATGACCATTCCGGCCATAATTGCGCCGATTGAATGGATGCTCTGAGTCTTGACGATCCGCTTCACTCGCTCGAGGAGTTTCACGGCCGGAAGTGAAAGAGTCATGGCGATCTGTTGAGCTTCTTGAACGCCGACCTTGCTGGTCAGCCGAGTAACTACATCCTTGCCGGTGATAGTGTAGCCGAGTAGGTCTTTTGACCAATCGCGAACTTGCACCAGTGACCATGCAGGTAGCGGTTGCAGTACAACGTGGCGCTCGACCCACAGCTGGAGAGCCGTGGCTTCGAGCAGTGAAAGATTCATCGGGTCCTGGGCGCCTTTGTCCATCACATTTCCCTGCACCGACATGAATAGTTCTCGGAACAGGAATGCAATGGTACGGTTTTCTCTCCCTGAGTCTTGTGATTCTGCATGCAGCGTTTCCACTGCATCGCGTCCGTGCACAGGGCTAAACGGACAGGTTTCGACGATTTTGCCATCCGGTGCGATGAAGTTGACGCAGACTCCGAAGGGCTTAATGAAGCCCGTAAAAGGCTGCTCCTGCATCAGACACCGCGGAACATGATTGAGAATCCCGCAGAGCTTGACGACTTCGTCCACTCGGAGCATTACGTCTCGAGCCAGGTCATAGACCGAGGCCCGAACGACAGTTTGCTCTAAGCATTGGCGCTCGTTGTTGAAGCGCTTCTTCTGCTCTGCGTCGAGCAAGTCGATGGCCGCCGAAAGGCTTACTTTCGCAACGTCCTTGCCATCTTCCCCGCACGTTTTCTCCAGAGCCACTCGAGCGATCCTGCCGAAACCAACTTGCAGAGATTCCGGGCTGTTGGCCCAGACTTTCTCATACAAGTGCGAGTTCGACATGAGGAGTGGCACGAGCTGTTGCACGATGCGCTTGATCTTCACCGTGAACTCAACCAGTTCGACGCCTTCGTTGACGCCGGTCAGGCCGAGAATCGAGTAAGGATCGTACTCCAGAATGCCCTTGTCTTGGTTCTCTGGGACATACTTGTCCAGAACGTAGGCAAGTCCTTGCACCGTGGCCCACACTTGTTGCGGAATACGATGAGAGATTCCGGCAATTTCCTCTTCCGTAAACTCTGTTTTCTCGGCAAGCGAAGTTGCGTCAAAAGTCGTGCCAAACAGCATCATGCTGAGCGGCAGATGCTCCAAGAGCGGAAAGAATGCCAGCTCCGAGAGAGTGAGGTGAGGGAAAAGTTCGTTGGCTTCGCGGATGGTGGCGCACTCTTTTTTGAGTATCACTTTCGTCCACGCCGAGAGCATTTCCAATCCCCGCTCTGGCGAGAGCTTGGATCGCAGTTCTTCCAAAAGCTCACCTCGAACAATATCGAGTCCGAGCTGAGTTCTCACCAATTCAAGAGCGTCTTGCCCGTGCATCAGTGCGATTTCGTGACGTTTCTTGGTGAGCAAAGCGAGAGCCGTTGTTGGCTTCTCCTCGCCCGAAACCTGCGTTTCCTGCGTTTGGGTCTCAGAAGCTTTCTGCTGTTTTTCGACAGCAACCTGAAGTTCCTTCAGACGCTGATGGGCGGCGCAGTAGCCGAAGACGATGTTGTCATACAACTCTTTGCGTTGCTGATGAACTACCAGAGCGTTGGTTGAAACCCGCAGCCCCGGCAGCATCTTTTCAATCGACACGAGAGCGGTTGAAGCTTCCTGCTTTTCTCCTACAATCTGCTCCTGAACTTCTGATTCAGGCTGGGAAGGTTCTTCATGGCCTTCGCCTCTCTGAATCTCCTGCCAAGTCTTCATGATCGAATCCTCCGAGTTGATGTTGACGGTCCGTATTGTTATTCGGATACCTGAAACAATCAGGTGAATCCGAAGAATTTTCGATTGTAAAAGAACAATCCCGATGTCCCATTTGAATCCGAACACTTTGCAATTAACTATTTTTCCGAGAGGGAAATTCCGATATGGTAATTCTCCTCGTAAACTGCTTACTTTTTATTTTACAAGCAATCAAATAATTAAGTTCAAAGTGTTCGGATTGAGGGCAGAATGTGCCAATCCTTGTTGCCTATAATGTTATCACACTAAAAACTTAATGTCAATGATTGCTAAATTGCTTTTAAAAGGCTTAAATACAGCCATGGACGAAAAGCTAAAAAACTCTATCGAAAACCTACCCAAAACCGCGGGGGTGTATTTGTTTTATTTAAAAAACGAACCGATTTATATTGGAAAGGCGATTAACATAAAAGACCGTGTGAAAAATCATTTTCATGGTAATACTTGGTGGGAGCGCGCCCTACTTCGCCAAGGCTTCGCAGGGCGAATCAGTTTTATCAAAACTGATTCGGAAATTGAGGCGCTGGTTTTAGAGGCTTCACTGATTAAAAAATTCCAGCCGAAATTTAATTCCGTCTGGCGGGATGATAAGAATTATTTTTTTGTGGCGATTGGAAGAAATACGGATAATGTGCCTTATGTTTTTATTACCCACCAACCAGGGAATAAAATCCGAAGCACGAAATCCGAAATCCGAAACAAATCCAAATTTTCAAAATTAAAAAATTCAAAACTTGCTTCGAATTTCGAAGCTGTTGGACCATTTGTGGAAGGTGCTTCACTTAAAAAAACGTTGAAATATTTGCGACGGATTTTTCCTTATTACACAACTGCCAAACACTCCGACAAAAAATGTACTTGGTGCCATTTGGATTTGTGTCCGGGGCCCGCGCCAGATTTGGTTGAATACAAAAAAAATATTAAAAAATTAGTTTTGATTTTACAGGGAAAACGCAAAACGGTTTTATTTGCCTTGCGCCGCGAAATGGAAACATTCTCATATTCTCGAGAATATGAGAATGCTAAGAAAGTGCGGGATAAAATTTTGGCATTGGAGCAAGTTATGGCACACGCGAGCGTAATTCAAAATTTAAAAGTCAAAAGTCAAAATTCCGAAAACAAGCATTGGATAAAAACGGAGAAAATGCTAAAAGAAATTTTACAGGTCAAAACTCCGATTTCAAAGATAGAATGTTATGATATTTCCAATATCCAGGGCGCGCAGGCCGTTGGCAGTATGGTCGTTTTTGTCAACGGCCAACCCGACAAAAGCCAGTATAAAAAATTTAGGATTCACGTAGCGAATCCTGGCGATACTAATCTACAAATACATCCGAATGCAACGAATACTAAACGACCTTACGAATTACTGGAACAAAAGCCCAACGATATCGCCATGCTAAAACAAGTGCTCACCCGCCGGCTGGCGCACCCCGAATGGGGCTATCCAGAAGTTATGCTCATCGACGGCGGAATCGCGCAGTTGAATGTTGGTATTAATATCAAAAACAAAAGTCTTACAAATCCGACGGCCGTCAAGTTTGTAAGACAGGTGAAAAACATAAAAATCATCTCTATCGCCAAGGGCAAGCAGGAACTTTTGATCGAAAATCAAAAGCAACACATCCCCCTAAAAAATCTCCCCCAAGAAATTTACAACCTCATCGTCCATCTAGACGACGAGGCACACCGGTTTGCGATAACTTACCATAAAAAGTTGAGGAAGAAGTATCTATTGACATAGAGAAATATAAATCCTAGACTTTAACCAGAACATTAATAGACTTATCCCAAAACTTTAGAAAGGAAACCCATGAGCACCCCATCTGCAGAGCGCCACTGGAGTGATGTGTCGATTCTGAAGAGCTTGAAAAATCCTTGCGAGAAAACCTATAAGATTGTCATCAAGAATCCGGAGGTAACGTTTTTGGGCGCCAACAATCAACCTGATTTTGCGAAGGTTACGATAATATTTTTCCCGAACGAGAAAATCATCGAGCTAAAATCACTCAAGCTTTACTTTTTTGATTTTCGCAACAGGCTGTTGTCATACGAGCGTTTTATCAACGTGGTGTATGACGACATTGTCGCTACCTACAACCCCAGTCGCCTAAAAATCATCGCACGCTTTCTTCCAAGGGGCGGAATTGGTTCAACGCTCATCGTTGATTCAATAAATCGCTAACCCGCCCCAAGCCCCCACCTTCCTTGGTGGGGCTTTTTTATAAACCCTCACGCTTATCTCCAAGCGCAAAGGATTACGCACAAAAGTAACCCCTCACGCTCACCCCCACTTGTCATTCCAGCGTAAGCGGGAATCTAGAGTGTGTACTTTTGCGCTGTATTCCCACTGCAGTTTCCCACCAAATTGATTGGGGGGGCGGGAATGACAACGAAATGTGAGGGGTTGCGCACAAAACCAT
>CAZYSZ010000027.1:0-9283 GCA_964650025.1 uncultured Candidatus Saccharibacteria bacterium | reverse complement strand
ATGTGTTCGCGCAAAGCGTCGCAGGTGACAAAGGGTTTAATACCCCGCGCGTTAGCGCGGTTCCCTTGGGCGCGCCTTTGTGTGCGCCGGGGTCGGAGGCTTTGCCCTGGGGTTTAATACCCTTTATTTAGGGACAAGTCTATTGCAAAAAAATGGTTTGTTTGGTAGAGTGTAATCATAAAACATGAATCATAAAACATGAAACATAATAACGCTACGGCGTAAAAATGCTTCATGCTTCATGCTTCATGTTCCATGAACGATGGCTGTTCCGCGACATAAACATACCAGGTCAAGTGTTGGGCAACGCAGGATGCACATTTTTGTGACGCCTGCGGTTTTGACAACCTGTCAAAAATGTAAGGCCCAGGTTAGACCTCATACTATTTGCAAGCACTGCGGATTTTACAAAGGCAAAGAAGCAATCAATGTACTAGGAAAACTCAACAAAAAAGAGAGAAAGATTAAAGAGAAGGAAATGAAATCGGTGGATAAAGAAACTAAAGAACTAAAGAACTGAAGAACTAAAGAACTGAAGAACTAAAGAACTGAAGAACGTTGTTGTTCTTTCGTTCATGAGTTCTTGTGTTCATAAGTAGTACATGGCTTCTCGGCACTTATCACGTTCCATTGTAATGCAAAGCTTGTATGAGTGGGATTTTTACGGTAGAAAAGCGGGTGCGCTGGATGCAGTCATTGAAAGAAATATCAAAGATTTTGGCCCGGGTCTGGAAGACTTGGAATTTGTTAGTGACTTGGCGCACGGAGTCGTAAAACATTCCGTAGAAATTGACAATATTATCGAAAAAGCCGCGCCCGAGTGGCCGATTGCGCAAATTCCCATGGTTGACCGGAATGTATTAAGGATTGGTTTGTTTGAATTGTTGTACGCCAACAAAGACGAAGTCCCGCCCAAAGTCGCCATCAACGAAGCCATTGAACTTGCCAAAACGTTTTCGGGCATCGTTTCGGGGAAGTTTGTGAATGGAGTGCTGGGGACGGTGTATAAACAATTGGAAAATAGCGAGCAAAGCGTGTAGCGTATAGCGTATAACGCAAACGTAAAAAGTTGCGTTACACGTTACACGTTGCGCGTTACACGAAACATGCAACAATTTGACTTATTCGAAAAAAAGTTGGGTTTGGATTTTAAAAATAAAGATTTACTGACTCAGGCGTTTGTGCACCGGTCATACTTAAACGAAAATCCGGATTTTGGCTTGGACCAAAACGAGCGGCTGGAATTTTTGGGCGACGCGGTATTGGAATTGGTGGTAACCGCATTTTTGTATCAGGAATATCCAAAAAAAGCCGAAGGCGAACTAACCAACTGGCGCGCGGCCCTGGTCAATGCCAAAATGTTAACCAGTGTGGCGGAAGAATTGGGCTTTAACGATTTTTTACTGCTCTCTCGTGGCGAAACTAAAGAACTGGGAAAAGCCCGCCAATACATTTTGGCCAACACCTTTGAGGCGTTGATTGGTGCGCTGTATTTAGATTCTGGTTATGATGCTTGCGACGTTTTTATTAAAAAGTATCTATTAAAACGCTTGCCCGAAATTATCACCAGTGGGTCATACAAAGACGCTAAAAGCCATTTTCAAGAACAGGCGCAAGAAAAAGAGGGAGTTACACCAGCGTATAAAATTTTAAAAGAATGGGGGCCGGATCATAAAAAGAAGTTTACCGTAGGGGTGTATTTGCGTGATACGCTAGTAACCGAAGGCGAGGGATATTCAAAACAAGAAGCGGAGGAAGAAGCCGCGAAGAAGGCGCTAGAAATTAAAAAGTGGGGAAACTAAAATCCAAAATTCAAAATTACAAATCCAAAATAATGTCAAAATTCAAAATCTTAAATCTAAAACACGTTTTGAATTTATAATTTTGTTAATTGTAATTTATTTGGAGCTTATAATTTTGTATTTGTAATTTATAAAATGTTAACTATTCGTCTAACTCGAAAAGGTAAAAAAAATCAGCCGTTTTTTAAGATTGTGGTAATTGATAAACGCAGGTCTGCCAAAGGTGGCCGGGCGGTTGAAGAATTGGGATACGTAAATCCGTTGACCAAAAAACATTCCTTAGAAAAAGACCGGATTTTGTATTGGATTTCCAAAGGCGCCAAACCAACCCCAAGAATCCATAACTTGCTGGTTTCAGAAAAAGTGATTGAAGCCAAAAAAATCAAAGTGTTTAGTGTGACCAAAAAAGCTAAAGCCTCCGCCGTCGCTAAAGCTATGGCGGACAAGGAAGCGGTCAAAGTTGCCGCGGCACCAGTTACACCGGCCGAGGAAGTAAAAGCTCCAGAAGTTGCGCCAGTGCTAGTTGAAACGCCAGCTTCGCCCGCCGACTTGTCCGCCGAAACTTCAGCGAAGGAGGAAGCTCCAAAGAGCGAAGGTGTGACGCCGGTTGAAACGCCAAAAGAAAAAGCTAAGGCAGAACCCGAAAAAACCACGTAGATATAAGATTATTGTGCGACAGAGAACACTGCCTCTGCAGTGTTTTTCTTTTGTTGTGCGACGAGCGACAATCTCCACCACCTTGTCATTGACGCTCCAGCGGGAATCCAGAACACGTGTGTGCGCTGTAAACACGTGTGTGCGCTTGACACGCATTCTCGCATGATTATAATTAACCCATGGCAAACAAAAAAATTACAATCGATCAGTTGGCGGTAATGATAAATAATGGGTTCGAAAAAACTGCTACCAAAGACCAGCTTTTTGATGTGGAAAAAAAGTTCGAAAAAAGATTTAATGACGTCGATAAAAGATTTGATAAAATTGAAAACATATTATTCGAAGATCAAAACAAAAAGATAGAGAAGCTAGAAATGCGTATCGAGTACCTAGAAAACTCTCTCAATTTACCCTCAAAAAAGTAGTTTTAAGTTTAAATCACCCTTAAAAATAGCCTTAATTAAGGCTATTTTTGCTGTATTTTTAAGTATAAATAGCTTCATTTAAGCGTAAAATACCCACATTTAAGCTCAAATATGGGTTTGACTACTTGACAAGGTTTTATGTAAGTAGTATAATTAAGGTGTAGACGATTAGGAAAGAAATTTGAAAATCTTAGCTCTGGGTTGACCGGGTGCCTGCCAGAGATTGTTTAGTGACCATCTTTTGAGGATAAAGTTTAATTTTTCGAGCGAAAACTTGATAGAATTTGGAGGTTTGCACAATGTGTAAGCCGAGAAATTATAGCGAGTTTGCAGCCGAACAATTAAACTTTAGACCAAATATGGGGTTGCTAAGCAGTCTCTTGAGGCAAACGACAACTTGGGGCAACTATGAGGCATGAATATGAATGGGTCTTGGCCTCGTACCTTTCTTTCAGGTCACCGTTGGTGCCCGCGCGACTGGTATACAATGCAATATCTTTGATATTGCACGCTACCAATCAACCGTCCCCAAGGATGATTTGAAAGAAGGGAATTACATAGCAGAGAAAGTATGACGGGCAGAGGTTTCTGTTTGTTACCACTTTTTCTTAAGGAGTAATTTATGTATCTTCGCTTCAAGCTCAAGGAGCTTCAGGACAAACACAGTGGTTTGTATGGCAGTGGCTATCATGAATTTCCTTTTTGCGAAGCGCTTGCCGATCGAGTGGCAGCTTTGCTAAGGAAACATGGTCATCAAGCCAAATCTTACTACTGTTCCACTAGTGGTTTGTGTTACATGGTGGCCGCACCAACGGTTTCTCCCGAAACGGTGCTGTGCGTGGATGTGAGTAATCTGGGTGCTTGGTGGAAATTACCAACTTACCATGGTTACATCGGTGTAGAAGTTGAGGTATATCCAACCAAGGCCGACATTTATTACAACCCGCGCAACGAAGAAATCTTTGAGTAGGCGACTAAAGTCGCAGCGTGAGAGAGTATAGGCATGATGCCGACTACTCTTTCCTTTCTTTCAAATCATTAGTTAAACACTGAATCACTGACTACATAACGTAAAAGTAATGGTAGATTTTCAGAATGAACAGATAATATAGTGGTTTGAAAGAAGGGAAAACACGGTGTTTTTCCGGCAAAGGTTCGTTGCCTTTGTTGATAGAGTGGCGGAAGGTTTTTTGTTCCCATGACGAAAAATCTTTACGAAAAGGAGAACTATCATGGTGGTTACGATGTCGTATTACGGCGAAGAGATTGATCAGGTGAAGACGGCCTACGCCCAAGCCGCGGCGGAGGAATTCCGTCGTGTCAAGGAGGAGAAGCTGGCCAAGATGGCCTGGCTCCACCGGTTGCGCAGGCTGATGCATACCAAATCGTGGGCGAATCGTTTTGCTTCGCCCCGGCGTCGCGCAGGATAAAAACCTGCAAAAAAAATAGTACAAGGGGTCACGGGATGAGTAATGATGCTTGTCCTGTGCCCCACCTTTCTTTCAGATTACGAAAGTGTCGCGATTTGAAAGAAGGGGAGAATATGTCAACCCTTCTTGGCTTTTTAACCACGCGCAATGGACATATGGATATTTACATGGATCGCGCGTGTAAATCGACGCTTGTACAGAGCGTCGCATACAAAGGGGGGCCGGGGAAAGAGTTAGTTTCTCCGGTTTCCCTCCCTTTTCTCAAATCATTAGTTGAATGCTAAATCACTGACTACATAGTAAAAAACAATGGTAGAATTTCAGAATGGATTTTCAGTTTAGTGATTTGAGAAAAGGGAATTAATGTGATTCCTGGAATTTTTTAAAAGGGGATTGAGATGATTGGATTGAGTGCTTCGTTTTGTATTTGCGACATTGTCGAGGGGAAAGTTCTTCTCGGCAGTGTCAAAAAAATTGTCACGGGCTTGGAGGCACCGACCCCAGAAATTTTGGAAGAGGTTGTTAGATCGTATCGGCAGAGTTACTGGATTGAATATCCAGACAAGGCGGAACGGGTCTTCCGCCATTTGTTGGCGGAAGGAAAAATTGAACAGCCCAGGGTGACCCAAGGACGGGGACCCTGTTTGGCAAATCGTGTTCACTGGGTTTATGCAGAAGATGAAATCGAGTGGCGTGAAGCATAAAAAAATGAGGGAGGCGCGCGAAATTCGTTCGCCTCTCTCCTCAATTAAAGATCGTAAAAAAGATTGTGATTTCTAATTGGGGATTGATAGCGTCACGTTCCCGAGTGCACGGCGCACATTGAAAAGACGCATACGAAAGGATTTTTTATGATCGTATTTTTAGTTGTCGTTGCGGCGGTTGTCGTTCTGATGGTTTTTGGTCTTTGGAAATATTACCAGAGATCCGCCCGCTTTGAGGATCTTCAAAGTATTCTTTTTCTTGCCGGCATTGAGGCGCAAGAAAACCAAGAGCGGGAAAAAATCCTGCGTTGCCGGCCATTGTTGACCGGCAAATCCTGGCGCGACCCTGATGGAAAAGCGGAGTTTATCCATCAGCTTTACGATGGTTGTGTGCCAGCATACTTGTGGTATGCTTTGGGGGACGCGCGTCCATTTGAGGACGAGCTTGAGATCATTAAAAGATTTTTCTTTGATGGTCAAACTCCAGGTGGTGGAAATTTGGAGTTGCACATTTCCGGTCACAAGGACGTGGGCGTTGCCCTGCGTGTCCGGTTCGCAAAAAACATTGCGACGGAAATTACGGTTGGCGGGCAATTATGTCCGCTTCACCAGACAGGTCACGCCGCGCCATTTGGAAACGGCACTGGCCAGCCCTGCGCTAATTTCATTCGGATTTTCCGAGGCGATGTTTCCGAAAAATCCGGCGCCCAATTGATGCCAATGTCGTGGGAAGTGCCATTAACGTAACTTTTACTCAAAAGGAGTTTGTTATGCAAGTTAAAGTGGTACGGTGTTTTTGGACGTTTGATCCAATGACCATGGGTGGAGAAATAAAAGGCGTGCGTATCCGCCAAAATATTTACCGCGATGAGGAGGGTGTATGGGAAATCACCCAAGCTCGGCCGACTGGTCGGCGCAAAATCACTCAGTATTCTATCTTTTTTTTGAATGGGAAGAATACGAAGTCCGCATGGAATCGCGGACTGAAAGCGACATCCGGGAGTTTGTTTTCCAAAAAGTGTCATGCAACTGACACAAGGGAAACCAGAATTGGATTTCTGGTTTCCCCTCTATTTTTAAACCACAACAAGGTTGTGATTTAAAAATAGGGAATTGGCGGTCAATAACCCTAGTCGTATTGTGCGACAAGTGATTTTTTTACCAGGAGATAGTCATGGTGATTATTTGCATCTGCATTGGTTTTGGGGTTTTATTTTTGCTGGCTTGGGTTTTTCGGGATTCTTCGGTGACTCCAAAAAAGGTGGCGTTGTACGCCCTGCACCAGCGTGATTGGCAACAAATGCTGCCCGGTCATTCTTTGGCGCGGGGATGCACCATTCTTGTCGATTGGGAATCTGAACAAGATGGGCCGGCAAGCTGGTTTTGGAACCCAGAAGATGGGGCCTTAATTCCCAATGAAATCAAAGAGGCTATTAAGGATTTAAGGGTTATTACCGGTTTACCCAAATTCGGGGATCGGTTCCCAAAATCTGTTTATTTTTAGTAAAATTAGGAACTTGTGCCATGGATGTCGCAAGTTCCTAATGCCTTTCTTTCAAATCATTATGCGACACTTCGCAGGTGATTTGAAAGAATGGTGTGTCCAACTTCTGATTGCCTTGGCGGCATTTTTAAAAATGGATGCGAATTTTTTTAGAAAGGAAATGGGTTATGAAGTTATTTTGGACGGAAAACCCCGAAGGCGACTTTTTTACTGCAACCAAAACTCGGGGAAATTCCAGCGGTGACCCGGTGGTTGCCACAGTATCTTGGAGTGAGTTGACCGGAGAATGGGGGTGGTGGGCCCGCGACAAGGGCGGAGAAGAATCTTCGCACGAAAAGGCCATGGACCAGGCTGAAAAAGCAGTCGCGGGCTCATTGGCCGACAAAAGTCTTCCAAATTATTACAACGTGTAGTAGATTGGAAGAAGGGAAATAGTCTCACAGAAAGGAGGAAACTGTGGAAGCTTATTTTTCCTTGGGAGTGTTTGCTCTTTTTATTGCCATGATGGTCGTTGCCGACCAATTAAGAAAGAGTCAGCCGAATCGTGCTGACTAACAAAAAAACCGAGAAGTCATTGTGCGACAAAACGCCGTGGCTTCTCCTCTTCTTTCAAATCATTACTCAAGTAACGAATAATCACTGACTACACGTGGATATGATGGTAGATTTTCAGAATGACAATTTCAAAGTTTAGTGATTTGAAAGAAGGGTAGATGCGTGGTTTACGTATCCTCTTCCAAAGAGAAATTCTTGTTTTCCATGGCAAGAAGTTTCTTTCCGACACATTCTAAAAGTGTCGTGGAAAAAAAGGAGTACAACCATGGGTGAGAAACTGCGTGAACTGGACTTGTTTGTGGGCGCCGGCGGCTTCCATGGTAATTTGCCTATGGAGGTAGACGACGACTTTGCGGGCGTTGCCGCAAAGGAAATCCTGGCGGTGGAGCAAGAGCTCACCGCCGAAGTTGAGCGAGGCGACCCTCAGTGGTACGCTTATCGCGGCAATCTGGCAAGTCTGTGGCGCGTGGCCTGTGCATAATATGCGCAGGAAAAGTGGGGCGCGAGTGTTAATTCACTCCGCCCCTTTTTTATTATATGCCGCACGCCCTCTCCTTTGCTAAAGCTTTGGTGGAGCAGGGCGCGGGCGTGCGGCATTTGACATCCTTTTTTAAATAAGTACAATATAATTAGTAGCTAAAAATAAAAGGTCGTGCTACGAATCACAAGATAGAAAAACCAAACACAACATGTCAAAAGAACCAGATAAAGATTTTCTTGAATACATTGTCAAAGAGTTGGTTGATAACCCAAAAGACGTCAAAGTAGAACGAAAAGTTGACGAAATGGGAGTTTTGCTTTCATTGACCGTAAACCCAGCTGATATGGGACAAATCATTGGAAGAGAAGGATCAACTGCTAAAGCTATTAGAAATTTGGTCAGAATTGTTGGCTTAAAAAACCACTCAAGGGTAAACCTTAAAATTGAGGAACCAATCGGTGGAAGGGTGCAAAGGCCGGCCACTGAAGCCAAGCCAATGTCCGACGACATTGATAGTATTTCGTTGTAATTTAATCTTATAGTTTTTCGGAAGCGGTGCTATCATGAAGGTGGTACCGTTTTCGTTTATCGGGAGCAAGTTAAAAGATAAAAGCGAAAAATGCAAAGCTGCAACATAAAACTTAAACTTAAGACTTTATGCTCAAATTTAACATTATCACTATCTTCCCAAAAATATTAGATTCTTATATCAATGAGAGTCTGATTTCGCGCGCTCAAGAAAAAAAGTTAATCAACATTAAAACTCATAACTTACGGGATTTTGCCGATGACGTGCGTGGCACAGTGGACGATCGGCCGTTTGGTGGGGGACTTGGAATGGTGCTCAAAGTTGAACCAATTTTTAAGGCTGTCGTGACTTTAAAAAAATCACAAATCACAAATCAAAAATCACCCGCCCCAGAAGGGCGAGGCTCGCCCAATAATATTGGGCGGCAAATAAATTCAAAATTCAAAATTACAAATTCTAAAACGAAGGTGATCCTTTTCACTCCACGGGGTCAGAAATTTACGCAAAAAATGGCACACAAGCTTTCAAAACTAGATCAGATTATTTTTATTTGTGGCCGGTACGAAGGCGTGGACCAGCGTGTGGCGGAAAAAATCGCTGACCTAGAAGTTTCCATTGGCGACTACGATTTAATGGGCGGAGAATTACCGGCCATGGTGGCAATTGAAGCTATTGCAAGGTTGGTGCCGGGAGTTTTAGGTAAAGAGGCGCTGTTAAAAGAAAGAATCACCAAATCCGGTGGATTTTTAGAATATGCCCAATACACAAGGCCGGAGGTTTTTTCTCCCTCCAAAGGCAAATCCTGGAAAGTTCCAAAAGTGTTAACCCAAGGTGATCACAAAAAGATTGATGGGTGGAAAAAAGAACACGGAAAGATTATTGAATAATTATAAGTTTTGTGATAAAAATTAAAGAGTGAGCGTGGGCGTGTGGCTGAGCAGCAAAGGCACTAGACTGTAAATCTAGCGGGGTTTCCCCTTCGCAGGTGCAAGTCCTGCCGCGCCCACCAGGTTTTTGAAAAAAGCCGACGTAGCTCAGTGGTAGAGCACTCCCATGGTAAGGGAAAGACAAGAGTCCGATTCTCTTCGTTGGCTCCATGTGTAATAGACTTGTCCCTAAATAACTTTTTACTGCAAATTCTATATTTTTGCCCAAAATTTGCAATAATTTTTAAACTTAGCGAAGCTAAATTTAAA
>CAZYSZ010000026.1:0-10379 GCA_964650025.1 uncultured Candidatus Saccharibacteria bacterium | reverse complement strand
AAAAATTTCTGTTGTTTTACTTTCGTAAAAAAAGCCGAAAATTTGCTCATTAAGTTTATTTAAAAAATATTCATTTATTGTAGCATAAAAATAAAAACAATAATCAACTAATAATCCACAGGTTAATACACTGTTTATTCCCAACTACCGAATTTGGCGCAAAAGAAAAGTGGCATTATCGTGTGATAATGCCACTTGTTTTTGTTGTCAGTGGCCATTTAATTGGCCGAAATGGCGATAAACCTTTTATCGCGACGCATAATGTTTACGGTTTCCCGGTAAACAACCTTGTTGCTCTGGTTTTTTATCTCAACTCGCCAATGACCAATAGGATCGCCATATAGGGAAAAGCTATTGGGGGCATGTGTTGGAACTATTGAGTCAGTAAACTCGATAAGTCTCTGTTGCTCCTTTTGGTTGAGCTGTGGTGATTTGAGGAAAACAGCCAATTTTTCGGGCAATTTACCATCGACCATAATAATGAACTTGGTCAAAGGGGGGGATCCATTCATGTCTTTTCCGTTAACGTAGTGGGCTTCCAGAAAAGCCTCGCGGGGGAACTCATAACTCACCTTGATGCCATATTCGTTAATGGCATTGTCGCCCGTGTCCAGCACGGTGGTTTTTGGGTCGCCGGAGGGTTGGGCGTTTTTGTTCACCGACGTTGGCGAACTGGATTTGGTGAGAGCCACGACGGCCCCGGTCGTAAAAAGAATTGCTACCAACACGATGCTGGCAAGCAGGGCTTTTTGCAGGTTTGGCAACCTGTGAAAACGGCTTGTCGCCTTGGCCACCAAGGTGACCGGCGATTTTTTCTCCCTTGCTTTGGGAGCCTTGACCGTTTCGTGAACGGTATCGTTGTTGTTGGCGTACATTTGCACCGTGTCGCCGGATTTTTTGGCGGACAGTGGTTGCACCGCAACCGTTTCGCAGATTTCCTCTGCTTTTTTGGGCAAAGGTTTTTTTCTGCCGTCAAAGAGGACAACGTATTCCCCTACAACGTTTCCGCAAAGCTGATGATCAGCTTTGTTGAAAACCTGATTGCCACGGATGTAGGTACCCATGACTTTCTTGCTTTCTTTTTTTTCCGCGATGGACATGGTTTCCCCTTTCTAGGAGAAGAGAAGATGTGAAATATTTAGTTGTCAAAGCCAAAACGACAAGTTTTAGCGGACTAAAATCTAGGAAGCAAAGATCCCCGAATCTAACTTTAGCTTACCATATCAAACCCCCATGTCAACCCCCCATGATTTGTCCAAGGTCTCCCCTTGGATTGATGGGTTGGGGGTTGCAGACGTGCAGACGTTGGACGTCTGCAGATTAACTGGTTGTCGTTCCCATCCCCGATCGGGTCGAGGTTAAACTGTGGCGGGAATCTAGGGTACGACCAACGATGAGCCGCGCGCCCGCGGGCGCGCGGCGAAGTGAAACCACATCTTGGTGTAATGTCCATATAGTGTAAAAAGAAAACGTTTTTCTTTTACACCATATCGCTACAGTCGCCTGTGCATCCAAGGTCTCCCCTTGGATTGATGGGTTGGGGTTGCAGACGTTGGACGTCTGCGGGTTTTCTGGAACTTATTGGTTGGCTAGGTTTACCCAGTCTTGGATGGTTAGGGTTTGGGCGCGTTGCGAGGGGGTGATGTTGTTTTTTTTGAGCCAGGCGTTGATTTCTGTTTCCGGTTTTTTGAAGGCGGTGCGAAAGTTGTTGCCTAGTTGTTTTCGGGGGTGGGAGAAGCCGGCTTTAACTACTTTAAAAAAAGTATCGCGGAATGGCGCGGAAATTGACGCGGAATCACGCGGAATTATTTTAATGATGGCCGAATCAATCTTGGGCGCGGGCCAGAAACATTCTTTGGAAACTTTGGAAATGATTTTGGCGTCGGCGTAAATCTGCACAGAAACCGCCAGAATACTCATGCGCGGAGGCTTGGCGCAAATGCGCTCCGCGACCTCTTTTTGGATCATCAAGACCATAATTTCTGGTGGGTTGTTTGATTCCAGAAATTTTCTAATCAAGGGTGAGGTTAGGTAATATGGGATATTCGCGACCACCTTGTAATCTGTTGGCAGTACCAATTCGTCATTGAGAGGAGTTTTCGACCAAGTATTCTCGTTTGTCGATTTAGATTGCCCCGTCGTCGCTCGTTCCTCGCTCCTTAGAAACCCGCGGTTTCTAACGTGTCCATTCGCTCCGCTCATGGCACTGTTTTCCTTCACGGGGAAATACCCAATTTCCCCGACCCCCTTTTCGGCTCCTCGCAATGACGACAATTCGATATTTTCTAAAATTTCCAGCACATCTCCTTGAATAATTTCAACATTTTTACAGTCCCTTAAAGTATCTTTTAAAATTTCCATCATCGCGCGGTCTTTTTCCACCGCCACTACTCTTTTGGCCTTTTTTGCCAATTCTTGGGTTAACGTGCCGATGCCCGGTCCGATTTCTAAAATTGTATCGGTTGGCTGAATGTCAGCGGCTTCAATAATTTTGGCCAGCGTCGGTGCGTGCACTAAAAAATTCTGGCCAAGGGTTTTGTTGGGCTTCGTTTGGTATTTTAGTAATAGCTCTCTAATTGTTTTAGGGGAGGTTAAATCCATAAACTAAATTTTTAATTTCCAATTTTTAAATAATTTCTTAATGATTGAATTTTAAAACTCGCAGGGTTTTAAACATTAGAAAATTTAGGCATTATTTAAAAATTAAAAATTGGAAATTAAGAATTGTTACTGTGATTATATCACAGTAAAGTCGGTGTGGATAACCGCTTGACACGACTCCTTAAAACTGCTAAATTGAGGGTAAGAATTTGTTTACTTTTTTCCGCGAAAAACTTAAAAAATTACACATAAAGGGGTTGTCAAAAAATCCTTTTTTTTGGTTTGGGGCAACTTCTTTGGTGCTTTTTAGCATGCTATTTTTTTCTGCCAGTTCATTGGCCTCTCCCGGGTATCCTAAAAGCAACGAAATCATCTTTTTTAACTCTTTCTTTAAAAATACCGACAATTTAACCAGTAACGATTTGTTTTTTGACCAAAATGCGGCGCTGGCACTGGAAACCCCGGATTTAAAAATTATTCAAAATAATTCTCTTAGCGCGGTTTCTACGACTTCGGTACTGACTACCCAAACGCTAGGCGATATTTTTGGCGGACAAGAAGCTCAAAGAAAAAGTATTGAGGATTATGTTGTCCAGCCCGGTGATACCGCCGAATCGGTGGCTCAAAGTTTTGGCATTTCTTTAAATACGCTTTTGTGGGCTAACGATATTACTAAAAACACTAGCCTTAAAGTTGGTCAAACGTTGACTATTTTGCCGGTTTCGGGGCTTTCATATATCGTAAGAAGTGGCGACACCTTAGGTCAGATTACCAAAACTTACAAAGGAAATATTGACGATATTATTGCTTTTAATAATCTTGCCAATGAGGGGGATATTTTTATCGGAGATTCGTTGATTATTCCTGATGGCGTTATGCCAGCAAAAGCTGTGCCCCTGGCCATACAAGTTCCCTTGGCTGACAATTTCTTTATTTATCCGGCCGAAGGCCAGATTACCCAAGGGCTTCATTATTATAACGCCGTGGACTTGGCCAATAAATGTGGCACGCCTATTTATGCCGCGGCTTCCGGAACCATACAAAGGGCGGTGGCAAATAATGGCTATAACAAGGGTATGGGAAATTATATTACCATTTTGCACTCCAATGGCACGGTTACTTATTACGGTCATTTGCAAACGTTGTTTGTAAAGTCTGGCGACAAAGTCGGTACCGGTGACCGAATTGGTCTAATGGGTCGCACCGGAAATTCTACAGGTTGCCATGCGCACTTTGAAGTGGTAGGCGCCGCCAATCCGTTGGCAAAGTATTTGGTTGGGACGGTGATAAAGTATAAACAATAGACTTGTCCTTAAATAAGGTTTCGTACGAAACCTTATTTAAGGACAAGTCTATTGTTTAAATTCAAAACGTTTTAGATTTTGGTAATTTGAATTTTAGATTTCACCAAGATGCCTTCAAAAGTTTTTTCAGGAGCTATCGTGGGGCTGGACGCACAGTTGGTGGAAGTGGAAATCGACGTCTCTTACGGACTTCGGTCTTTTACGATTGTTGGGTTGCCGGATAAAGCCATTAAAGAAGCGGAAGAGCGGGTAGAGTCGGCAATTAAATCTTCAAAACTGTTATCGCCGGCCAGTAGGACGTTTAAGATTTTGGTCAATTTAGCTCCGGCGGATTTAAAAAAAGAAGGGTCGTTGTATGACTTACCAATTGCTCTAGCGTTTTTAATTGCTTCCAAACAAACCAGTTTTAACCCAGAGAGCAGAATGTTTTTAGGAGAGCTTTCTTTAGATGGCGCGCTCCGCCCAATCAAGGGCGCCTTGTCATTTGCCCTGCTGGCCAAAAAACAAGGATTTGGTGAAATTATTCTACCCAGCGCCAACGCCAACGAAGCGGCGCTCATTCAAGATTTGCGCGTGATTGGAGTTGAATCTTTGGGCGAGGCTTTAAGTTATTTAGAAAACCGCGTCAAAATCGAACCAACTGTTACCACCAAAGCCCGTGTTGTAAGAAACGCCAACGAGGTGGACATTAGCTGGGTCAAAGGCCAAGAATACGCCAAGCGAGCCTTAGAAATTACCGCCGCCGGGGCTCACAATTTGTTTTTTTCCGGACCTCCGGGCGGAGGCAAAAGTTTGCTCGCCAAAGCCTTGCCTTCAATTTTACCAAGCTTAAATTTTCAAGAAGCGCTGGAAGTTACCAAAATTTACAGTGTCGCTGGTTTGCTCAAAGAAAACGAAACCATCATTGCGAGCCGTCCGTTTCGCGCGCCTCACCACATTGCTTCGGAAGCTTCTTTGCTTGGCGGAGGCACGCCTTTGCGCCCAGGAGAAATTACGCTGGCCCACCGCGGGGTATTATTTTTAGATGAATTTCCCGAATTTCACCGAGATGTGCTGGAATCTTTAAGGCAACCAATAGAAGAAGGCAAAATTACTATCAGTCGCGCCAAAAATACTACTACGTTTCCCAGTCGCTTTATGTTAATTGGAGCTTCTAACCCCTGCCCCTGCGGATTTTTAAATAGTCCCGTCAAACCCTGCATTTGTTCTCCATCGCAAGTATCAATGTACCGACGAAAACTGTCAGGACCTTTAATGGACAGAATTGATATTTTTATTGAAGTCCCTGCGGTAAAGTATGAAAAATTAGCGGATCATACAACCGACAATCAAAGTGTTTTAGTTAAAGCCAAAATAGAAAAAGCGCGAGCAATTCAAAAAGAGCGTTTCAAAAACGACCACATCTTGGTCAACTCCGAAATGCAACTCCCTCAAATTAAAAAATATTGTACCCACGACGCCAAATCTCAAGCCCTCTTAAAACAATTCGTGGATTCTGGTAAACTCTCCGCTCGAGGTTACCATCGCATCCTAAAAGTGGCCCGCACCATCGCCGACCTTGCCGGAGCTACAGACATCGCCCACGACCACATCGCCGAAGCCTTAATGTATCGACTAAAAACCTGAAAAGCATCCATCCAAGGTCTCCCCTTGGACGCCACGCCGCCACCTCGTGTCCAAGGGGAGACCTTGGATGTTTTTATTGCTTGTGATAGAATTTTTATATGGAACGTAAATTTAAATTTTCTATAAGTGAGTTCTATCATGTCTATAACCGGGGAAATAATAAATCGGTTATTTTTCATGACCAAAAAGATAGGATTCGCTTCCAAAAACTTTTATTTATTTGCAACAGCAAAGAGGCGGTGGTTTTTAAATCCATCCAAGGTCTCCCCTTGGACAAAATAAATAGGGGGGAAACGTTGGTCGATATTGGCGCCTATTGTTTGATGCCAAACCATTTTCATTTGCTTTTACATGAAAAAAGAGAAAATGGAATTAGCATTTTTTTAGGAAAATTGTCTACCGCTTACTCAATGTATTTTAATAAAAAGTATCAGAGAACAGGCAAATTATTTGAAGGGGCGTTTAGGGCCGAGCATGTAGACAATGATGATTACTTAAATTACCTTTTTGCCTATATTCATTTAAATCCCGTAAAAATCATTCATTCAAAATGGAAAGAATCTGGAATTAAAGATTTGCTAACGACCAAAAAATATCTTTTTGAATATCCATTTTCAAGTTACCTTGATTTTATTGGACAAGAAAGAGAGGAGAAAGATATTATTGATATTTTGCCATTCCCAAATTACTTTGAAGAATCTAAGGATTTCGAAAGGTTTATCAATGATTGGCTGAAAGTGAGATTTATCCAAGGGGAGTCCTTGGATGGGTCACCGCGAATTTTCCAAACAAAAACACGCGCTTGATAATTTTTGTTTGATACATGTCAAGCATTTACTTCTTTACAAAACTGCATTTTTGATATAGTCTAACTGCTAGCACACTAAATTTCCGCTTTCGTAAAGCGTAACGTGTGCCGGCTTTTTGGGGAGAGAACCATGCGATTGACGCAGAAGCAAATTTACGCCAAGGTTTGTGCGGTGCTCATTGAAGCCCTGAATGTTGACGCAGAGGAAATCAGGCTTACCGCCACGCTTCAAGGCGACCTTGGCGCCGAGTCCATTGATTTTCTGGATATCGTTTTTCGTCTTGAGCGGGATTTTGGTTTGAAGATTCCGAGCTATGAGTTGTTCCCTGCGGGTATTTTTATGGGCGATCCTGCGTATGTTGATGCGAGTGCGGGACTACTAACCAAAAAAGGCGTTGAAAAAATAAAGACCACGATGCCTTTTGCCGACCTCTCTGCTTTTGAGAAAAAACCCGAACTCACCGCTATCAGCGATTTGTTTACCGTTGGCTTGATGGTGCGATACATCCAACACAAATTGGCACAATCCCTACCCCGTCGCCGTTCTCGTAAAAGGTAGCCCAACCAAAACCGCGCCCATCCGGACGCGGTGTTTTTTTATTCGTAATTCCTTTGAATTACGAAATGCTCGTTTGAGAAGACTTTTCGCATCTTTTTTCCAAATTTGGACTGCAAAGGTGCCATAATTTTCATGCGTAGCCCTTGGCTACGCCTGAAAATTCTATCACCTTTTCGCCCGCAAATTTGAAAAAAATCTTGCGAAAGCATTTCGTAATTCAAAGTAATTCCTGAAAATTTGTTTTTGAATTCGTGTTAATTCGTACTTTTCCCCTCATTACACTTCATGCAAAGCCTTGCTTCCGGGCAAACCTCCAGCCTTTTTTCCTCAATGGCCTTGCCGCATTTTTCGCAATCACCGTAACTTCCGCCCTCCATTTTTTCCAGCGCCGCGTTGACGTCTTTTAATTTTGATTCCAGGCTGTGTTCCAGCGACAATTTATTGTCGTACTCCTCCATTTCATCGGCTTTTTCTTCTAAATCAGTATCATCGGCCTTGTTGACTTTTGCATCCCAGTTGCCCTTGTTATTTTTATCCTCCGTAGCAAAACTTTCCAATTCTTTTTTCAAAGAAGTTCTCTGGTGTTCTAATTTCAATTGTAATTCTGATAGTAGTTTTTTATTCATTTTCTTAAGCGACACTAATCTACTAATCGCACTCGAATCTACCAATGTTACGAATTTTTTTCGTATTAGTAGATTCGGATGTCATTTGTAGATTGGGGTCGCCTTATTTTTCTTCTTTTTTCTCTGATGCCCATTTTTCAACGTCTTCTATAAACTTTCTTCGTTGTGCCTGTTCGGCGGTGCCGGCTTGTTCTAGTTTGACTTTTAACGCCACCGGTGCTTGTTTTAAAAATTCACGTTCCAGTGGCGGGCTTTCTTGTTGTAGGTGAATAGCTTTAATTTCAGGTTTTTTTATGACCGGTATTTGTGGTTTTTGCTCCTCTGGTCGAGCTTGCAAATAAATATTTTTTAAAGAGTCGTCGATGGTTTTAATTTCCGCCACCGTGGCGTTTTTTTGACCATCCATTTGCTTGTTTTGCTGTTGTAGCGCTTCTATTCTATCGTCCATTTTTCTGATTTCGGTTTCTGCCACCCACTCTTTCTTTTCAATATTCTGTTTTTGATCATCGCTAACCGCCTTCGCCTTTTCTTTAATGACTCCGTCCAGTTTTTCTTCCCAACGCCTTTTTTCTGCTATCAAAGTATTTTTTTCTGACGTAATATTGGAGTTGCCACTTTTGGTGCTATCTGCCAGCTGCTTTTCTAAGCTCACTTTCTGGTTTTTCATCAAAAATACTTTTTGCTTTTCTTCTTCACTGACCTCCGTCTGTTGCTGGTCTAAAATTTCTTCCAGTTTGTTGGCCGGTTTTACAGGTGCCGGCTTGAGTATTATGGGTGCCGCGGGAATTGGGATTTTTGCCTGTAGTGGAACGTTTTTTTGCGCTGGTATTTTTATCTTGCTGATTTTCTCTCGTTCTTTAACTAAATCCTGTTCCCGCAACTTTGCGATATCTTTTTTCATGGTCCGGATGCTGACCCTATTTAGAAGCTCTTTGGGTTGTAATGTTTGATTGGCCACTATTGCTGGGGCCTAGGTACTAGGTGCTAGTGTCTAAGGAAGCGTCGTTTGACGGCAACCCTAGTCCCTAGTCCCTAGAAGCTAGTACCTTCGTAAACTATTTTTTTGGTTTAAACCCCGCATCAATTGCCGACAAATTTATTCTGCCCAAGTCGTCAATGCCAACTACTTTGACCGGAATCACATCACCTTCGCGCACCACGTCTTTGACGCTTTTGATTTGATTTGGCACGAACTTGGAAATGTGCACCAGGCCCGATTGTCCGCCTACCAAGTCTACAAAGGCACCAAAGTCCATAATTTTTCTGACGGTTCCTTGGAACACTTCGCCCACTTCAATTTCTTTAACCATGCCTTTGATGCGGGAAACGCAACCGTCCACCAGCATTTGGTTTTGCCCAGTAATAAATACCAAGCCCGAATCTTCAATATCAATCGCCACATCAAATTCTTCTATGAGCTTGTTGATGACACTGCCTTTCGGTCCCACTACTTCGCCAATTTTGGCGGGGTTAATCATAAATGAAATAATTTTTGGAGCGTACTGCGAAAGTTGTTTTCGTGGCTCGGGAATCTCTTTGGTTATTATACCAAGAATTTTCAATCTTGCATCACGCGCTTTTTCCAAAGCTTCTTTTATAATATCATAATTGATGCCGTTAATCTTAATATCCATTTGAATGGCGGTGATGCCGTTTTTGGTTCCGGCCACTTTAAAGTCCATATCGCCAAAGTGATCCTCCGGGCCCTGAATGTCGGTTAACACTTTGTATTTTCCGGAAACCTCATCTTTGGCTAGCCCAATAGAAATCCCCGCTGCCGGGCTTTTAATCGGCACTCCGGCGTCCATGAGTGCCAGCGTCGCGGCGCACACCGAAGCCATGGATGTTGATCCGTTGCTTGAAAGCGCCTCGCAGACAACTCTGATGGTGTAGGGAAAATCGGTTACATCGGGTAACAGGGGTAGTAAAGCTTTTTCTGCCAAATGTCCGTGGCCGATTTCGCGCCGTTTTGGACCCCGCATAAAACCGGTTTCGCCCGTGGAAAATGGGGGGAAATTATAATGTAACATAAACCGTTTTTTGCCGATAATTTCCATGCCATCCAAAAGCTGTTGGTCACCCGGACCGCCGAGGGTTAAAATAGATAGCACTTTGGTTAAGCCTCGGTGAAACATCGCACTGCCGTGAGTTCGTGGCAATAATGCAACTTCGGCGACTAAATTTCTGATGTCTTCGGGTTTTCTGCCATCGGGACGCTTATTCTTTTCAATAATGTTTTTAATAATCAAACGCTCCATTTCTTTTTCAAAAAATGGCATGACTTGTTTTTCTTTGCCGGTGTCGGGGTACTTGGCTTTAATGTGCGCCACCAGTTCGTCTTCAATAATGTCCACATGCAACAAATTTTTTTCGCCAGGATGCGCTTCGTCCAGCGCTTTCTCCAGTCTGTCGCCCAAAAATTCTTTAATGTCTTTGTCTATTTCAACTTCCACCGCCGGCACAAAAGTTGCTTTTTCTTGTCCGATTTTTTTGGCGATTTTTTCCTGGAAATCAATGATGTCAGAAAGAGCTTTTTTGGCAAATTCGTAGGCTTCCAGTACCTGTTCTTCAGAAACTTCGCGCCCTCCCATTTCAATCATGTTAATTAAAATTTCCCCGTCGTGCTTTATCGCCGATAACGTCAATTCAAATTGGCTTTCTTCACGCTGTTTGTAGGTTGGGTTAAGCACAAATTGTCCGTTAACTTTTCCAACTTTGATGGCTCCCAGCGGACCGTTCCAGGGAATATTGGAAATGGCTAGTGCCAAAGAAGCCGAAATCATGCTAATAATATCCGGGTCATGTTCGCCATCAAACGAAATGCAGGTGGCAATGATTTGTATCTCTTTTTTAAA
>CAZYSZ010000025.1:0-10455 GCA_964650025.1 uncultured Candidatus Saccharibacteria bacterium | reverse complement strand
TTTGGAAAAAAGATGCGAAAAGTCTTCTCAAACGAGCATTTCGTAATTCAAAGAATGTGTGTTCGCGCAAAGCGTCGCAGGGCAGGCGACACAGGGCTTAATACCCCGCGCGTGAGTGCGGTTCCCTTGGGCGCGCCTTTGTGCGCGCCGGGGTCGGAGGCTTTGCCCTGGGGTTTAATACCGTTAGTGGAAATAGAAAACCAAAACGCTTTAGAAGAGGAGATTGGAAGGACTTGTTTGGAATATAAAAAATACACAACACAGCCAAACTCTGAATTAAAGCGGGACATTGTTAGAAAGTGGGTTAAAAAAATAGCCATTGAAGATGATGGTAGGGTTTTTCAACCATCTCTTGCGATAGCTATGCCCCAGACTGATTTAGCCCCAGATATAAGTAGTTGTGTGGTGCATTCTTCCATGGTGGCTCCGGTGGTGTAAACGTCGTCGATTAAAAATACTTTTTTGTCGTAAATTTCAGCTGGATTTTTTACTAAAAATGCGTCGCGCAGGTTTTCGGCACGGTCTTTGGCGGACAATTTCATTTGGGGCGCAGTTTTTTTAATTTTTACTAAATTAGCTGTAATTGATGGGACATTTATCAAATGTCCTAACTCTTTGGCCAGAGCTTGGGCTTGATTGTAGCCTCGGTCTTTTTGTTTTTTTATTTCCATGGGAACTGGTATTAAGACGCTATTTTCCCAAATCTGTTCAGTATTTTTTTTGGTCAAAATTAAATGCTCTGCCAATATTTTAGCTAACGGTTTTGCGAGTGATTTTATGCGGTAGGGTTCGTATTTAAATTGGTAAATCAGTTTTCTGGTTAGAGCTTTTTCTTGGTAGGCCAGCGCAAAGTACAAACCCGAAAGTTTTTTATCTTGGCATCGGTTGCACTTACCCTTGGTTTCGCTATGTGGCAGTCGCAAGGGATTTTTACTGCACAAACAATAGTTGTATTCTGAAATTTCCAAGGTTGCTTTGCAGTCGTCACAAAGATACGAGCCTTCGCGCTGGCACCCCAAGCAAAACGAGGGGAAGAATAGCTCTAGCAAGAAGTTTTTTACTTTTTTATTTAGCATTGACTTTGTTGTATTTTATGATAATGTAAAAAAGGTTTTGGGCTAGAAAATAACATTCGTTATTGGTCCAAAAAGGTTCTTTTTTAGGAGGTTAATTTTATGACAATAGCGTCAATCGCGATTCCGACGGTGACGGTGGTCGCCTGCCATCCGCAAGACCACTTGAAGGTGTTATTGGTCAAATCAGTTAACAAGCATGATGGGAGGCTTGTTTTGGTCGGCGGATGTCTTAATTTGCAAAATTGCGAGTTACCAAGACGCGCAGTTGTTCGTGAATTCACCAAAGAGGTTGGTGGCAAAGGGGCAACCCTTGAGGATTTAACTTTTTGGACGGTAAAATCTGATCCTTACCTTGATGTGAGAGCCAGCACCCTTGGCAAGCTCACCCATGATAGGTGTCAACCCGGAGTGACCAGCTTAGAGGTGGCTGGTCACTACGGTTGTCCTGACTGGCTTTTTGTGGGCAAGGTGGTTGGGGAGCCATTTCCCAAGGACGGCGAAGTTGAAGATTGTGTTTGGTTTGACCTTAGGGATTTGCAGATTTCTGCTAACCCCCTCGATAGTCAATTCGGCGCTGACCACGACTTGATTTTGGGGTTTTACAAGTTTATGAAAGATTGGAGGTTGCCACCAGATATCGAAGAGTTTTTGGCTAGCACGAACGGTCTGCGCAGTTACTTGAGATCTAAGTTAAGAAAATAATCTAAGGCCCTCGCGGTAATTCGCGAGGGCTTTTTTATTGCAAAATTTCGGAGGTTATCCACAGTGTTATTGACTGATGTTTATTATATAATAATCGTAAGGCTATTCACAGCTGGATATTTTTCTATGCCAAGTATTTTCAATATTTTTTTACCGAAAAAAATGGTGGGCATTGATGTGGGGACTTTTGCGGTTAAAATCGTGGAGATTTCGCGTTGGGGCGGGCAGAAAACCTTGGAAAATTATGGGCAGATAAAGTCGGAAGATTTGTATAAAGAATTTACGCCAACCCCCCAAAACCCCAATGCCGCGCTTTCCGATGAAGCAAGGGTGCAAGCCATCAAAGCTATTTTGCAGGAGGCCGGCATTAAAACTAAAGCCGTAGTATTTTCTATTCCGGATTTTTCCACTTTTTGCACGTCGTTTGATATTCCGCATATGCCAGCCAAAGAAATTGCCGATGCTATCCGCTATAATGCGTCTCAATATATTCCCTTGCCGATGTCGGAAGTAACACTTGATTGGCATATTATTCCTAGCGCTCCCGGTGTTAAAACATCTTCTTTGAAAGTATTTTTAGTGGCTGTGCCAAACCAGGTAGTGGCCGAATACCAGTCTATGGCAAAAATATTAGGATTGGAATTGTATGCGCTGGAAGCCGAAGTGTTGGGAATTGTGCGGGCTTTGGCAAAAAATAGTCCGCAAAAAAAATTGGGGTCAGTCCCTAAAGCCACTTGCCTGGTGGATATTGGCATGCAAACTTCTACTATAAATATTATTGACGGCGGTTTTTTGAAAAAAAGTTACAGTTTTAATTTTAACACCAGCCAGTTGTCGCATGTGGTTTCCACGGGGCTTGGCGTTGATTTGGGTCACGCTGAGGATATAAAAAGCAATCAGGGTATGGTGTATTCGCATCAAGACATTGTAAGAACGTTATACCTTTTGGTAGACCCTTTGCTGGTGGAAATAAAAAATATTTGCGGAGAGTTTTTTCAATCAGAACAAAAACAGATTGACCAAATTTACTTAACCGGTGGCACAGCAAATTTACCGGGGTTAAGAGACTACATGAGTGAAAATCTTAAAAAAGAAGTGTTGGTTCCTAATTGTTTTTCCAATTTTTTATACCCCCCTATTTTAGATCAAACTCTGGTGCAGTTAGCCCCTAGTTTTTCCGCCGCCGTAGGCGTGGCACTGGGAGGGCTTGGTTTGTAAAGCATAAAGCATGAAGCATAAAGCATAAAAACGCACGTCATTATGTTTCACATTTCATATTCCATAAAGAATGGCTTTCCACGTATTTTCAGAACAAAAAGATAACGGAAGTTTGTGGATAAATATCATACTTTTTTTTGCATGCGCATTATTGGCTGTGGCGGTGGTTTGTTATGGGGTTTTTACGTTTAAAACCTATCTTTACAGCGGGCAGATCAATGCGTTGGATATAGAGATTGCCGGTTTTGCTGGGCCAGAAGACAAAATTGTTGAACGAAAAGCTTTGGAGTATAAAAAACAGCTGGATGATTATTATGCTGTTGTAAATAACCATAAAATTTCTTCAAACCTGCTGGATTTTTTAGAGCAAAAAACAGTGTCTGCAGTTTGGTTTTCCAGCCTGGTTGCTTTACAGACCGACAATGAAGTTGACTTGTCTGGTCAAGCGCAAACCATGGATGCCCTTAGTCGCCAAGTGAGTATTTTCGAGCAAAGCACCGATTATGTCAACAGTATTATGGTATTAAGTTCTGACCGACTGGTCAACGGCACTGTAAAATTTTTGTTAAAACTTTCGTTAAACCCCAAGGTTTTTATGTATAAATCTAGCGTTCAATGAACAAACTGGTTTTTATCATATTTACGGTTATTATCACCCTTTTGATGGTATTCCTTTTCGCATTTCCTGCTTGGCGACAAGCCCGCGATCTTAACCATGCGTTAATTTTACGCCAAGCTGAATATGATGGGCAATCCGTATATTATGCGCATACGGCGGAGCTGGTAAAAAGCATAGAAGAAAAAAATTCTGCTTTGGAAAAAATACATAGCGCATTGCCCGATAATGCACCCTTGGCTCCCTTGGTATATTTTTTTCAAAACAAAAGTAAAGATGCGGGGCTTGCGATAACATCTTTGGAGCTTTCCAATATTTCCGCCGATTCAAGTTACGGGTTTAAAAATATCACCTTTGTCATGGATTTGACGGGAACTTACCAGGGTTTAAAAACACTGCTATCGTTGCTGGAAACCTCCGCCAGATTGTTTGAAGTAAATTCCATTGCTTTGACCACTATTAAAACTTCTAAAAACCCCCAGCAAACCTACAATTTTAAACTGGAAGTAGTGACACACAGTTATTAGAGTAAATCCGAATCACGAAATCAGAAATCCGAAACAAATCCAAAGTAGTAATTTTCAAAATTTAAAACACGTTTCGTATTTCGATATTCGTATTTCGAATTTATTTTACGAAGTAAAAGCTATGGCTATCATATTCATTTCACCAAAGAAAAAACAGCAGGCATTTTTTTGGGGTGCTAGTATTTTGTTTTTAGCCTGTTTGGCGGTGGCAGGTGGTGGGTTTTTGGCGTGGCAACTGTTTGGTCAACAGCATGGGGTGTCAGTAAACATGGTTTTTCAAAGACCTGATATTGTGATAAATATGAGTATTTTGGATTCAGATAGCGTAAAAAATTTACAGCCGTTTGTTGTGGTGCAAATCCAATTTGCTTATGTGGTAGAAGATCAAAGTGGCAAGCAAATCATCGGTAATATTTTGGCCGACAGCCAGGATAACGCCAAAAATATTTTAGAAGACGCGGGTTATAAAGTACTAAATGTAATGTTAGCCGATGCCGGTAAAAATAATCCATTTGCTTCGTATTAAAAATTAATTTCATGGATATTATTCAAGACTTATATAGTAGGGGCATTATTAACCAAGAGAGAAAAAGCCACCTGGTTTTGCAGTTGGAATCTTCCGGGAAAACCGAGGAAGAAATTTTGTTGGAAAATAATATTATTGCCGAAATTCCGTTGTTTGAATTAAAAAGCAAGCTGTTAAACATCCCTTTTTTTAAGCTTGAGCAAAAAGAAATTTCACAGGATGTTTTGGGCGTGATATCAGCTTCAGCGGCCTTAAATTATAACATGGTGCCGTTATTTAAAAAGGGAAATGTGGTAGGCGTTGGCATGGCGTATCCGGAAGATATCTCAAGTCAAAACGCTCTGCGGTTTTTGGGGCGCAAAGAAAATGTTACCTATCATACTTACGTTATTACGCTTTCTGATGTGCGCAATATTTTAAAACAGTACAAAACGTTAAAAATCGAAACCAACAAAGCTCTGGAAGAATTAAGTGGGGGCAGTAAAGAAATTTCTGGCGGGCTGGGTCAGGATTTAGCATCTTTAAAGGTGGCTGACGAAGAGGCACCGGTCATAAAAATGGTGTTGGTTATTTTAAGACATGCTGTTGAGGGCAATGCCTCGGATATACATATTGAACCCAATCGGGAACGGCTTAATATACGGTTTCGCCAAGATGGCCTTTTGCACTTAAGTTTGTTTTTGCCGTTGGCTGTGCACCCGTCTATTGTTTCGCGCATTAAAATTTTGGCGAATTTAAAAATTGATGAAAATCGTATTCCCCAAGACGGTCGATTTACCGCTCACATTAACAATGAAGATGTGGATTTTCGGGTGGCCACTTTTCCTACGCTCTATGGTGAAAAAGTAGAAATGAGGGTGTTAAATTCCGCCGCCGGCTTGCAGTCGTTTGACAAATTAGGGTTGCGCCCCCAAAGCATTGAGTTAATAAAGGAGGCGTTAAAAAAACCCTATGGTTTAATATTGTCGTCGGGGCCGACCGGATCGGGAAAAACCACCATGCTTTATGAGCTTATTAATTTATTAAACAAGGAAACCGTTAACATTGTTACCATTGAGGACCCGATTGAATATTCCATTGCAGGCATTAACCAGTCACAAATTAAGCCGGAGATTGGTTACAGTTTTGCCCAGGGTCTGCGCCAGATTTTACGTCAGGATCCCAATATTATTATGGTTGGGGAAATTCGTGATGAAGAAACTGCAGGTTTGGTTGTCAACGCCGCGCTGACTGGACACTTGGTGCTATCAACTTTGCACACTAATTCTGCCGTCGGGGTTATTCCTAGGCTCATTGATCTTGAGGTAAAGCCATTTTTAATTCCTTCAACCCTGCGGTTAGTTATTGCTCAAAGGCTTATCCGTATGCTATGCCAGCGCTGTAAAAAGAAAGTGGCTCCTAATGAAAAAATAAAAAAATATATTGTTGATACGGTAAAAACTATGCCAGCAGAAGTAAGGCAAGAAATAAAAATTTCAGAGTTGTTAGAAATATATCAAGCCAGGGGTTGCGAAGCTTGTGGGTATAAAGGATACAAAGGTAGAATGGGGTTGTTTGAAATTTTACCCATGACCGATCAATTGGCAGGTGTTATTTTAAAAAACCCCGCAGCATCTTTGATTTTAAAAATTGCCCAAAAAGAAGGTATGCTGACTATGGCCCAGGAAGGTATGCTTAAAGTGCTGTCTGGTCAAACCACCATTGAAGAGATTGCCAGGGCAACGCAAGAAGAGTAGCTAAATTACTTTGAATTACGAAATGCTCGTTTGAGAAGACTTTTCGCATTTCGTAATTCAAAGTAAATTACATAACACATAGCATGGAACACATAACAAAAACTACGTCGTTTGTTTCATGTTTCATGCCATGTGTTTCATAAGGCAATGAAAACTATTTTATTGGCTGAAGATGATCCTTATATTCAGGACATTTATGCTCGGAAATTTACAAAAGAAGGTTTTTTGGTGCAAATTGCTAAGGATGGGCAGGAAGCGCTGGAAAAAATGAAACAAAAATTACCGGATTTATTGTTACTCGATATTTTAATGCCCACCATGGACGGTTGGGAGGTGCTCAAAAAAATCCGGGCAGACCAGGGGTTAAAAAATGTTAAAGTGGCGGTTATTTCAAATCTTAATTCGCAGGATTACCTGCAAGAAATTGTCGATCTTGGCGTAATTAAATATTTTTTAAAATCAGAAAACACTGCGGAAGAAATCACCGCAGGGATAAGGGAAATATTTAAATAAATCACATTACACATAGCATGGAACACATAACAAAAACTACGTCGTTTGTTTCATGTTTCATGTTGTGTGTTCCATGAAACAATGGATTACTTGCAAAACTTTAAAAAAATATTAGACATTGCCATTAAAGAACAGGCTTCGGATGTGATTATTTCTGTTGGTCACCCGCCGGTTATTCGGATTATCGGCCAATTAGTGCCCATGCTTAATGAAAAAAAAATCACTGCTGAAAGTGCTAAGGGTTTTGCATTTAGCTTAATAGGCGAAGAGCGTCAGCTGAAGTTTTTAAAAGAAAAAGAAATAGATTTTTCGTATGACTTTGAGGGTAGGGCCAGGTTTCGGGTCAATATTTTTTTTCAAAGGGACTGCATAAGTCTTGCCTTGCGCCTGATTGCTCCAGAAATTTCTACCATTGAAAAACTGTCACTGCCGGCGGTATTGCACGAATTTACCCGAAAATCTCAGGGTTTGGTGTTAATTACCGGCGCTTCCGGCCAAGGAAAGTCCACCACGCTGGCCGCCATGCTTGACGAAATTAATCATACTAAGGCGGTGCACATTATTACCATTGAAGATCCGATAGAATATATTTACAAGGGCGATAAGGCGGTCATTGAACAAAGAGAGGTTATGACCGATACCAACAGTTTTGCCAGCGCGCTAAAATCCACCTTTAGGCAAAATCCGGATGTGATTATGGTGGGAGAAATGAGGGATTTGGAAACCATTTCCACCACCATCACCGCCGCTGAAACTGGCCACTTGGTGTTTGCGACTTTGCATACGAATTCAGCTTCGCAATCCATTAACCGCATAGTGGACGTTTTTCCGGCCGAACAGCAAAACCAAATTCGCTTTCAGTTGGCAGGGTCGCTTTTGGGTATTGTTTCCCAGCGGTTAATCCCCAGGATTAACGGGGGATTTATTCCGGTTTGCGAAGTGATGATTTGCAATAGTGCAATTTCTAATTTAATCCGTGAGAATAAAAACCACGAAATTCCGGCGGTGATTGAAACGTCGGGCAAAGAAGGCATGATTTCATTAAACCGGGCGTTGACTGACCTGGTGCGCCAAAAAGAAATTTCTTTGAAAAACGCGATTGATTATTCTTCCAACCCCCTAGAACTTAAAAATCTTTTGATGTAAAGGGTGAACTCAATCTACCAATGACATCCGAATCTACTAATACGTACGCGCGAATACGTTATTGGTAGATTCGAATGAGATTAGTAGGTTAGTGTCGCTATCCAATAGGCTTGTCCCTAAATAAGGTTTCGTACGAAAATTACAGATTTTGAGCTGGAAATTTGATAGAACTTTGAAGTTTACCCTTGCGGTAAGCTGAAAAGTTATAGCAAATTTGTGACCAAAATATGGAATTTGCAGTAAAACCTTATTTAGGGACAAGTCTAATGAAGTTTACTTACAAAGCCCGCACTAAAGACGGCAAACCGGAAACTGGAACCATAGAAGCTTCGTCAAAAGACGCGGCGGCGGTTTTGCTGAAAAAATACGACATTTTTGTTACATCGCTACAGGAACTAGCCAGCCAAGAGCCTTTTTTTAAAAAAATAACGTTTGAGCCGGGAATTGCCAAAAAGGACTTGGTAGTTTTTTCTCGTCAGCTGGCTTTGATGTTGGATTCGCGCGTACCGGTGGTGCAATCCCTTTCCACTTTAGCTTTCCAAACTACCAATGTGCGGTTTAAAAAAATAGTTGCCGATATCGCCAAGTTGGTGGAAGAAGGGGTGTTTCTTTCCCAGGCCATGGCTCGGTTTCCTAAAGTCTTTGATAATTTCTATGTCAATCTTATTAAATCCGGTGAAGTTTCGGGTAATATTTCACAGACTCTTTACTATGTTTCAGATAATATTGAGCGTGAATATGATCTTACTTCACAAGTCCGCCAGGCGCTTATTTATCCCGTATTTACCTTGGGTATTCTTTTTGTGGTGGTCAACATTATCATTGTTTTTTTGTTGCCAAAAATTCAAGAACTTATCAAAGAATCAAGTTCTGCTCCGCCACTTTTTACGGTTATCATGCTGGATTTTTACACCTTTTTACAACATTTTTGGTGGGTGATCGTGTTGATGCTCTTTTTATGCATAGCAACGGCATTTATGTATGTCAAAACAGAGCGGGGTAAAAAAATATATGACACCCTGTTGTTGTATGCGCCGTTTTTGGGAAGCATTTTACGCAAAGTTTTTTTGACCAGATTTTGCGGTAATATTTCCACATTGTTGTCTTCCGGAGTTTCTATTAATAAAGCCCTGCAAATTACCGCTGATACGGTTGATAACCTTGTTTATAAAGATTTAATCCTTGCCATAGAGAGCAGGGTTTCGCAGGGCGAGAAGATAAGTTCGGCGTTACTGCAACACCCGATTTATTTTCCGTCATTTGTGGTTGCTATGATTAAAGTGGGCGAGCAAACCGGCAAACTGGATAAGACTCTGATGGAGATTGTGAATTTTTACCAAAAAGAAATCAAGCGATCGGTTGCCTTATTTTTAACATTACTAGAACCCATTCTGATTATCTTTTTAGGGGTTATTGTGGGAGTTTTGGCTATTTCAGTGTTTACTCCCCTATATTCTGCATTGGGCGATATTTAGGGACAAGTCTAATAGACGAGCCATTAGTTATCCACATATTGTGATTGTCTGTTATTTTTACTCATGTTAAAATATGCTTAATGAAATATATTTAGAAAGGTCGATATTTTTAGATTACATAATAAATAAGTAAAAATTAAACACAAAAAATCTAACATGCAAAAATCTAAAGGTTTTACCATCATTGAATTATTAGTAGTCGTTGCTATTATCGCCGTATTGACGGGCATTGTGCTGGTTAACGTTACTTCGTATATCAATAAAGGAAAAGATGCCGCTATCAAGGCAAATTTATCAACCGTTTTAACTAATTCTGCAGTCTATTACGATACCAATGGCAACTATTCGTCTTTCTGCACCTCGGCAAACTTTACAGTTCCTGAATCTGCCATTTTATCTGCCAACAACGGTACCGCTGGCACAAATACTAAGTGTGTGGGCACTGCAACTGCCACGTGTGCTTGTGCGACACTAAAAGTAACGTCTGGAAATGTTTACTGCGTTGACTCTACCGGATACAAAAAAGAAACTACCAATACCTGTGCGCTTGCGTGCCCAGTCGCCGGAGCTTGTGTGTAAGAATAACTCATTTAAAAAACACCCGGTGGGTGTTTTTTAAATGACAAAAAAATGTTAAAATCAGATAATAGACCTGTCCCTATAGGCATCACATCCAGAAACAGCACTAAAGTCGCGGGCACTTTGGCTAGATTTTGCGGCTTGGAGCAGAAAAATTGTAAGGCGTATCCACCCGCCTGCTGTTGCGCGGGCAGGTAGATACGGCTTACAATTTTTCTGCGAAAACTGCAAAAGGTTGGCAAATCCGTCAAGAATTGGAGTGCTGTTTCTGGATGTGATGTCTATAAATAACTTTTTACTGCAAATTCCATATTTTTGCCCAAAATTTGCAATAATTTTTA
>CAZYSZ010000024.1:6333-10957 GCA_964650025.1 uncultured Candidatus Saccharibacteria bacterium | reverse complement strand
GCGACGTGGCAATCTAGAGTGGAATTTGAAAATTAAGTAAAAAAAGAGCGCCTCGCCTTGATAAATCAAGACTCGGCGCTATCGATTCAATCTGGAGGGAAATTATGAGCCGGTCCCACGATTTCCACCTCTTCTGGTTCTTCTTTCTTTTCCCGCTCCATGACTAGCATTTTTGCTTCACTTCCCTCATCCCCAGGGTTTTTGAGGATGATGGGAACCAATCTAAATCCCTCATCTCCGAGTTGATTCAGAAGATTCTCCAACCAACCACCGCTTTCTTTTTCTTCTTCGAGATCGTTCTGGTCGATGATTCGGTATTCCCATTGCTTTGGCATAAACAGATCCCTTTTCGAAAAAAGAGTTTTGGGGTTCGGAACTCTTTGTAGTATATAATAATAAACTCTATTTGTCAATCTAGCTTTCAAATTTTGTCGACAAAATTTGAAAGCTGGGCAGATAAATTTTCTGCTCAATTTTCAGCGTGATTCCGCGTTAATTTCCGCGTGATTCCGCGACAATACCATGGAAGTATCAGTCTACAATCAAGACGGCAAAATAATGGAAGAAAAGATGAAGCTCCCTGCGGGGATTTTCGAAGTTCCCATGAACGCGGATTTGGTGCACCAGGTGTTTATTTCGCAAACGGCTAATGCGCGGCAAGTTTCGGCTCATACTAAAAATAGGAGCGAAGTGCGGGGAGGCGGACGAAAACCTTGGAGGCAAAAAGGAACCGGAAGAGCACGGCACGGATCAACCAGGTCTCCGATTTGGAAGGGTGGAGGGGTTTCTGGTGGTCCGCGAAACGATAAAAATTATTCCAAGGCATTGCCAATCAAAATGCGAAGAAAGGCTTTGTTTATGGTCTTGTCTGAAAAAGCCAAAAAGAATTTATTGGTGGTATTAGATTCAATGGAAATGGAAAAAGCTAAGACTAAAGAAATGGCGATGATGATTAAAAAATTGCCGATCAAAATCGATAGCCGATTGGTTATTTCCCAAAACGCCGACAAAAAAACCTTTTTAATGTCAAGAAATATCGCCAAAACCGGTGTATCTGAAGCTAGAAATTTGAATTTGGTGGATTTGTTGAATTATAAGTATGTGTTGGTGAGCAAAGAGGGGATAAAGGATATTGAGGATACTTTTGCAAAGAAATCTTAATTATTCTAATTGACCTAATTATTCTAATTTACCTAATCAAATCCCAAAAAGTGAATGCCAAAATTTAGAAATTAGGATTTAGGTATTATTTAGAATAATTAGAATAATTAGAGTAATTAGTATAATTAGAATAATTTACGACGATGGCACTGTTAGATTTTCTAAAAAGTAAAAAAGAAAAAGACAAAGCGAAAGAGAAAAAGGCTCCGAAGGTTTCGGTTGCGGAAAAATCGCAGAAAGACATGGAAATTAACGCACAACAACGCGGAAGTGAAAATAAAAATGCTGGGAAATTTTCTTATAACGTTATCAAAGAGCCACACATTTCTGAAAAAGCTAACGATTTGGCAGGTAAAAATAAATACACCTTTAGGGTTTTTGCTAATTCAAATAAATTAGAAATTAAAAAATCAGTGGAAGGAATTTACGGCGTCAACGTTTTGGATGTTAAAACGATAAAAGCTCCGGCTAAAAAGCGAAGAGTGGGTAGGACTGAAGGTTTTAAGAAAGCGTTTACCAAAGCGGTAGTGACGGTTAAAGAAGGACAGAAGATAGAAATATTCTAGGACCAAAGAACCAAAAAACTGAAGAACCCAAGAACGTGTCGTTATTCTTTCGTTCATCAGTTCTTAGGTTCATAAGTTTCAATGAAGATTTACAAACCAACAACTCCAGGGAGACGCGGTATGACAGGCATTGATTTTTCGTTGCTTACAAAAAAGCGCGCGCAAAAATCACTGGTAAAATATGTTAGGCGTAGTGTTGGAAGGTCAAAGGCTTCGGGTAGAATTACGGTGAGACACAAAGGTGGTGGAGTAAAAAAACTATACCGAATTATTGAGTTTTCGCAAACTAAAATGGATGCGCCAGCTAAAGTGATTGCACTAGAATATGACCCAAACCGAACCGGATTTATTGCTTTGATTGAATATGTTGATAACGTAAGGCAATATATTATCGCGCCGCAAGGGTTAGAAGTAGGTGACAGCATAGTATTTTCAGAAAATGCTCCATTGACTCCGGGAAATAGATTAAAGTTAAAACATATTTCGGTAGGAACGAACGTTTATAATATTGAACTGGAGCCTGGCAGGGGTGGAATTTTAGTAAGGTCAGCGGGTTCGGCCGCGCAGGTGTTGGCTCATGAACATGGATTTTGCAATTTAAAAATGCCATCGAGCGAAGTTAGAAGGGTAAAGGACGAATGTTTTGCTACGATTGGCATGGTATCAAACCCAGAAAATAGATTCTATCGAGTAGGAAAAGCGGGAAAGTCCAGATTAAAAGGTAGAAGGCCGCATGTGCGAGGTTCAGCCATGAATCCGGTGGATCATCCGCACGGAGGAGGAGAAGGCAGACAGCCGATTGGGTTAAAGCATCCAAAAACTCCATGGGGACTGCCGGCATTGGGAGTAAAAACCAGATACCGGAAAAAGTGGACGAACAAATACATTATTAGTAGACGAAAGAAAAAATAATCAACGAAAGAACTAGGGAACCTAAAAACTAAAGAACACGTTGTTCTTAAGTCCATGAGTTCTTAAGTTCATAGGTACACAATGAGCCGAAGTTTACGAAAAGGTCCTTTTATTGATCCAAAATTGTTAAAAAAGGTTTTGGGGCTTAGAAAGGACGAAAGAACTATTGTTAAAACGTGGGCACGCCACTCTACGATTTCTCCGGAAATGGTTGGATTTACCTTTGGCGTGCACAATGGTAAGGATTTTATTCCGGTATTGGTGGGTGAAGACATGGTGGGGCATAAATTAGGAGAATTTTCCGCAACGACAAAATTTGGCCGGCATGGAGGAAAAATGCAAAAAGGATTAGAACAGCAGGCCGAAGCATCAGCATCAGCCAAAGTCGCAGCGGTGGTTGATGTGAAAAAACCCACAAGTAAATAAAGGGTATTAAACCCCAGGGCAAAGCCTCCGACCCCGGCGCGCACAAAGGCGCGCCCAAGGGAACCGCGCTAACGCGCGGGGTATTAAACCCTTTGTCGCCTGCGACGCTTTGCGCGAACACATGTTGCGACATGTGTTCGTGGCTCACTAGCCTGGGCAATAAATCCGAAGCACGAAAGCCGAAATCCGAAACAAGCACTAAATTCAAAATTTGAAAATTAGAATTTGTTTCGGATTTCGAGATTCGATATTCGAATTTATTTTGTAAAACAAAAGCTATGGAAGTTAAAGTCGTATTACGAAATTTAAGGTCAACACCCAGAAAATCACGCCAAGTGGTTGATTTGGTGAGGAACAAAACTGTCGCCCAGGCTCGCGCCATGTTGGAATTTACCGTGCGCAGGACGGCCGATCCAGTGTTAAAACTGTTAAACAGTGCGGTGGCTTCCGCAGTGCATGACCTGCAAATGGACGAATCGAATTTGAAAATTTCCGAAATCCGGGTTGATGAAGGTCCAAAATTGAAACGATCTCACCCCATGAGTCGCGGCCGGGCATATCCGATTATCAAAAGAACCAGTCATATTATGCTGACCGTTAGCGAGATTAATCCAAAAGCAGAAGTAAAAGAAGTTAAAAAAGAAGTAAAAGCAGTAAAAAAAGTAAATTCAAAATCCAAAATTACAAGCTCCAAATAAATCACAATTATTAAAAGCGAAAATCAAAAACACATTTTGAATTTTAGACATTAGAATTTGTAATTTGTTTGGGATTTGTAGATTGGGATTTGGGATTTCTTTTAAAGAATTAAAAGCTATGAGTCACAAAGTCCATCCAAAATCATTTAGAATCAAGGGCTTAGAAGACTGGAATGTCCGCGGTTTTTACGGTAAAAAAATGCCTCAGTTTTTGGAAGAAGATTTTTTAATTAAAGATTTTTTAAGAAAAATTTTAGTGGAGGCTTCGGTTTCTAACATTGAAATAGAGCACTCGGCCAACAAATTAAATATTATCATTGAATCAGCGCGGCCGGGAATTATTATCGGTCGGGGCGGTCAGGGCGTTGAGACATTAAAGACGATGATTGTTAAGAAAATGAAGGACAAGGTGTTTTCTGGTACTAGGGTTGGTCAAACCAATGAAGTGCGCCAGATTAAAATTGACATCCGGGAAATAAAAAATCCGTGGATTTCTGCCATGTTGGTTGCCCAGTGGGCCGCCCAGCAATTGGAAAAAAGAATTCCTTTTAGGCAGGTATTAAAAATGGGAATTGAACGGGTGATGCAAAATCCGGAAGTCAAAGGTGTAAGACTTGAAGTTAATGGCCGATTAAATGGCGTGGAAATTGCCAGAAAAGAATGGTTAAAACAAGGCAGACTGCCACTACAGACCATTAGAGCCGACATTGACTATGCACAGTATCAAGCGTATTGTACATACGGAGTGATCGGAATTAAAGTGTGGATTTATAAAGGAGAACGTTTTGATAAATAGACAAAAGAACAAAAGAACCAAAAAACTAAAGAACCCGTTGTTCTTAAGTCCATAAGTTCTTAAGT
>CAZYSZ010000024.1:0-6233 GCA_964650025.1 uncultured Candidatus Saccharibacteria bacterium | reverse complement strand
GTTCTTAAGTCCATAAGTTCTTAAGTTCATAGGTACAAGTATGACATTACTGATGCCCAAAAAAGTTAAACACCGAAAATGGCACAGGGGAGTGACTAAGGGGGTAGAAACCCGCGCAACAGAATTAAACTTTGGCAGTTTTGGGTTAAAAGCTATGGGTACCAAGTGGATCACGGCGCGTCAATTAGAATCAGCTCGAAGACACATTATCCGATACATGAAAAAAGGAGGCAAATTATGGGTAAGAATTTTTCCTGATAAACCCATCACTTCCAAAGGAGAAGAAGTGCCACTGGGAGGAGGAAAGGGAGGTGTGCATCACTATGTTTACCCCATCAAACCCGGAAGAATTATTTTTGAAATCGACGGATTAAAAGAAGAAGTGGCGCGCGAAGCATTTAAAGGCGCGAGCATTAAATTACCGATTAAAACCAAGTTTATTAAGAGGGAGTTTTAAAAAACGAATGTCCGCTGATTGTTAGCTGATTACCGCTGATAGTGTTATCGGCGTAAATCAGCTAGAAATCAGTTGTCATCGGAGTTTAGCATGAAAACAGTCGAACTAAGAAAAAAAGATATAAGGGAGTTACGCAAATCAGTGTTAGAGTTAACCAAAAAGTTAAGCGATTTAAGATTCAAATTTTCCGCCAATCAATTAAAGAACGTCAAAGAAATGCATAATACCAAGAAAGAAATCGCCAGAATATTAACGATAATTAACGAAAAAACGAGGGACTAGCGTCTAGGGACTAGGGTCTAGTGAACGACGGCAACGTTTTTCCCTAGACCCTAGACCCTGACCCCTAGCCCCTAAGAAGATATGGCAAAGAAAAAAATACAAGGCATTGTGGTATCCGACAAGATGCAAAAAACCGTGGTGGTTAGTGTGGAAAGCGTTAAGGAGCACCCCAAGTATAAACGAAGATATAAAATCCACAAAAAATATAAGGCTCACGATGAAAAAAGGGAGTATAAGGTGGGGGACACGGTTATAATTGAGGAGACAAAACCAATCAGCAAAGACAAGCATTTCATGGTAATTAAAAAAATCTAGGTACTAGCTTCTAGGGACTAGGGTCTAGGGAGTGGACGGCGACGTCGTTTCCCTAGACGCTTGCCCCTAGTCCCTAGACCCTAACAAGTTATGATACAGCCAAGATCCATGTTAAAAGTTGCAGATAATTCCGGGGCTAAAATAGTCCAGTGTATTGGCGTGCCCGGTGGAACTAGAAAAAGATATGCCCAGCTAGGGGACATTATTGTTGGTACGGTGAAAAAAGCCGAACCCAGAAAATTGGTAAAAAAACACGAAGTGGTAAAAGCTGTTATTATCAGGCAACGTAAAGAGTTTAAAAGAGCAGATGGTTCTTATATCAGGTTCGACGACAATGCCGTAGTTATTCTGGCCGAAGATAAATTACCAAAAGGTGGACGCGTATTTGGTCCAACTGCCAAAGAATTAAAAGATAAGGGTTTTGATAAAATTGCGATGATGGCCACCGAGCTCTTATAGCTTTAAATTACCTTGAATTACGAAATGCTTTCGCGAGATTTTTTCCAAATCTGGGCTGGAAATTCGCTATAATTTCTGTGCGTAGCCCTTGGCTACGCCCATAAATTCTATCAAATTTCCATCTTCCAGATTTGGAAAAAATATCGCGAAGGGGTTTTACAATTCAAAGCTTATAGAGTCCACATAACACGTAATATGTAACAAAAAAACGACGGTCGTATTTTGTTCCATGTTCCATGTTCCATGTTCCATGAAGTTAAAGAGGGGCGACAATGTTTTGGTGATTTCCGGGAAAGACAAAGGCAGAACTGCTAAGATTTTAAAGTCGCTGGTAAAAGAGCGTATGATTTTGGTTGAAGGAATCAATTTAAAAAAGAAGCACATTAAGCCAAAAAAAGAAGGCGAAAAGGGGCAGGTGGTAGCCAAACCCGTACCAATGGATGCTTCCAATGTAAAGTTGGTTTGCCCAAAGTGCGGTAAAGCTACTAGAATAGGGTATAAAATAGAAAAAGACCCTTCGAATCCGCGCAAGGTAAGTAAGAAGTTCAGGATTTGTAAAAAGTGTGGCTCTGAAATTTAATTTAAAGGCATGGATAATCTAAAAGATAAATATAAGAAACAAATAATTCCGGCTTTGCAAAAGCGTTTTGGATATAAAAATCCAATGGCGGTGCCACGCGTTACCAAAATTACCCTAAACACTTCATTTGGAAAAAATACTGTTTCAAAAACCTCGGGTGAACGAGAAAAAGTGCAAAAGTTTATTATGTCGGACCTAGCGTTAATTGCCGGTCAGCAACCACGATTGGTAAAATCTAAAAAGTCTATTGCCGGATTTAAATTAAGAGAAGGGTTAGAAATTGCCGCCATGGTAACGCTAAGAAACCAAAAAATGTGGGATTTTATGGAGCGATTTATTTATTTGTCACTGCCACGGTCGCGTGATTTCCAGGGCTTAAACCCCATGTCAATTGATAGGCATGGTAATTTAAATATCGGGTTTCGCGAACACATTTCTTTCCCGGAAATTTTCATTGAAAAAGAAAAAACGATTTTCGGTCTGGAGGTGACGATTTCAACCAACGCTAAAAATCGGGAAGAAGGAATGGAGTTATTTAAATTGTTGGGACTTCCTTTGAAAGAAGAAAAAGTTAAAAAGTAAGGCGACACCAATCTACTAATGACATGCGAATCTACCAATGCGTAACATATTCGTAGATTCGAATGAGATTAGTAGATTAGGGTCGCCAAGCAAAGCGATGGCTAAAACATCACAAGAAGCAAAAGCAAAAATGAAACCTAAGTTTTCTAGTCGCCTGCAGAGACGCTGTTTTAAGTGCGGACGAAGACACGGTTTTATGAGAAAGTTCGGCCTTTGCAGAATATGTTTTAGGGAATTGGCTAACCGGGGAGAAATCCCGGGAATCACCAAATCGTCTTGGTAAAGTTAGAAAATAGAATCTAGAATCTAGAAAATAGAATACGAAATCGTGCGTTCACATTCTATTTTCTACTTTCTATTTTCTAAATTCTAAATTTTAAAGTTATGACTGATCCAATCACCGACATGTTAAATCAAGTTAGAAACGCCCAAGCGGTTGCAAAACCAGAGGTTTTGTTACCTTTTTCAAAACTCAAAAACCAAATTGGATTGATTTTACAGCAGGAAGGATTCGTGGCGGATGTCAAAAAAGTGGCTAAAGACAAAATGAAGGCTATGAAGATTGTGTTAAAATACGACAACGGAATCCCAGCTATTGAAGGCGCCAAGCGAGTTTCCAAGCCCGGGCAAAGGATTTATGTAAAAAACACGGAAATTAGGAAAGTCAGAGGAGGATTTGGAATCAGCATCATTTCAACACCAAAAGGTTTGATGACCAACAATCAGGCAAGGAAGGCAAAGTTGGGCGGGGAGGTGATGTTGGAAGTTTGGTAGTTTTTTAAAAAAAGAGCGCCGAACCGAAGTCGGGCGCTATGAATATTTTGCGGGTCTTACTTATCATCGCGTATGATAGTGTCGGTATCCCACTCATCTTGTGGCGAAATTGAGGCTGGTACTCGCGCCTCACGGACCGGGAACACCATTTCGACGACGTTAAAACCCTTAGCTCCGAGCGCATCCATGATTTGGTGGGGAGTGTCGTCCTCCTGTAACTGCCTGTCACTCAACGCAATTCTACAAATCACAATCTGCATAAAGGCCTCTCTTCCAGAAAAGAAAAAGGGTTGACCTAGAACTATAAATATACTATAATAAAAAATCATTTAAGTCAATAAGTTTTTCTTTTCGTCATTGCGAGGAGCTCGCAAGCGACGCGGCAATCCTAGTACTAAGATTGCTTCGCTTTGCTCGCAATGACGAGTGGAAAAATCATAAATTCAAAATACATGTCACGTATTGGTAAAAAAACAATTGAAATTCCTGCGACGGTGAAGGTGGCCATGGATGGCGGGGTTTTTAAGGTGTCAGGTCCCAAGGGGCAATTGCAAGAAACGATCCATCGCGATATTAAAGTGGAAAATAAAGATGGTAAGGTTTTTGTGACGACGGCTAAAGGAGAGGCTTCTAATAAAGCTCGCGCCATGTGGGGGCTGTACCGCGCGCTGATTGCTAATATGGTAGAAGGCGTGGAAAAGGGATTTGAAAAAAAATTGGAAATTGAAGGCGTGGGATTTAAGGCGGCCGTGCAAGGCGATGAACTGGTGATGAACTTGGGCTTTGTCAACCCGGTAAAAATTAAAAAACCCGAAGGGATTACCTTTTTGGTGGAAAAAAATGTGATTACCGTCAGCGGAATTTCAAAACAAGCGGTAGGGCAAATTTCAGCCGAAATTCGCGCGACCAAAAAAGCGGAACCATACAAAGGAAAGGGAATCAAGTACCAAGGGGAAAGAATTAGAAGGAAGGAGGGTAAGAAAGTTGTCGCTACTAAAAAGTAGCTTAGGCGACACCAATCTACGAATAACACGCTAATCTACGAATAAAAATTAGTAGATTCGGATGTGATTAGTAGATTAGGGTCGCTATAACATTTATGTTACGAAAACAATTAAAAAGAGCAAGGATTCACAAGAAAATCCGAGCCAACATGTCGGGTACTGCGGTTCGACCACGCTTGTCGGTTTTTAGATCCTCGCAACATATTTATGCCCAGCTAATTGATGATGATAAGGCTTTGGTATTGGCGCAGGTTAATGATGTTAAAATGAAAACTAAGGGTAATAAAACAGCAAAAGCAATGGAAGTGGGTAAATTAGTTGCCAAAGAAGCTTTGGAAAAAAAGATTGAAAAAGTCGTGTTTGATAGGGGAGGCAATGTGTACGGAGGCAGGATAAAGGCTGTGGCGGATGGAGCGAGAGAAGGAGGGCTTAAATTTTAAACTTTGTTTAAAATTTAAGAAGTCCGAAATCCCAAGCACGAAATCCGAAATAAATTCAAAATAATAATTTTCAAAATCCAAAACACGTTTCGTATTTCGATATTCGTATTTCGAATTTCTTTTACGAAGTAAAAGCATTATGGCAGACGAAATTAAAAAAACTCAAAGCGCGCCAATGCCGGCACCAAGAAATGTAGCTCGAACTAACGATGGTTTCAGACCTGCGCGGAGAGGATTTGGCAGAAAACAGGAAGTTAACGACGGTATTGATTCAAAAATGTTAGATTTGGCCAGGGTTACCCGGGTTACCGGCGGAGGAAAACGGATGAGTTTTCGGGCGGTTGTGGTGGTGGGGGACAAAAAAAGTAAAATTGGAATTGGTGTTGACAAGGGAAAAGATGTGTCCCAGGCCATTGAAAAAGCGACGGCGCACGCCAAGAAAAATATGATGAATGTGGTGATTGTGGATGGAACTATTCCGCACCAAGTGGAGGCCAAATACGGTCCGGCAATGATTCTACTAAAACCACAGAAACGGGGCAGGGGTTTGGTGGCTGGTGGAGCAGTGCGAACTATTTGCGAGTTGGCGGGAATTAAAAATATTTCTTCAAAGATTTTATCCGGATCAAAAAATAAACTAAATAACGCCAGGGCAACGATGGAGGCGCTTCGTAAGTTGAAAGCGAAATAGTTAAAAGTTCATCAAGTTTGTAAAGTTTATCAAGTACTTTACTTTACGAACTTTAAAAACTTTATAAACTTTACAAACTACGCTATGCAAATACACCAACTACAACCAAAACACAAATCAAAAGACAGGATGATTGTTGGCCGGGGTGGCAAAAAAGGCACGTATTCGGGGCGGGGCGGCAAGGGGCAAACCGCGCGATCCGGCCGAAAACTGGTGCCGATTATCAGGGAACTAATTAAACGATACCCAAAATTAAAAGGGTATAAGAGTTTTGTATTACAAGACAATACGGTAGTGGTAAATTTGGATATTTTAGACAAGTATTTTAAAGACGGCGAGGTATTAAACCCTCAAAATTTGATTGCCAAAGGAATTATAAAATCACAAAAAGGCAAGGTTTTGGGTGTTAAGATTTTAGGCAATGGTAGTATTACCAAAAAAATCATCGTAGAAAACTGCAAAATCTCAAAGTCAGCCAAGGAAGCGATTGAAAAAGCCGGCGGAGTGGTGAAATCCAAAATCCAAAATCCGAAATCCGAAACAAATTCGAAATAATAAAGGGTATTAAACCCCAGGGCAAAGCCTCCGACCCCGGCGCGCACAAAGGCGCGCCCAAGGGAACCGCGCTAACGCGCGGGGTATTAAACCC
>CAZYSZ010000023.1:0-11017 GCA_964650025.1 uncultured Candidatus Saccharibacteria bacterium | reverse complement strand
GCCAAAGCCGCCGCCGTTGGTTCGTTAATCACGCGCTTGACATCAAACCCCGCAACTTCCCCAGCTACTTTCGTTGCTTTTCGTTGCGCGTCATCAAAATAGGCTGGAACTGTAATAATCGCTTCGGTAATCGTTTCCCCAAGCTTAGCCTCCGCATCCGCCTTCAATTTTTGCAAAATCATCGCCGAAATTTCCGCCGGATTTAACCACTTGTCTCCCATTTTGACATCCACCCCGCCATCCGCCGATTCTTTTATCTGATACGGCAAATTCTTTTTGTCCCGTTGTACTTCTTTATCCGAAAATTTCCGCCCAATCAAGCGTTTTACCGAAAAAATCGTATTTTCATGATTAGTAATCGCCTGACGCTTTGCCAAAACCCCCACCACACGCTCTCCACTTTTTGTCATCGCCACTACGGAAGGCGTCGTCCGCGCCCCCTCCTTATTCTCAATAATTTTCGGCTCCCCGTTTTCCACCACGGCCATCGCGCTATTTGTTGTACCTAAGTCTATTCCTAGTATTTTTGACATGTTTTTGTTTTCTCACCCGTCATTGCGAGCCCGCAGGCGAAGCAATCTAAGTCTTTGATGTTAGATTGCCACGTCGTTTGCGAACTCTTCGCAATGACGAAAGTTTAAGTTTAGTTATTTTTTAATTGATATATTTGTGTGTCGTAACCTCTTGTCTCCTCGTCTTTTCGCAAAAGGCCGAATTTTTCTAATTCTTTGAAAAGTTCTTCGCGTATTTGTTGTGGATCAGCTTTGTCATCTGTCATTTTCTCCAGCTCAACAAATGTTCCTAGTTTTTCTACGTTATCCAGACAAACCTCGTATTCGCCCAATTTGCCCTTTTTACGTACTTTTTTTACTTCAACTTCGGGCGCCCATCCAAGTTTAAGCAGTATTTGGTGCGTGGCATCGGCGTCAACAACTTCTGTTTCGTACTCCAGATTATCCATTTCACCAGATTTTTGTTGTTTAAGATTTAAAATTGCCACGCCGTCTTGTTTTCTTATTCTAATCACAACATCCCCTTCTCTGAAACTAGTAAAAATACTCGAACCGTTTTTAGAATAAATAACGTCGTGTTGTGTTATTTCTTTAGAAATCACCAACCCGCTATCGGTTAATTTCTCTTCTAATTCATCTAAATTATCTACCCTTAATTTTATTTCAATTTCTCGCATGTTATTTTAAACAGTTAAACATTACTAATACTTACAACGTCGGCATTACTTGGAATAGAGGGTTCTGTAATGCTAGAAATAAACCTTCTTATTTTTGCTTCTTCTGCTGACAATGTGACTCCACCGTCAATCATCAGTGCCTCGATTTCAGATAGCGCAACATTACTATATTCACTTATGGCGTTGGCAATACTAGATTTCATCCGTTTCGAGCCATCATATAATTCCTTAAGTTGTTGTTCAAGAAACCCTCCTGCGTTTAAGTTCATAGTTACTCCATGGAACATAAAAGAAGCACTTTTGCTGCTAAACCTTTCTTTACCCGCAGAAAAAATAGCGGTTGCCACGGAATCAATTTGTCCTATGTTGTGCATCTTTGTCTTCATGGGTAAAGCCTTAATGTAGGCAGCAAGACTCAATCCTTCAGACACATCTCCTCCACCCGAAGAAATCAGAAAATACAATTCATCGTATTTTTGGTTTACGCAGTCGGTAATTATTTGTTTAAGTTTCGCAGACTGCACGGGCTGAATATTTGCTGTAAAAATAATGTATTTAGTTTTTGACATGTTTTAAAATTTACTTTTATTACTTACTAATTTTAACCCTCGCTGGCCGTAAAATTTTATCTCCCATCTTGTAGCCTTTTTGCAGTTCCTCAATCACATCGCCATGTTCCTTGCCTTCCACTTCTACCTGGCCTATCGTTTCCATGGTGGCCGGGTCAAACTTTTCTCCGACGGTTTTGATTTCTTCAATCCCCGCTTTTTTTAGGAATTCCCAAATTTGGTTTTGGATTTGCGTAAATCCTTGCATCCAACTATTACCTTTTATTTCTTCCGGTACGTGATTTTGCGCCAGGTGGACACTATCTAGAATTGGCAATATTTCAAATAGCGCGCTTTCTTTGGCGTAACTTGCCAGCATCGCCATTCGCTCCATTTCTTCTTTTTTGTAGTTAATCAAATCTGCCGTGGCGCGCTTCCAATTGTTTAAATATTCGTCGGACTTTTTCTTGGTTTCCTCGAGTTCATTTGGCACCGTTTCCGGTTCTTTTTGTACGTTTTCGTCTGGCATATATTGACTTTTTAATGATTTTTTGATAAATTTTTAAATATTGAAATTCACCCATATTTGCCCAAATTAGCTTCCAGGGTATTGACAAGATTTCTTGGATATGCTAAGATGGGGACATTGTGAAGTTAGCACCTTTTTAACCTAATTTTTTGGTCAAAACATAATCGCATCTTAACAAGACAAGATTCAGTTATGTTTTGACCAAACCTACTTTTCAAGGAGTCTGTCATGAAAAAGGTCACGTTCCGGCCACCGCGTTGTTCGCAGCGCAAGATGAAAGTTAGCTTCAGCGACCGTGGCGGCCACGACCCGGGGAAGAAGACGCCGGGCACTTCGACGGCCTGACGTCGGCGGCCCCGGCATCTCAACCCTTTTAGTAAGAAAGGAGGGCGAAACATGATGTTTCGCAGAAGTTAGCGCCAACGTTGGGGCGCCGAATATAAATACCAACCCAGGGGGCGGATCGCTGAAAAGCATCCGCCCCTACCCTTTTTATAGGGTTGTTTTTTTACAAAATTTTTAAAAGTTCTCTAGTCTATTTAACAACTCTCTCATCAAGTCAATGTTGGTGTCGTAGTTTGCCTGCGATGGGCCGATAATTTTTAGCATTTCAAATATACTATCTTTATCCTGTATTTTTGTGTAACTTAGCGTGGTGGAGATCTGGGTTAGCGACTTAGTTAACTCATGCGCCATTTTTAATTCCTTTTCAATCCTCTCGCGTGCCTTTTGGATTTCTCTGTCCAGGTTTAACGGATTATGTTGCGTAAACGTAATTTCCACAAAATATTTATAACCCTTATTGGTCGGCACCCGGCCGGCTGACGTGTGGGGCTGGGCGACGTATCCAAGCTCGGTTAATTCTTGTAAATCATTTCTAATCGTGGCGGGCGAAACATCCAAACGCACCCGTTTTTTTAAGAGGTCGGAACTGATAGGTTCGGCGCTGTCCAAATATTCTTTAATCAGTGAATGTAAAATTAATTCTTGGCGATCGGTTAACATACTCCCATCTTAGCAAATTAGCAATCGTTGTCAAGGATTGCTAAACCCGTTCAATAAACTCAGGGCAAAAAAACCCGAGATGTTTCGGGTTGAAGTTATAAATTACTCAAACAGAACTGGTGGGAATTGAACCCGACACCTCATCTTTGAAGCGGAGTCACCAGTGCCAAAAATATGACTTCAAAGTGCGCTCTTAAACCGTGAGCTACAACTCTGTTTGAGTAGTTTTGAAAGTGCAAAAGGGTGGAGTCGCTGTGCTTTACACACATTAAACCGAAGATATGTTACTAACCTGGACTTTCCAGAACATCTGCTTTTTGGTTTAGAACGCAACTCCACCCAAACTACATGATAACCATTTTTACATTTTTTACAAGGTTTGTTGATAAAGGTAAACAGTGCCCTCTTTTTTCAACGGCCGCCAAGTGGGAAAATGAAAGTAATTGCAAACAACGCGCGCACCCGGTTTTAACTCTTTTTTTAACTTTCTTTCTAATCCTGCCATCGCAAATGAAATGCCGTAAATAATGATGACGTCAAAGCCAGATAGGTTTTTATTCCAAAAATTTCCCGCGTGCATAAAAGCCTTGTTTTGCAATCCCAAAGCTTTTATTTTTTTCTGGCCCCGCCAAACCAGCACCGGATTTATTTCGTAGCCGTGGCTTTCAATTCCATTTTTTGCCAAGGCTATGACAATTCGCCCATCGCCCGCACCCAAATCCAATACTTTTTCGCCGGGTTTTATATCTGTCAGTGATATCATGGTGCTAATCTGTTGGTCACCGCTGGCAACGTACGGCGCACCCCCGAACAAAAACGGCAACAGCATTTTAAAAAGGCACGAAACAAAAACGTAGGTAAAAACAGTAAACCAGACGAGGGAGAAAATTAAAAAAATAATATTGAAAACAAGCGACATTATGTTTTAGCTTTTAAATCTAAACACACCGAATTTATGCAATAACGCTTGCCGGTTGCCGTTGGCCCGTCGTCAAACACGTGACCCAAATGAGAATTACATTTTGCGCAAACAATTTCGGTGGCACCGTGGCCTGCCTGCCGCGCCCGACCAGATTTAATTTCTCGTTCTAGCCATTTTCGACCAAACCCTGTTTTTAGCCATTTTTCCCTTTCCACGACTTCCTCTCTGCTTCCATATTCTTCATAGTGAAGAATATATTTGGGTTGATATCTTTTTGTATATTCGGCTCCATCCCCGCTACAATGCATTTTCCATCTCTCTGATAAATTTTGAGTTTGACCGATATACATTGCATCGTTATTGCATTGTAGAACATATACAAAGTAAATATCCGGTCGTGGCGCAGGCAGGTCGTCTTGGTATTTAATAGAACCTTCAATCGCCTTATCAAAACTCGGCCACCCAGTACCCGAATCAAACTGGGCGTCCGAAGTAAATAACGGATTTTCGCAAACCATACAAACGTAGTCGCCATCTGCGGTTCGATGCACATATTTACCAGTAAACGGCCGCTCAGTCCCCTTCTGGCGCAAGACTTTGTATTGCTCGGGCGTGAGTTTTTGTTTTAGCGTTTCTTCGTCCATAAGTTTAGAAAATAGAAAGTAGAAAATAGAAATATAGAATACGATACGCTTTTATTATAAATAAATTTTAAACAAAAAAACAGCCCCACAATCCTTGTGGGGCCTGGCTAAAATAAAATTCTAACCTTTCCTATCTACGACTTCATGTCGTAGAATTTGCAGGCCGCTTCGTAGGCCTGGTCGAACATCTTTCTGATGTTCGGGTTGATGCTCGGTCGGGCGTCAACTAGTTTTTTCATGGAGACAATGTACGCCTCCTCTTCGCCCTTCCCCCAGTTGGGAGGAGTGGCAACCAAGTCCTGCATGTTGCAGGTCTGGTCAGCGGCTTTCAGAAGTGCCGCTTCTTCGGAGTAACCAGATGCCATCATAGCAATCTGGCGACTCTTTTTTTCGTTGTACGGAATCCCCTCGGGATCCGTAACCTCTTTCACGATGGCCAACACGCGCTGGCCCCATTCGTCATTCGCCGGATAAAGATCAAGAATCTGCTGATCCTTGACTCCGCAGTCTTCCATGACATCGTGGAGCATCGCCGCACAGACCGTTTCCGTACAAGCTGATCCGGCAATCATAGCCGCCACCGCGAAGGGGTGAGTGACGTAAGGTGTTTTTTTGCCCCCTGCGCGGAACTGTCCCCCGTGAACACGTTCCGCAAACTTCGCGGTTTGCGACAAATGCTGTATGCATTTGTCGCCCAAATACCCTTCAGATATTATCTTCGGGGTTTTTCCTTGTGGGGCATATATCAACTTGAGCCCACTCTCCCTCTTCAATTCCCTTTCACTAATTACATTGGTACGCACGGAAATATGCGTTCTTACCTCCCAGAGATCTCGCGCAACATTTCTTGGAGAGGATGGCCATAACGCGACCCCGTAGTGTCCGATGCTTTGAAAGCCCAGACTACTCCGGGTCGCTTCGAAAGCAACCTGTTTGATGGATCGCTTCAAAAGAATCCTTCTCGGAAGAAACAGAACGCAGGCCAACATGAATCCGAACATAATATACTCCTTATCGGAATTTAGTCCGACTCGATCCTCACATAACGCGAGGAGGTGCTTTATGGGAAATCAACGTGATTTCCCGTGAAAAGTGCTGTTTTGTAGGGCTTATCCTACTTTTTTAGTATACTACTTATATTGAATCTTGTCAAGTAGTCAAACAAAAAAGCCTAAATTTTTGACTTTTGTCGCATAATAAAGTTAGATTGCCGCGTCGCGTCCTTTGGACACTCCTCGCAATGACGAACACTTTACGTATTCGGGGCATTCGGATGCATTCGTAGATTGGGATCGCCTATTACTTTTTCAATAATTCTGCAAACTCTTTTTGTACTTTTTTTAATTTCGGATTTATTACTACCTGGCAGTAACCTTGGTTTTTATTATTTTCGTAATAGTTTTTGTGGTAGTCTTCGGCGGGGTAAAATACGTCGAGCTTATTTACTTCGGTGGTAATTGGCGCGCCTTTTTCACTAGATTCATTGAGTGCTTTGATAAATTTTGTAGAAATTTCCATCTGCTCCGGACTGTCGCATAATATGATGCTTCTGTATTGCGTGCCGACGTCATTCCCCTGACGGTCTTTTGTCGTCGGGTCGTGGGTAGCGAAAAATATCGTCAGTAAAGTTTTCAGCGTAATTTGCGCGCTGTCGTATTCTATTTTTATGACTTCGGCATGGCCCGTGTCACCGTTGCAAATTTGCTCGTAGGTTGGGTTTTTAATATTTCCACCCGAATACCCTGGCTGGACCGAAACCACGCCCTTTAGCATCTTAAAAACGGCTTCGGTGCACCAAAAACAGCCACCACCTAAAACAATTTTATGTATCATAAAATTGTAAATTTCTAATTTCTAATACCTAATTTCTAACCAAATCCCAAATTGTGAAATTAGAAATTGAAACTTTTGTTAAGAATTAGGATTTAGAAACTAGGATTTTTACATCGTAAGTCCCAAATATACTAACGCGCAGCCCAGTAAAACTCCGACAACCAAAACCATGGGGAGTATATTTAGGTACTGGGTTTTTACTTTTGCCACCACGGCGTGTATAAATTCAGGGAAGAATAAAATGATAACTCCTCGTAGCAAGACCAGCCAGCCAACAATCGTAATAATCACTTCCCAGTTTAACTCCCAAACGTTATATGACAACACCAACGCAACACCCAAAATAACGTTAATGAGCCCTAGTAAAAATAACGTAGCACTATCCTCCACTAAAGCAAGCAGGCATTCTATATTTTTAGGTTTTATCAATAACGCAAAACAAATGATAACTATTGAAAATCCCCAAAGCTCCGCTAAAAAATTTACGATGGTCATCATTTTAGGGTCTAGGTACTAGGTACTAGCGTCTAGGGTTTTAATTTTCCCTGATCCCTAGTCGCTAGAAGCTAGTCCCTCGATTAGTTTTTCTTCATTATACTCCTTTCGTAAAAAAAAGGGGAGGCGGTAGTGCCTCCCAGCGATTAAGCAAAATCATCTTTTGCTCCCGCTTCACGCCAAAACTTTTTGGCTTCTGCAAGATCTTCGTCTCCAACGAACGGAGACTTTTTAGTCGTGGCAATATATTTTACTAAAAAGTTTTTGGGGGGATCATAGTCCCCTAGTTCCTCATTTTCTTTTTGGTAAAAATCCTTAAATGCCTGAAAGTGTTTGGTGGTTTTCTCTCGATCCACCGGTTTTTTTCTCCACACCAACCGACCCAGCCATTGCAAAATACTCACGGCATCCCCCCTTTCTTTTAAAAGAGCCTTGGGTTATTTTTCTTCTTTTTGTTCGCGCTTAGCCTGTTTTTCGGCTAATTCGGTCAAATATAGCTTTCTAATACGGACATTTTTTGGCGTCACTTCCACCAGTTCGTCGTCGCCAATATATTCCAGTGCATCTTCCAGGCCCATAGCTTTTGGTTTGTTAAAATGTTCATCACTGCCTTCGCCCTTTGATCGCATGTTAGACAGTTGCTTTTCTTTGCAGACATTAACCCGGATATCTTCACTGCGCGAATTTTGTCCCACCACCTGTCCGGCATAAATCGGCACCGCGTGATCCAAAAACAGTGTACCGCGGTCCTGCACGTTAATAAGTCCGTAGTAATTGGTGTCGCCAGTTTCTGACGCTACCAACGATCCATTAGATCTTTCTTTCCAATTCCCTGGGTCGGGCAGGTATTGAAAAAATGTCGTGTTGATAATTCCCAAACCCTTGGTGTCGGTTAAAAATTCACTGCGATATCCAAACAGCCCTTTGGTTGGAATAATAAATTCTAAAAACGCGATGCCGTTGTGGGTGCGCATCTCTTTGACTTCTCCTTTTCGCAAGCCCATTTTTTGCATCACGGCGCCTTGGTAAAGTTCGGGCGTTTCAATAAAGACTTTTTCATAAGGCGTCAGGGTTTTGCCATCAATCTTTTTTAAAATCACCTGAGGGCGTGATACCGCAAATTCATAACCTTCCCGGCGCATTCGTTCAATTAAAATCGCCAAATGTAATTCTCCCCGACCCGAAACAATCCAGTTCGCACCAGCGTCCTCTACTTTTAAAGCTACGTCAGTTTCTAATTCTGTAAAAAGCCGTGCCCTGATTTGACGTGAAGTGCAAAACTTGCCTTCTTTGCCAGCAAACGGCGAGTCGTTAATCATGAATGTCATTTTAATCGTCGGCTCTTCAATGTTTATTAACGGCAAAGCGCTAAAGTTTTCCGGGTCGGCAATGGTTTCTCCAATGGTAATATCACCAATTCCTGCGATGGCGGCAATGTCTCCGGCTTCTACTTCCTGTGCCTCAATTTTTCCCAGTCCAGCAAAGGTCATCAACGAAACCAAGCGATATTGTTTAGCAACGCCTTCGCGACTAATGTGCATGACTTCTTGCCCAGCTTTTAAAGTTCCGTTGTAAATTCTGCCAATAGCTAATCTGCCCTTAAAGTTATCAGGAGCAATAGAGGTAATTAACATTTGTAAAGGCTTTGCAACGTCTACAATTGGCGCGGGAATGTGTTGAATGATTGCATCAAAGATTGGAGTGATGTCGGTCATTTTTGACAAATCTGGTTCTAATCCAGCTAATCCATCCCGACCCGATGCGTAAATGACCGGAAAATCCAATGAGTGGTCGCCGGCTCCCAATTCCAAAAATAATTCCAGCGTAGCTTCCAGTGCCCACTGCGGACGCACGCCGTCTTTGTCAATTTTGTTGATAACCACAATAATTTTGTGCCCCATGGCCAGCGCGTGTTTTAGCACAAAACGGGTTTGAGGCATCGGACCTTCTTTGGCATCTATCAAAAGTAAACAGCCGTCGGCCATGTTAAGCACACGTTCTACTTCTCCGCCAAAATCGGCGTGGCCGGGCGTGTCAATAATGTTGATTTTAGTGTCCAAATATTGCACCGAAGCGTTTTTAGAAAAAATGGTAATTCCCCGTTCTCGTTCTAATTCATTAGAATCCATGATCATTTCCTGCTCGGCCACTTCCTTTTTCATATGCGTATGTGACTGACGCAAAAGCGCGTCAACTAAAGTAGTCTTGCCGTGATCCACGTGAGCGATGATGGCGATGTTTTTAATTTTGTTCATAGGTGCTATTGTATACTAAAAATTACAGAATGTAAACCCTGCTTGCCGTTGATACAATAAAAACCCTACAAGCATTGCTTATAGGGTTCGTGTAATACGGTGATTAAAAAGAAGTAGTCGCTTCTTGTAAGGTTCTTGTGATCTTAATGACGGTGTGCAGGCGCAAATCTTCAAAAATCTTTTGGATGGAACTGCGCATGTTGCACATGACCAGTTTACCACCCAACCTCCTCACCAGCCTGTCAAAAGTTACTAATTCCTTTGAATTACGAAATGCTCGTTTGAGAAGACTTTTCGCATCTTTTTTCCAAATTTGGACTGCAAAGGTGCCATAATTTTCATGCGTAGCCCTTGGCTACGCCTGAAAATTCTATCACCTTTTCGCCCGCAAATTTGAAAAAAATCTTGCGAAAGCATTTCGTAATTCAAAGTAATTCCCAAAACCCCGCCGCGCAAATATGGGAAATGTTGCTCCAATCAAGCACCATTTTTTTGTCGAAAAACCCGCGCAATAAAGAACAAAGTTCTTTTCCGGTTTGGCCGACATGATCAAAATCAAATTGATTATGAGCGAGAAATGTTATGACCGAAACGCCGTTGAAGTTTTTAACTTCGAGATCATTTTCAAAGTACGAAATCATGTTAATCCTCCTTTTGTGGATTATGGAATAATTTAAGCCCCTAAAACCCTAACCAAATAATAACTTTTTATTTTTACCATGTCAAGCTTTACGCAAAGAAAAATGCGCTTTTCAAAAATACCTCATTGAGTAATCGCACAGCCGTATAGTGTAAAAGAAAAACGTTTTTCTTTTACACTATACGGCTGTGGTAATCCTAGAATGGATAAAATTACTTTTGTTGACGCGTTGTAATGACTTTAAAAATATTGTTTCAAACAGCACCAACTTTACGTAAAAATTTTACAGGAAAGTGCTATTCCTACTCAACAATAATTTTCCCAAACTGCGAAGCATTTACATGGTTATGGTATCCCCAGGTTCCGGTTTTGGTAAAAGTAAATGACCACGATTGACCAGTCCCAACGCTTTGGCATTCATCAAAAGAGTTATTAGCACTGTCTGGGCAATGTTGTTGCAGAGTGGTGCCACTATATACGGTGTGCGATGGATGCATGCCCGAGGCCGTCCACATTCCGCCAGGCCCTTGATTTTTAAAAGTAACAGTATCACCTGCTTTTATCGTGAGTGTTGATGGCGAATATCCTGACTCTTTATATGTGACGTCGTACGTTTTTGAAGTGGCAACTTCTACTTTTATGCTGGCGTCAGCAGTATTTTGGGTTGAAGGATTTGTAGAGGTTGGAGATATGGATGTTGGAAGAGTTCCAGTATTTTCTGGTGGAGCTTGATTTGTTTGCTGATTATTTTGCGTTACTGGCGCTTGAGTGTTTTTGCTTAATAAAAACCAACCTCCGATAACTAAAACCAACACTACGATACCGCCAATAATAATTTTTTTCATACTTTTATTAGCGACACTCATTTGCTGATTACACTTATGGTGTCATGAGTAAATTGGAGTCGCCTTTTTTATTTGATTTTATAATTATTCTTCAAGTCATGTCAAATATGTG
>CAZYSZ010000022.1:0-11518 GCA_964650025.1 uncultured Candidatus Saccharibacteria bacterium | reverse complement strand
TTCGCCCGCAAATTTGAAAAAAATCTTGCGAAAGCATTTCGTAATTCAAAGTATTGAAGGTTTTTAACAAATCCGACCCGCACTAACTTTCGTCGGGTCTTTTTTTGTACAAAAAATCCGCCGAAGCGGATTTTTCTGTTCCATGTTTTCTGTTTCATGTTCCATGACGCTACTCACTCGCCCGCTTCACATATTCTTCCAACTCGGTGTTAATTTCAATTACGTCGCCTTCTTCAATAAACAAGGGGACTTGGATTACGGCTCCGCTTTCCAAAACGGCTTCTTTGGTTCCGCCTTGGGCGCGGTCACCCTTGACTCCCGGCGCGGCTTCTTTGACTTTGAGCGCCACTTTAATCGGAGCCACCACCGTGATGATTTTTTCGTTAAACAAAATTCCTTCTACCAATGAATTGGGTTTGAAAAATTTAGCCTGCCTGCCTAATTTTTCTTCGTCAAATGAAAAGCGTTTTGACGGGTCGTTTTGTTCGCAGAAAAAATACTGGCCTTTGCTTTGGTATAAAAATTTAATGTTAATTTTTTCTAAACCAGCTTCGTCAAATACGTCGCCCTGCTGGAAGTTTTTTTCTTGAAATCTTCCGTCAATTAAGTTCTTCATTTTGGTTTGAACAACGGGACGCCTTTGTGCCATTTTAACCAAAAGAGCGTCAACCACTTCCCATGGCTGACCTTCAAAAATAAATTGTGTGCCTTTCTTTAAGTCGGTGTGAGTCAACATTTGCGTGAATTATTCTAATTATTCTAATGGCTCTAATTATTCTAAATAATGCCCAATTAAGTGAATGACTAAATACGTTTTTGTCATTGGGCATTTTTTCATTAGGATTTGATTAGGTCAATTAGGTTAATTAGTATAATTAGGTTAATTTTATTGAATGGTCCTCCATTCAATGCGTGATTCTTTATCCGCGTATTCCAGCCACTCGCCATTTTTAATCACGTACCACTTTTTGCGGGCTTCGTTATAAATCATCGGGTCCCCAAGGTAAAACGGTTTTTTGACTTTTTCTTTGGGTTTTAATTTGTCCAGTTCCAGCCACTTTTTAAAAACGGTTTCGATGGTGTAGTCTAGCTTTCGGCTAGTTGCCCAAGCGGCCACAGTATCAATAGCTTTTTTAGAATCCTCAACGGATCCGGCTAACTCTAAAAGTTGCTTGGCGGGTTTGGTGAATCTTGAATAGATTATTTTTCTTTTTTTAGCATTTTCTTTCAATTCTTGCAAGCTCAACCCCTTGGATTGGAAAAAATGGGTAATAATCTGGCGGATCGCCGTTTCTTCTTTTAATTTTTCGTAGTCTTTAATTTTTCCGACGGCTACGTCGCCGCGCGCGTTCGCGCGCGCGGCCGATTTTACATATTCCTCAATCCGCTTTGCCGATCTTTCCCCAATTCCCGGAATAGCCTTTATAGCTTTTAATCCACCTTCTTTATATATCTCCGCCACTTCTTTTTCCAAATGCCCCAAAACCCGCCCCGCATTTTTGTAGCCCTGAATTCGAAACACCGAATCTCCCTTAATCTCCAAAAGCCGAGCCATCTCATTAAATATTTGTGTAATTTCTTGGTTCATCACATGCATCTTACCATTTTTTGTATAAGAAAAAAGTCCTAATGGGCGTTAGGACCTGTATCGCCTAAGAAGATTGCTTTGCGCTATTGGCAATTCTTTCTTCAAGCTTTAAGATTTCATCGGTCAAGCCAACAACAAGGCGTACCAGAATTTTGTGGACATCCGATGCGTCGGGTGGTTGGAGATACTGTAATTCTACTTCTTCGAATATCAGACAGTAGCCTGGCTCTGGTTTCACCGAAAAGATTTGCACCTTGAAACGTTTCTTATACTTAAGTCTCTTGGGGAAAACCTCTACTATCTTGCCCACGTAGATTTCTGGCAGATAAGTTTCTTTGCCCACAACAAGGGTGCCAATTTCAAAGGACATGGGTTTACTCCTTAAAAAAGAAGGTTCTTTATCACTACCCCTTACTTTAACATAAAATAATCAAGAGTCAATAGTGAAAATAACTCAATTTTCTGATAATCTAAATATATAGACCTCCTGCAAAATTAGGCTTTACTGCAAATAAAGCCTTTGGACAAACCAGGCGCAATAATTTTTTCCCGTAGCGTAAGGCTACGATAAAAAATTCTATCGCCTGCTTTGCCCGCAAAGTCTGTATTTTCGTACGAAGCCTTATTTTGCAAGAGGTCTTATGGAAAAACGCCACAGAATTTTTATTGCTATCAATTTACCGGGCGATATTAAAAAAAGATTGGCGGGGTATGAAAAAACGTGGGCGAGTGTGCCGGCTCGCTGGACGATGGCTGAAAATTTGCATATTACTATGGTGTTTTTGGGTGATATTGTGGACGAAGAATTGGCCGAAGTTTGCAGGGTAGTAAAAGAGGTGGCGGAGCGTCATGATTCGTTTAATGTTGGTTTGAATAAAGTGGCTTACGGGCCAGTTGATAAAATTCCGCCAAGATATATTTGGGCGGGCGGACAAGCATCGGAAGAATTATCAGCCTTGAAAAAAGATTTAGAGCAGTCGTTATTTGAATCGGTAAAATTTAAATTGGATAAAAATGTATTCACTCCACATATCACACTGGCTCGGATCAAAGAATGGGAATGGCGCCAGATTGAACCCGAAGAACGCCCGGAAGTCGGTGAGCAGATAGAATTAACCTTTACCGCCGAATCGATTGAAGTGATGGAAAGCGAATTGACTAGGCAGGGACCGCGTTACATTGTTGTCGAAAGCCATCCGCTCGCTTATAGACATCACATCCAGAAACAGCACTCCAAGTCTTGACGGATTTGCCAACCTTTTGCAGTTTTCGCAGAAAAATCTAGCCAAACCGCCTACGACTTTAGTACTGTTTCTGGATGTGATGCCTATAGCTGGGTATTTACTTCTTCGGTTAAGATACTATAACATTATATATAATGTTATAGTAAGATTGCGCAGATGGGCAAAGAAAGTAGGACTACAAAAATAAAGGGGTAATATATAAGATTTACGTTATGAAAAACGGCAGAGATTTGGAAAAATATTTTAAAGGAGTAGCCAATCATCGCAGGATTGATATTTTGAATTTGATTTCTCAGATTCCCAATATTACAGTTGAAGGTATTGCAGGAAATTTGGATTGTGATTTTCAAGTAGTTGCCGTGCATACCCAAAAATTATCCCGTGTTGGATTGGTGGACAAAAAATACATCGGCAGATCCGTGGGTCACACGTTGTCGCCTTATGGAAAAAAGTTTTTAGCGTTCATCCGGACGCTATAACATTATATATAATGTTATATTATTATTTTGGGGTTGGAAAAAGTTAAGATTAAAAATATCACAAATATGCGGATTCATTTTATTGGCATTGGGGGTATAGGAGTATCGGCGTTGGCACAATACTATTTGCAAAAAGGGCATGAAATTTCAGGCTCGGATTTGGCGCAGTCGGAATTGACGGATGCGTTGGTAAAGAAGGGGATCGACGTTGTTATTGGCAATAGCGCAAAGCACGTTAATGCGGGTACGGATAGGGTTATTTACAGCCCTGCGGTCAAGCCAGACAACCCGGAATACCAAGAGGCGCAAAGACTGGGCATTGAGCTTAAGTCTTATCCACAAGCCCTAGGCGAGCTTACGCGGGACTATAAAACGATTGCGGTTTCGGGGAGCCATGGCAAAAGCACGACAACTGCTATGCTGGCTCTGGTGTTGATAAAAGCGGGGATTGACCCGACGGTGATTGTGGGTACGAAATTAAAGGAATTTAATAATTCAAATTTCTGGATGGGCGCTTCAAAATATTTAGTAATTGAGGCCTGTGAATATGACGGGTCGTTTTTGGAATACAGCCCCAGCATCGCGGTTATCACCAACATTGATAAAGAGCACCTGGATTATTTTAAAACCTTCGCCAATGTTATCAAAGAATTTAAAAAGTTTATTATGCGACTGCCAGCCAATGGATTTTTGGTGGCCAATAAAGAAGATAAGAATTTGGTAAAAATTGCGGATTCGTTTTCGTTATTACGAGGAGCGAAGCGACGTGGTAATCCAGGATGGGTAGCCCAAAGCTCTAGATTGCCACTCCTGCGGGCTCGCAATGACGATGGCGGGTTTTCGGTAAACTATTTTTCAACAAAAAATAAAGAAGCGCTACGTTTAAAAAAGATTCTGAAAGTTCCCGGAAAACATAATATCTCCAATGCCTTGGCAGTTTTGGCAGTCGCGCGAATTTTAAACATTAAAGATTCATTAACTTTCAAAGCACTATCTGAATTTAAGGGAACGTGGCGAAGGTTTGAAATTAAAGATGGAATCGCTAATGGCAAAAAAATAATCGTCGTCAACGATTACGCCCATCACCCAACGGAAATTTTGGCTACCTTAACTGCGGCTCGCGAAAAATATCCTAAAAAGAAAATCTGGTGTATTTTTCAGCCCCACCAGTACCAACGCACGTTTTATCTGTTGAAAGATTTTGTGGCGTTGTTTAAAAAAATCCCCATTGACCAAATTATTATCACCGATATCTACGACGTAGCCGGTCGGGAAGAAAAAAATATCAACGCCAAGGTGAGTTCAGAGATTTTGGTAGAAAAAATCCTTCGGCCCGGCTCAGGACAGGTCAGCAAAAAAAATGTGAAGTACATGTCGCTAACCGATGCAGAAAAATTTGTCAAAGAAAATATCAAAAACGGAGAAGTGTTGGTTATTATGGGAGCTGGGGATATTTATAAACTTTCGGACAAGTTTTAAATAAAAAGCGGCGGATTTTTGAAAATCCGCCGCCAAAATTTCAGCGCACATTAACATTTTTTTTGATGACACGTCGGCTGCGTCCGGCCATATTGCGTTGAGTTTTTGAGGCTGACCGCCTCTTGGCTTCAATCTGCGAACTGCAGACTGAGCAGTAGCGCAAGTCGTTGGTGGGTTTTGGCCTTAGTTTGCACTCTGGGCACAACGAAACTGTTAAGCTTTCGTGTTGCATCTTGGCAACCTTTCCTAGGAAAGAACTTCTGTCGGCTATTCTGGTAAATCCCATATCACCATCAAACAGCCTGTATATTTATATTACTATTTATTAAATAAATGTCAACTATTTTTATATTTCCCAAAAGTAGTTATAATAAAGGGTATTAAACCCCAGGGCAAAGCCTCCGACCCACAGCGCACACAAAGGCGCGCCCAAGGGAACCGCGCTAACGCGCGGGGTATTAAACCCTTTGTCGCCTGCGACGCTTTGCGCGAACACATGTTGCGACATGTGTTCGCGGCTCACTAGCCTGGGCAATAAAAAAACATGATAAATATTGACCAACAAAAAATTGAAGAGGTTTTGACCAGAGGAGTAGAAGAGGTGATTGATAAGGTAAATCTGGAAAAAAAACTCAAGTCTGGGAAGGTTTTGCGTGTTAAACTGGGAATTGACCCTACTGGCCCCAATATTCACTTGGGACGTGCTATTCCGTTGTTGAAATTGCGCGATTTTCAAAACCTTGGGCATCAGGTGGTTTTGATTATAGGAGATTTTACCGGAGTCATTGGCGATACATCAGACAAAGAGAGTGAACGGCCGATGTTGGATGCAAAAGCCATCAAACAGAATATGAAAACCTACGTGGCACAGGCGGGAAAAATTTTGGATATAAAAAAGTGCGAGATAAAATATAATTCGCAGTGGCTCAAAAAGCTGGGATTTTTGGAAATTGCCAGAATGGCAAATATATTCGGGCTTCACGAGTTTGCGGCAAGAGAAGTCATTGCTAAGAGATTGGAGGCTGGTAAAAGAGTTTCGAACCTAGAAATGCTATATCCCCTAATGCAAGGCTATGATTCGGTGGCAGTCAAAGCTGACGTTGAATTGGGTGGAACCGATCAGCGCTTTAATTTGCTGGCCGGACGTGATTTGCAAAAATACTACAAACAAGAACCGCAAGATATTATGACCAATCCCCTAATCGAAGGACTTGATGGTCGCAAAATGAGTTCCAGTTGGGGTAATACCATAAATTTGTTTGACAGCTCTAATGACATGTTTGGAAAAGTCATGTCGCTTAAAGACGAATTTATTATAAAGTATTTTACATTAGTAACTCGTGTGTCATTGGATAAAATTGAAGAAATAAAAAAAATCCCAAACCCGCGCGACCAGAAAGCACTGCTAGCCAAGGAAATTGTAAAAATATATCATGGGGAAAGGGAAGCGCAAAAAGCGGAAGAAGAATTTGATTCGGTTTTTAGGAATAAAAAAGTGCCGACGGACTTGCCGGTGTTTGAAACGGATAAACCAATGTACCCGGTGCTAGATTTATTATTTGACAGCGGTCTGGCCGAATCAAAAAATGACGCTAAGAGGTTGGTGGAAGGCAAAGCCATCACCGTCATTGCGAGCGAAGCGAAGCAATCTTTGGTTGAGGATTGGCGCCAGGAATTGCAATTAGAAGATGGAACCGTTATTCAAGCCGGCAAAAGAAAATTTGTAAAAATAAAACTAAAATAGCATGGATCATTCTAAGATGTCAATGCGGGAGTTGAATGAGCGAGGGATACGTTTTACGCCGGAATTGGCTGGTAAAATTCACAAAAGGATTCTTAGCGAAATGTCTACCGAAAGAAAAACGCAAATGAGAAAACAGTTTTTTGAGTTAGCCGAAAAACTAAACGCATCAAATAATAGGAAAATCAATGGAATATAACTACGGTAAAAAATCCTTGTGGAAATGGATTTTGCTCTACGTCATAATCGGCGCGATTGCGTATGGCGCGGTTTATTATTTCTTTTTTTATAAAAAGGGAAACGGGCATCAGGTGCAGAATTATCAAGTGCCAGCTAATCAGTCGTCATCACAAAATTATCCACCAGAACAAGTTTTGGCTAGTAATGATACCGCAATTTGGAAAACATATACCAGTAGTAATAATTATTTTTCTATTCCTCTGCCACCTCATTGGATGGTCAAGACAAACGGTGAATATGGAGTGGCGCTTTCGGGAAAAGAGGGCGGTATTAGTATTGCCTGGAACGGATTGGGTGGTGCTTGTGACCCCGAAGATATGGGTAAAATTACTATAAGCGGTGAAGTTTTTGATGTTTGCCATTATGGTCCTATGGATGTTGGGTCAATAGGAGAAAATTGGTCTTTGATTTATAAAACCCTAAGTCCAACAGTAACAGTTGGGGTGATTGCAGGAGCTAATATTCCAGCTAGCACAAATAGGGGAGTGGTTTTAAAGGTATTACAGAGTATTCAATTTCATGCTATTGGCCAAGTCGCTGATTGGAAAACGTACAAAAATACCAATACTGAATATGGGTTTGAAGTACAATATCCTGCCGCATGGCCCGAACCCATGGAAACTAGCAAAGGAGAGGTTAATTTTAATAATAGGATTTTTATTCATTATTATAAAACCAGTCAAGATCTGCCGGATGATTATTATTCCAAAAATAAAGAAAATATCATTTTACCAGGCGGCAGTTACTCTGCGATAAAAGTTCAAAAAAATTACTGCATGGTTTTGTTGACGAATGAAATATTTACGCAAACAAATTTCGAGTCGTTTAATCCATCGAAGGAGCCGATATATAGTATAGAGGGTCCGGAAGTATGTGACTATAAGAATGATCCAAAAATGCTGAGTAAGAATTACTCCGAAATGGAAAAAATCTACAATCAAATGGTGTCTACGTTTAAATTTTTCAAAAAATAAAAGCTTTAACTTCTAAAATCTATGCATCGATTTTTAATAAGTGAAACGGCAAAACATGTGGGGGAGAAGGTAAAAGTGGCGGGGTGGGTGAATGTGAGAAGAGCTCATGGGAAGATTTTGTTTATTGATCTGCGCGACCGCAGTGGGATTTTGCAGTGTGTGTTTGTGCCTTCAAATGCTCAGGCTTACGAGGCCTCGCAAGAATTGCGAACCGAATGGGTGGTGGAGCTGGTCGGGCAAATTGTGGCTCGGCCCGAAAAAATGGTAAACGCCAATATTGAAACCGGAAAAGTGGAAATGTCGGTGGAAGAATTAAAAGTGCTGTCAAAAGCGGAAACTCTGCCAATTTCTATTGATACTGATGGTATGGAATTAAGTGAAGAGCTGAGGATGAAATACCGCTATTTGGATTTACGCCGGGAAAGAATGAAACACAATCTTATTATGCGACACAAGGTTGCTTTGTTTATGCGAAATTTTTTAAACCAGGAGGGGTTTGCGGAAATTGAAACGCCGATGCTGACCAAATCCACCCCTGAAGGCGCGCGCGACTTTGTGGTGCCAAGCCGTCTGCACGCTGGACAGTTCTATGCCTTGCCCCAAAGCCCCCAGCAGTACAAACAATTGTTGATGGTGGCGGGGCTTGAGCGCTACTTTCAAATTGCCCGTGCCATGCGCGACGAAGATTTGCGGGGGGATCGCCAACCCGAACACACACAATTGGATATGGAAATGAGTTTTATTGAACGCGACGACTTTCTGGATTTGTTTGAACGGCTGTTGATCCAATTGGTCAAAACGGTTTTTCCTGAGAAAAAAATTCAGCAGATTCCATTTCCCCGCATTGCTTATAAAGAGGCCATGGAAAAATATGGATCTGACAAGCCGGATTTGCGGGAGGATAAAAGTGATTTAAATCTCTTGGCGTTCTGCTGGATTGTCGATTTTCCCTATTTTGAAAAAAATGATCCGGCGGTTAGCATGAAAAAATCTGAATGGACGTTTGTGCACAATCCTTTTTCGGCGCCCAAGCCCGAATTTATGGATGACTTGATGCACCAAAAAAATATCGGCCAGATTGTGGCTAACCAATACGACATTGCTATGAATGGCTGGGAGCTGGGCAGCGGCGGGATTCGTAACAACAATCCACAAGCCATCACGAAGGTGTTTGAAATTATGGGATATGACAAGCAAGAAATTATGGAAAAGTTCGGTCACATGATTCAGGCTTACACGTACGGCGCTCCCCAGCATGGAGGCATAGGGTTTGGGTTAGATCGTTTTGTAGCCTTATTACTCGGTGAACCCAATATTCGCGAAGTGATTGCCTTTCCTAAAACCGGCGATGGACGCGACTTAATGATGAACGCGCCCAGTGAAATTTATCCAAAGCAACTGCAGGAGTTACATATTTCGATAAACCAAAAACCAAATATCAAAAATCAAAACCACAAACCAAAAATTAAAAAAGTTCTCAAAAAAGTAACTAAGAAAATAAAAAAATCTAAGTGATGTTTCAAAAAGTGTTGCAAATTTTTTTATTGTCGGTGATGTTTGTGTTTTTGGCGACGACAGTTTTTTTTGGCATGCAATGGTTTGCCAATAGCCTGATCCGGATTTCCGTGGGGGTACTAAGCGTTGATACCGTTTTTCCGGCAAGCCTAGCAGAGCCGATTACCAGCGTTAATGCGGCGGCAGATGCCGGAGATTCTGCGGCTTTGCAAACGTTGCCCTCGGCAAAGGTTGATACCAACAACCACGCGCCGGCGCCAAAACCCGATACAACCATTTACGCGCAAGCCGCAATGTCAGTACAAATAAATTCTGCAGATGGCAGTGATACGGCGCCAAAAATATTATTCCAAAGAAACCCACAGGAAAAATTACCCATTGCCAGTCTGACTAAACTGATGACTACGATAGTCGTTTTTAGAAATTATAATTTGTCAGAGAGAGTTACCATAGGCGCACAAGCCATGGCGCAAAAAGGCGAGCAGGGGGATTTAAAATTAGGCCAAGTACTGACGGTTGAAAATTTATTACACGTTATGTTAATGGAGTCTTCTAATCGAGCGGCATATGCTTTGGCGCAAGTGATGGGCGTGGACAACTTTGTGGTGGCCATGAATGTGCAGGCACAAAGTATGGGACTGGTCAATACGCATTTTGCCGATGTGGCGGGGCTGGATTCGGGGTCGTATTCTACGGTTACGGATTTAGTCGCACTGACTCAGTATATATTTAAGTATTACGCTTTATTTGGGAAAATCGTGGGTTTAAAGTATTATGACTTATATTTACCTGATGGTACGTTTCACCATAAACTTACAAATACCAACGAACTGTTGGGGCAGGATAATATTATTGGCGGAAAAACCGGATTTACCAATGACGCCAAAGGGTGTTTTATGGCAATACAAAAAATATCCAATAGCGCAGATTATATTATCAGTATTGTACTAGGGTCGTCTGATCGGTTTGGGGATATGCTAAAGATAATAAATACTAGAATATGACTCTTATAACTTTTAACGTCATTAAAGTTTTGGGAATTTCGGCCATTGCTTCGTTGGTGGCGATTTTGTGGTGCCCACTGCTAATTAATTTTTTGTATAAACATAAACTTTGGAAAAAAAGCGCCAGGGTCAAGGCCATTAGTGGTGAAGACGCTGTAATATTTAATGCTTTACATAAAGAACGTGAAACCAAGGTGCCACGTATGGGGGGGTTGTTGATTTTTTTAACCGTGGTGGCAGTAGTATTTCTTTTTTATATCCTTTCTTTATTATTTCCCAACACCTGGTTAGAAAATTTTAATTTTTTGTCCCGAAGCCAAACCTGGTTGCCGTTATTTACCTTGATTGTGGCTTCACTGGTGGGGCTTTTAGATGATATTTTGGTAGTCTCTAGCCTTGGCAGTTATATTGGCGGGGGATTGTCGTTTAAAAAACGTCTTTTAATCGTGGCGCTATTAGGGTTGGCGGGCGGGTGGTGGTTTTATGCCAAACTGGGGTGGGATATTATCAGCATTCCTTTGCTTGGTCCGGTTGCCATTGGTATTTTTTACGTTCCATTATTCATGATCGTTATGATTGCTTGCTGGTCGGGGGGGATTATTGACGGGCTGGATGGCTTGTCGGGCGGCGCTTTTGCTTCTATATTTGGGGCATTTGCGGTTATCGCCTTTGCTCAGGGTAAAGTGGATTTGGCAACATTTTGCGCAGTAATTACCGGCACGCTATTTGCCTTTTTATGGTTTAATATTCCGCCGGCCCGGTTTTACATGACCGAAGTTGGTACAGTTGGCCTGACAACTACTTTGTCGGTGGTAGCCTTTTTAACCGATTCCGTGTTTGTCTTGCCGATTATTGCCGGACTTTTGGTTATAGAAGTCGGGTCGGTTATCATTCAATTATTATCTAAAAAATTCCGTAAAAAAAAGATTTTTCAGTCCACGCCTATTCACCACCATTTTGAAGCCATCGGCTGGCCGGTCTCCAAAGTTACGATGAGGTTTTGGATTGTGGGGATTGTGCTAGCAATTATCGGAGTGGTGATCAAATTACTGGGATAGTTTTTTAATAGACTTGTCCCTAAATAACATATTGGCTACAAATTCCATATTTTGGCCAGAAATTTGCTAAATTGTTTCGGCGGGCCCGCAGGGCAAGCCTCAACGTTCTATCAAATTTCTAGCTAAAAATCTGAAATTTTCGTACAAAAAGTTATTTAGGGACAAGTCTATTTTTTGTTAGAAAACTTTGAATTAC
>CAZYSZ010000021.1:0-12221 GCA_964650025.1 uncultured Candidatus Saccharibacteria bacterium | reverse complement strand
TCGGGGGTTCGTTACAGCTGTATGGTAGCATATAAGTTATTTGTTGTCAATGGTTGAGTAATTTTTTCAACTTTGCTACACTTTATTCGTAAATCATAAATCTTAAATCATAAATCAAAACTATGAGCAAAATCCAAGAAATCATCGCTAAAGAAATTACAGATTCGCGCGGAAAACCTACGGTTGAGGTTGAGTTGACTACTGATAAAGGTAGTTTTATTTCGTCGTGTCCGAGTGGGGCTTCTACAGGGATTAACGAGGCTTTGGAGTTGCGGGACGATGACAAGAGGGGAGTTTCAAAGGCGATTGCTAATGTTAATGATATTATTGCCCCAAAGTTGATTGGGAAAGATCCGACGCAACAAAAAGAATTGGATGATTTGATGTTGGCGCTTGATGGCACGGAAAATAAATCAAAATTGGGGGCCAACGCGATTTTGCCAGTTTCCATGGCGATTTGCCGAGCGGGTGCGGCGGCTAAAAAAATCCCATTGTATGCTCACCTTTCGTCATTGCGAGGAGCCAGGCACAAGACTGCGCCTGGCGACGCGGCAATCTCCACTTTTCGTATTCCATTCCCTTCATTTAACATTCTCAACGGCGGGGCGCATGCCAAAAATGATTTGGAAATTCAGGAATTTATGGTGGTGCCGCAGAAAAAAACCTTTCGCGAAAATCTAATTTTGGGGAGCAACGTGTTTAATAAATTAACAGAACTTTTAAAAGAAACTCCAGCCGGCGTGCCGGAAATGGGGGACGAAGGCGGATACGCTCCGCAAATTGCGACGGCTGAACAAGCTTTGTTTTTGATAAAAAGCGCGATTGGCAGTCACGATGATGTGAAAATTGCGCTGGATTGTGCCGCATCAGAATTTTACCGTGACGGTAAGTACGAACCGCAAGCCGGCAAACAACTTTCCAGAAACGAAATGGTGGAGTTCTATAAAGATTTGGTGGGGCGGTTCCCGATTATTTCTATTGAAGATCCGTTTAGTGAAGAAGACTGGAATGGATTTGAAGAAATTAAAAAAGCGTTGCCAAATACGATTATCATCGGTGACGATTTGACTACCACCAACGTTAAAAAAATAAAAGAAGCCGAAAGCAAAAAAGCCTGCAACGGAATTATTATCAAAGTTAATCAAATTGGCAGTGTTTCAGAGACCATTGACGCCGTAAAACTGGCGCAAAGCTACGGCTGGAAAATCATGGTCAGCCACCGAAGCGGAGAAACGATGGATAATTTTATTGCGGATTTAGCCGTGGGAGTCGGCGCCGACTTTATCAAAACCGGAGCCTATACCAAACCCGAGCGCGTGGTAAAATATGACAGGTTGCTCGAAATTGAGGACGAACTAACGAGAAAATAGAAAATAGAATCTAGAAAATAGAATTCGGACGACGTTCGTATTCTACTTTCTATTCTCTACTTTCCAGATTCTAGAATCATGGCAAAATTATATTTACAGCGTCACTTGAAAAGTCAGTGGAATAAATTGGATATTTGGGCGGGGTGGTGTGACAATCCGCTTTCGGATGTTGGGAGGGCGCAGGCAAAGGAAATTGCTCCGATGTTGGTTAAAGAAAAAATTGATGTGGCGTATTCGGGGGCTTTGATTCGCGCCACGGAAACGTTACTTCGCATTTATGACGAAATTCCGGAAAGATATCCATTATTTCGCTATTTAAACGGCGGAAAAATGCAAACGTGGGGAGAATTTAATGATGGCAGCACGGGAAATTATTTGCCGGTGTATGTTACGGAAGCATTGAATGAAAGATATTATGGTGAGCTTCAAGGCATGAACAAAGCCGAAGCCAAGAAAAAGTTTGGCGAAGAGCAGGTAAAAAAGTGGAGAACATCGTATAGCGACGCGCCGCCTGGGGGAGAATCAGGGCACGATATTTATGATCGGGTTTTACCATTTTACCAGCAACATATTGAAAAAGATTTGAAAGATGGGAAAAATGTTCTGGTGTGCGCAAGTCATCACAGTCTGCGCGCGATTGTAAAATATATTGAAGGAATCTCGGACGAGAATATGATCAATGTAGAATTGGGGTTTGGATCGCTGACCAATTACGAGTTTGATGAGAAGATGAAGTTGGTGAGCCCGAAACTGTTTGTGGGTAAATAACGTGAGCGCTATCGTCATTGCGAGGAGTCACGCGCGCCCGCGGGCGCGCGTGGCGACGTGGCAATCCCTGTACTAGTTTAGAGATTGCTTCCCATCGCGCTTCGCTCGTGGCTAAAGGCCAAGGAAAATTATATAATCTGCTCGCAATGACGAAGCTTGGGTGTGAGTAAGACACTAATTTACATTGCACCAATAATCGGGTACAATCAGTACTAGAGTAATATATAATAATTTTAAATTACATTTTATGAAAAAACCTAATCCAAATCAAATTCTTGTGGGTATCGCGGTGCTGGCGATTGTTGCTACTGGCGCTTTGGTACTCGTAAATGCTAGCGGATCTGGCGCGTTTTCTTGGGTTAGGTCTCCCTTTGGAGCTAGTACCAGTGCGATTGCGAAAAAGTCAGTAGAGTACCTTAATAGCCATGTTTTGCAACAGGGGCGAGTTGCTACGCTCATAAGTGCTAGCCAGGAAAGTGGGGTGATAAAAATGAAAATCCAAATTGATGGTAAAACCTATGATAGTTACGCAAGTAAAGACGGAAAACTTATTTTCCCTGAAGCTTTTGCAGTAGCCGCAACCGTCGGCACTGCGCCAGTTGCCATTAATAATACCGCAAAGGTAACTCCTGACAATGTTGCAAAAGTAGCCAAAACTATGTTAGATGCTTACGTGGTTAGCGGATGTCCTTACGGAATCCAGGTACAAAGAGCGCTTTCCGATGCTATAAAAGCTGTACCTACTTTGGCTCAATATGTAAACATAAGATATATCGGCGCCGTTTCGGGAAAAACCATAACTGCCATGCACGGAGTTGAAGAGGCAGATGAAAATTTGCGGCAAATTTGTATTAGGGATGAACAACCCGCAAAATACTGGGATTACGTAGGTTGCTACATTAAAAAAGCTACCGGAACTGCGGCTAATGGCATGCCTTACGGAGATTCAAAAACCTGTCAAACTGAAACTGGAATTGATGTGGCAAAATTAAATGCCTGCGTTTCTGACGTATCGCGCGGAGTGGCTGATGCCAAAAAAGACTTCGATTTGAATGCCAAGTATAACGTAACTGGTTCTCCAACCATGGTGTTAAATGGCCAGGTGATTGACGAAACTCCGTTTGGTGGCAGGTCTGCCGATGCGATGCGAAATATTGTATGCAGTTCGTCCACAACTGCGCCAGCATTTTGTGCGACAAAATTAAATACCACTCCCGCCACAACTTCTTTTTCCTTAACCTATGCTGGATCGGGAGCCACTGCCGCCGCTGCGGCTAATTGTGCGCCGGCAGTACAATAAGCGAAATTCCAAATTACAAACCACAAATCACAAATAAATTCTAAACACATTTTTTAATTTAGGTATTGTGATTTGTAATTTATTTGGAATTTGTAATTTTGAATTTGAGATTTTATAACTATGGTTACCATTTATTCCACTCCCACCTGCGTGTATTGCAACACGCTCAAAGAGTATTTAACAAAACTGAATATTGCCTACAAAGAAATTGACGTTTCCGAAAACGAACAAGAACTGGAAAAAATGGTAGCCATTTCCGGCCAAATGGGCGTGCCGGTGGTTGAAATTGATGGAAACGTGGTGATTGGGTTTGATAAGGAGAAGATAGACGAACTCCTTAAACTAAAGAACTGAAAAACTAAAGAACTTAAGAACAACGCCGTTCTTTCGTTCATAAGTTCTTACGTTCTTATGTAGTTTCATGACGAAAGTAGCAATCAACGGTTTCGGCAGGATCGGCCGGCAGACATTTAGAAGGATATTGGAAAAATATCCGGATTTGGATGTGGTGGCGATTAACGATTTAACCGATACTAAAACCTTGGCGCACTTGTTAAGGTACGATTCCAATTACGGAATTTTTAATAAAGAAATTTCTTTTGATGACGATGCGATTATGGTTGATGGTAAAAAATATCCGGTGTTTTCAGAAAAAAATCCGGAAAGTTTGCCGTGGGAAAAATTGGGAGTTGATATTGTGCTTGAATGCACAGGCTTGTTTGCCGATAAAGAAGGTGCGCAAAAACATGTTACGGCTGGCGCTAAAAAAGTCATTCTTTCGGCCCCTGCCAAAGAAAAAGAAATTCCCGGCTTTGTTTTAGGGGTTAATACCAGTACTTTTGATATCAAAAAGTCTGATGTATTTGATATGGGTTCTTGCACGACCAATTGTCTGGCGCCGGTAGTTAAGATACTTAACGATAATTTTAAAATTGTCAAAGGATTTATGACTACGGTGCACAGTTACACTAACGACCAGAAAATTTTAGATTTGCCTCACAAAGATTTGCGACGCGCTCGGGCGGCGGCGATTAACATGATTCCAACTTCAACCGGCGCCGCACGCGCCATCGGAAAAATGATTCCCGGAGTTGATGGAAAATTAGACGGCATTTCTATTAGAGTACCAACCTCAACGGTTTCGGTTTTGGATTTGACGGTAGAAGTTGGCAAGTCCACCACCAAAGAAGAAGTCAATAAAGTATTTGAAAAAGCCAGCAAGGAAGCCCACTTTGAAGGAATTTTCCGGGTGGAGCATAACGAATTAGTTTCGTCAGATTTTAAGGGCGACAGTTATTCGTCAATTTTAGACGCCGGTCAAACCATGGTCAAAGATAATTTAGTAAAAATCTTGGCGTGGTATGACAACGAATACTCGTACTCGTGCCGACTCGCGCAATTTACGGAATTTGTGGGGAGTCAGTTGTAGTTTAAAATATATTATTAAAATTTAAAGATTATGGACGGACTAAGCGACCAAGAAAATCAAGACATGTCATCAATTGATGGGCAAATTAAGAGTGTTGCCCTGGATTTGTGCGACAAAATAAGTTTCAATAAGTACCCATTGGGATAAATCGGGACAAAAGAAGATATTGATTTTAAAATCAAAAGAGAAAATGCGAATCCAAAAGGCGAGATCAACCCATTTGATTCGCTCGTTGTCGAAAAATTTGGAAAGTTGATAGTTACTGTATTGGAGAACGGTCTTTGCGAATATGAGGAAGAAAATAAAGAAGAAGTACTACGTGCTTCGGAAATTGCCAAGGGGTTGTTGGAAAAATAAATTAATATTAGTAGCAAAAACATCATCATGAAATCTAGTGGCTCGCAAATTTTTTATGTCAGTTTATTGCTCTTGCTTTGCATTATTGCTGTTGCCTTGCTTGGGTTGATGGTGGAATTTAACGTTTTTAAAAAGGATTTCCATAAAGTGTATTTTCCTGATTATAGCCAAACGAATTGCCTTGGTTGCCAGTCAATGATGGGTAATTCCATGGTGGGCGCTGGGTATGGCTTCACAAGTAACGTTGATGATGATTTTCTAAACCTTCCGGATTCCCAGTGGGCAAGCCAGGCCACAGCTTCTTCCAGTTATGGCGCAGGTTATGGAAGCAATACATGGCAAGCCATGATGGCCACCGGTAAGCCGGATGTGGGATATTATGGTGATAATGGCAACGCCTGGGCTCCGCAAAATATGTCGGGTGGTACGGAAACTCTGACATTAACGTTTGCTAAATCCGTCTATGCCACCGGGGTTAATATTAAAGAAAGTTACGGTAGCGGTGCGATTGTAAAAGTAGAAATGGGGGATAGCGTAGCACTGCACACAGTTTGGGAGGGCGACGACGCAACCCGCGGACTAAATTACTTAAAAATTCCGGTTGAAAAAACCAGCTACAAAGTAGATACCGTAAAAATCACTTTTGATACCAGTAAAAAATCCCCCAATGAGTGGTCGGAAATTGACGCGGTGCAGTTGATTGGAAAGTAGGGATTATACTTTCAATGTAAAAAAATTGCCCTGAATACTTAGTATTCAGGGCTTTGTTTTTAATTTTTTTGTTTCCATTCCATGTAAATTTGGCGAACCACCTCTATTTGACTAGCGGCATATAGTTTTTGAGGTTTACCGTTCCTAGAAAATCGATCAGGGTCATTTTTCGTTTTAATGATCCCAGAAATTTTTAAACACTGAAGCTGCACATAGCTGATACCGGCTGCTTGGCAGGCTTGGCCGGAGCGCAGCCACTGTTCTTTTTTACCATTTACTACTGTTTGCAGGCTCATGGACCGGTAGGTTTTTCCATACCAATTATTAAGTGAGTTCGGTAAATTTCTTACCCACTTCTTGCGATGTGGGTATGCTTTTCTGTCGTAATATTGACGGTAGCATGCCCTGCAGCAAAATTTTTTTACGCCTAAAAAATTGTTAGAGCAGTTTGGGCAGATTTTTTCGAGTAACTCTCGAAGTTTTTTCATATCGGCTGGAGTGACTTTCCATCTTATGCCCTGTTGTTTGCATGAGATTTGTTTGAGTAATCGGTAAAGAGTAGGCAAGCTTATGTGTAATATTTTTGTTACCTCATCTGTCTGATAGGTGTTAGGCAGGATTCCCAAAACTTCTGAACCGTGTTTTTTTTCAATGATGTCAATGATCTGCCGAATTCTTTCACGCGTCAACTTCATTGTTTTGCCGATTTTCGTTAAAGATTTCCCAGCTTTAAAGAGATCAATCAGTTGCCGGGTTTTGGGATACTCCATATTTTCCCAACGCGAACCCCGGTTACGGCCGCTATTTTTGTGCATGCGCTGGGTTTTTCCTTTGGTTAGTAGTTGGGTTGCAATGTTCTGTACTTGCCCTGGGTTGATTTGCAGATAATCCGCAATATCATTCGTAGTGCATCCAAGTTTACGCATTTTGATGATCGTTGTTTCACGGTGCAGGACAGTTTCCCTGGAAAGAGTCATGACGTACTCCTTTTTGGTGATATTGGTTTGATGGTAAGGGCTGAATTTTATTATATATACTTATCTCTAAAAGTCAAGGTTGTGGAAAATTTGTCACATAGTATAATAATAATATGAAAGACAATAATCGTAAAAACATTTTGTGGTTTAAAGAAGTTGGTGTGACCGATGTGGGGTTGGTTGGGGGGAAAAATTCTTCGCTGGGGGAGATGTATCAGAATTTGGTTGCCAAGGGGGTAAACGTGCCTAATGGTTTTGCGACCACCGCAGAGGCTTATTTTTATTTTTTAGAAAAAAGTGGATTGACGCCAAAAATTGAAGACATTTTAAAAGATGTTGATGTTCATAATTTAAAAAGTTTGCAACAGAAGGGTAAAAAAGTCCGTGAGTTGATTTTAAAAAGCAAATTGCCCAAAGACTTAGAACAAGATGTTGTTAGGGGGTATCAGGAGTTATCAAAAGAATATGGCGTGGCTAATGTGGACGTTGCCGTGAGGTCTTCTGCCACTGCCGAAGATCTGCCGGGAGCTAGTTTTGCGGGGCAGCAGGAAACTTTTTTAAATATTACCGGCGCGAATAATGTATTGGTAGCAGTTAAAAAGTGTTACGCGTCGCTGTTTACTGATCGCGCGATTGTGTATCGCCAAGAAATGGGATTTGGGCATACCAAAGTCGGCTTGTCGGCCGGAATTCAAAAAATGGTTCGGTCTGATGTTGGCGCCAGTGGCGTGATGTTTTCGTGCGACACCGAAAGCGGATTTGGCGATGTGGTGTTAATCAACGCCAGTCTTGGTTTGGGAGAAAATGTGGTGCTGGGGCGGGTTGAGCCCGACCAATATTATGTGTTTGAAACGACTTTGAAAACAGGTTTTAAACCGATTATTGAAAAAAAGTTGGGGTCAAAGTTGATTAAAATGATTTATACCTCAAACCCCAAAGCTCCAACCAAAAATATTGCTACCACCACAAAAGAGCGTGATCATTTTATTTTAAGCAATGAAGATATTTTGCAGTTGGCTAAGTGGTCAATGTTGGTGGAAGGGCATTACAAAAAACCCATGGATATGGAGTGGGCGCGTGATGGCAAAGAAAATAAATTGTACATTGTGCAGGCTAGGCCCGAAACCGTACAAAGCAAAAAGAATTTGAATGTGTTGGAAGAATACAAGCTTCAAGCTTCAAGTTCCAAGCTTCAAGTTTTGGCGCAAGGAATGAGCGTTGGAAGCAAAATCGGCAGTGGCATGGCTCACAAAATCATGTCGGCTAAAGACATTAACCAGTTTAAAAAGGGCGAGGTGTTAGTGACGGGTATGACAGACCCTGATTGGGTGCCGGCGATGAAATTGGCAAGCGCCATTATTACTGATCAAGGTGGTAGGACCGCACATGCGGCGATTGTATCGCGGGAGCTTGGGATTCCTTGTATTGTTGGCGCGGGCAACGCTACAAAATTGATAAAAACCGGCACAGAGGTGACAGTGGATTGCTCGGGTGGCGAACACGGTGCGGTATATCAGGGAATTATTCCTTTTAAAATCAACACCACCGATATTTCAAAACTAGAAAAACCCAAAACCAAAATTGCCATGAATTTGGCGGACCCTTCGCAGGCGTTTGCGTTAAGTTTTATTCCCAATGATGGCGTGGGGCTTTGTCGCGAGGAATTTATTATTGCCAACACGATAAAAATCCATCCGATGGCGCTGATAAATTATAAACATTTGTCGCCGGTTTTGAAAAAACAGATTGACGCGCTGACACTTGGCTACGAAAACAAGGTAGATTTTTATGTTGATAAATTGGCCGAGGGCATTGGAAAAATCGGCGCGGCGTTTTACCCCAAACAAGTTATTGTGCGATTTTCGGATTTTAAAACCAACGAATATCGCGGTTTGATTGGCGGAGATTTATACGAACCCAAAGAAGAAAATCCGATGATCGGGTTTCGCGGAGCGTCAAGATATTACAACGAAAAATTCAAAGAGGCCTTTATTTTGGAATTACGAGCCGTCAAAAAAGTCCGCGAAGAGTTCGGCATCGACAATGTACAGGTGATGGTGCCGGTCTGTCGCACCATTGATGAAGGAAAAAAGGTATTAGAAATAATGAAATCGGTTGGATTGGAAAAGGGCGTGAGTGGCTTGAAAGTATTTGTGATGTGTGAAGTGCCTGCAAATGTTATTTTGGCCAAAGAATTTCTGGAAGTGTTTGACGGATTTTCGATTGGATCTAACGATTTGACGCAGTTGACGTTGGGGCTAGACCGCGACAATTCAGAAATTTCCACCATAGCCAACGAAAAAAACGAAGCCGTAAAAATATTCATCACTCAAGCCATCAAAGCCTGCCAAGAAGCCGGAAAATATTCAGGAATCTGTGGCCAAGCCCCCAGTGATTTTTCCGATTTTGCCGAATTTTTGGTAGAGCAGGGGATTGAAAGCATTTCGTTAAACCCTGATTCGATTATTAAAACGATGATGCTGGTGGCGGATAAAGAAAAGCAGATGTTGAATTAACCTAATTACTCTAATCAAATATCAATGTCTAATGAAAAAAGTCCCAAGAAATACGATTTAGAAGAAAGGACAGCGAAGTTCGGGGAAGATGTTATCAGTTTTTCAAAAACAATTCCGGTAAATCTGGTTACTCAAAGGATTACCCCCCAATTTGTGGGAGCTGGAACTTCAATAGGTGCGAATTACTGTGAAGCCGATGATGCCGAATCCGGGAAAGATTTTAAGCACAAAATTGGTATTTGTAAAAAAGAAGCAAGAGAAACAAAGTATTGGCTAAGAATGATAGCCAAGTGCCACTCCCGAGTTAAAGAATGAGGCTAGGAAGCTTTGGCAAGAAGCAAAAGAATTGCATTTAATATTCAATACCATTTATCAGAAAGTAAACGCAAAAAATTTAGAAATTAGGCATTCGTAAATTGATATTTGATTAGAATAATTAGAGCAATTAGTATAATTAGAATAATTTACGCCCATGTTCGACATCATAACCTTCGGTTCCGCCACGCAGGATATTGTGGTCAAGCCAAAACATGTAACCATGTTAAAGTATGACAAGTCGCCCACTGACAAGGAGGTCTGTTTTCCGATGGGGTCAAAGATTGACGTTGAAGGCATGGATTTTTATAGCGGGGGCGGGGGAACTAATACGGCGGGCACATTTGCCTTGCAGGGTTTTAAAACCGCGTTTTGCGGGGTTGTCGGCAAAGATGTTTCGGGCCAAGAAATTATTGATGAATTAAAAAGATTTAAGGTAAACACTAGTTTAGTCCAGAAAACCGATAAAAAAAGGACGAATCATTCAGTAGTGATTTTAAACGGCGGGTTGGATAGAACGATTTTGGCGTATCGAGGCGCGGCGGAATTGATGACTCAAAAAGACATTCCGTTTGGAAAATTAAAAACTAAATGGCTATATTTGGCGCCGTTGACTGGATTGCTTTGTGATAATTTTGAAAGTTTAGTAAATTTTGCTACTGAAAAAAAGCTTAAAGTGGCAGTAAATCCATCTATTGCCCAATTGTCGTTGCCGAATTTTACTGATATTGCCAAAAAAATCGATGTGTTGATTTTGAATCAAGAAGAAGCCAGTTTTTTGACTAAAATTCCGTTAGAAAACGAGCAAGAAATTTTCAAAAAAATAGATGACATGTGTCCAGGTATTGTGGTAATGACTAAAGGCGGGGAAGGTGTAACGGTTTCCGACAATCGGCATATGTATCATGCTGTGCCGCCAGTTGACAGAAACATTGTTGACACGACTGGCGCAGGGGATTCGTTTGCCTCCGGATTTTTAAGTGAGTTTATGAGAAGCAACGACATTGAAAAGTCTATCCAGCTTGGCATGGCTAATTCCGTTGGGTGCTTATCAGAAGTCGGCGCCAAAAACGGGTTATTGAAAAAGGGGCAGGAATTTGAAAAAGTGGAGGTTAAAAAAGAGGAAATTAGGTAACAAAAAATCCCAGACACGGGTGTGTTGGGATTACAGAAAGAACTGAGTGAGGCTACCTGCCGTAGCCGGTAATTTGCGAGATCGGGATTCCCTCGGGCGTGCATTCTTTGTCGCTAGGTGACGGTTGTGGCCACGCCTGGGTCAGCGTGACCGCAAAATAAATTAACTCGTCGACGGTAAATTCCTCTTTGTCGATTGCCTCGCGCAAGGCTTTCTCTCCCCGGTTCGCCAAGGATCGGATTTGATCGAATCGCACGGTACTCATTGCAGTTTTCCTCAAAAAAAACCTAGGATTGAAAAATCGTATACTGATGAAAATATACATTATATTTTTTAAAAAGTCAACCATATGAAAAACCTAAAATATTATTTTAAAAAAGCACATAAAGAAAAGTTTGCGATTGGGCAGTTTAATGCATGCGAATAGCATAACCAAAAATTTCCGCTTATGCGATAAATTTTTGGGTATGCGAATATGCCCATGCGAATAAATTAATATGAAAAATCTTGCTTACTATTTTAAGAAGGCGTACCGTGATGGGTTTGCAATAGGACAATTCAACTTTTCAGATTGGTCGCAGGTGAAGGGGATTTTGTTGGCTGGGAACGCCACTAAAGCGCCGATTATTTTGGGGACTTCGGAGGGCGAATCAAAATTTGTGGGTTTGGCCGAAGCGGTGGTGATGGCGTGGTGGTTTCTGACGGAAAAAAGATGTACTCGGCTGTTCCACCGGTTGATAGAAAGATTGTTGACACCCTGGGCGCAGGCGACGCATTCGGGTCCGGATTTTTAAGCGAATTTATCAGAACTGGCGACGTTGAGAAATCCATCCAGCTTGGCATGGCCAACTCCGTAGGAAATTTATCACAAATCGGCGCCAAAACCGGGTTATTGAAAAAGGGACAAGGGTTTGAGGGGGTTGAGGTGAAAAAAGAAAAGATTTCATAAAAAAATTCCCCCGTTCGCATAAGCTACGGGGGTAGTGGAGGTAATGATTAGTTGAATCGGCTGTTTATTCGGCCGTTAACGGAAACTACCTCTTCATCGTTGACCTTTACCTTTTGTCCTGGGCCAATTTCAATTTCGTTATCTTCCACGATGATTTTGGTTCGAGTGATTTGATTGGTTTGATTGTAGCGCCTTTTGTCAATGAGCAGAAGGCAAATGAGGGCCACTGGGCCAAAGAGGATTGCTAGTAACCACCACCAAAGCCCATCTCGGTTTTTGCCTTGTGCTACCCCGGCAATGATGAGGGATAGCGTGAACCAACCAACGGCATATCGCGTAATTGGTTGAATCAAGTTTTCGTCCATTATTCACTCTCCTAAGTAGAAACTGAAAA
>CAZYSZ010000020.1:10214-12376 GCA_964650025.1 uncultured Candidatus Saccharibacteria bacterium | reverse complement strand
CGTAACCATTCCTTTAATGGCCTTGACCGGATTTTTGTTGGTGATTGCCTGTTTGCTTTTTTATAAGCAATACCAAAAAGCGCGCGGTTTATAACTTATGCAAGAATTTTTTAAGACACTTTATTTAAATCATAAGCATTTTTGGACACCAAAAAACCTGGCATTATTTTTGTATGCCTTATTATTTTTTATGTTTGCGCTCATGATCCAGCATGTGGCGTATAATTACATTGATAACCACGCCAGCGTCACGCCGGTGGGGGATTTGTTGCTTAATAATTTACCAACCATAAATTTAGATTTTTTTATTGTCCAGGGTGCCCTACTTTCAACCCTTATTATTTTACTGGTGCTGTTAAAAAATCCCAGCTACCTGCCATTTGCCATTAAAACTCTGGCATTATTTTTAATTATCAGATCCTTTTTTATCAGCTTGACGCACCTTGGTGTTAATTTGCATCAGCTGGCGCTTAACCCCGACAGCTTTGGTTTTGGTGCGTATAATTTTTTATATAGCGGTACCAATGATTTTTTCTTTTCGGGTCACACCGGAGCTAGCTTTTTGTTTGCCCTGATTTTTTGGAACAAAGTATTTTGGCGATACTTCTTTTTTATCGCCTCGTCTATTTTTGGCACCTCCATGATTTTAGCCCACATGCATTACTCCATAGACGTTTTCGCCGCCCCGTTTATTACTTACAGTATTTTTATCATCGCCAAACATACATTTAAAGTTGATTTGCAGGCGATAACGTAATCTATGGCAATCACAGAAATATTGGGAATCATTGCTGGAGTATTTTCTTTTTCGGCCTACCTTTTTTATATCGTAGCTATTTTAAAAGGATATACTAAGCCAAGCCGGGCCACATGGTTTATTTGGGCGGTAGTAGGAGTTATTTTGGCTATAAGTTATAGGGCTTCAGGAGCCCAAGACACCGTTTGGGTGGCAGTCAGTGAAGCCATAGCCCCTACCATGATTGCAATTTTGGCGATAAAATATGGCCAGGGCGGAGCTGAAACCGTAGATATTATTGCCTTTGGCGGCGCCTTATTCAGTCTTTTTTTATGGTGGTATTTTGGTTCACCGGTGGTGGCACTAGTTACTAATTTGGCGATAGATTTTTTCGCGGCAGTCCCTACGATAGTAAAGTCCTGGAAAAATCCAAAAGAAGAAGATAAATTTGCATGGACGCTTACCCAAATGGGGAATGTATTTAATCTGTTTGCAATTGATAAGTTAATGCTTGGCGTTATTATATATCCGGTTTACACCTTTATTATTGATGGGATTGTAGTCGGTTTGTTGTATAAACCTTTATTATTTAAAAACAAATGAAAAAAGATTTATATGTGTCAAAAAGTAAAATAGTGGGTATAGGGGTTTTCTCCGCATCTTCTTTTAAGAAAGGGGATATTATTTTTATATTAAAAGGAAAAATTAGAAAATATTATATTAGAAACCATCGTGATTCTGTTAGGTATCCAAATTGGGTTGGTTTAGAAAAAAATGCATGGATTGATCCGGATGGAATATGCCAGTCTATTAATCATTCGTGCGATCCTAACATGGGCATAAAGGGTAGGGTAGAGTTTATTGCTTTAAATAATATAAAAAAAGGCGAAGAGTTAACTTTTGATTATTCAATAACCGAAGACGATATTTTTTGGAAATTTAAGTGTAACTGTAGGAGCAGAAAATGTCGTAAAGTTTTGCATTCAATACAATCTTTGCCAAAACCCATTTTTAGAAGATATTTACCCTATATTCCAAATTATTTTCAAAGGGTTTATAATAAATATAATCAGGATAAGAAAATAGGATCTAAACATGGATAGAAAATCAAAAGTATTATTAATTATTTTTTTAATGATGGTTGGTATTTCAATATCAGTCGCTTTTTATAGGTATATTATAATAGAGGATATTACTTTTTATACTAATGAGACATTATTTCAAGAGTCTTTACTAGAGCAATAGCATGACTACTGAGGTTTTAACATTTATACAGGCGTGTAATTGGGATTCAGCCCGTTTTTTAGTTATTTCTGATAATGTTTTTGGTGCTCTTGTTTACTACTCTCACCTATTTCCCTTGGTAGCTTCTTTGCTCTTTGCTTTTTTTGTATTTATAAAAAATAGGAAAATTCTTGCTACAAAG
>CAZYSZ010000020.1:0-10204 GCA_964650025.1 uncultured Candidatus Saccharibacteria bacterium | reverse complement strand
AAGTGGTTACTTTTTACGACTATTGTTCTGTCAGTATGGCTTTTTTCTGACCTCGTATTATGGGCAACAGAAAAGCCAGGGTATACTATGTTTTTTTGGTCACTATTAGTTTTAATTGAGCCAATGATATATGTGGGAATGCTATTTTTCGCTTATGCGGTTATTGACGGCAAAGATATATCTTTTAAGAAAAAGTTACTTATCGCTGGATTACTTTTGCCGACAGTTCTTTTACTGTCTACTCGGTTTGCATTGATTCAATACGATCTTTCAAATTGCAATAGAGAAGCCATTGAAGGACCGATTGCTTTCTATGGCTATGCGGTAGAGGTTTTATTTTCCTTATGGATTCTTGGCTTTGGAGTAAAAAGATTTTTTGAGAGAAAAAAAGGGCAAGAGAGAAGAAAAGTTGTTTTAGCTATTTTTGGAATTGTGTTTTTTATTTTTTCTTTTGCCATGGGAAATGTAATCGGAAGCCTTCTGGTGGATTGGACGATCGGTCAGTACGGTCTTTTTGGAATTCCAATATTTGTGGCATTTTTGGCATATTTAATTGTTCGGTATAAAACTTTTAATATCAAACTCATAGGAGCCCAAGTGCTAGTTGTATCTCTTTGGATTACTCTTTCTGCGGTGCTGTTTGTTAGAACCATTGAGAATGTCAGAATTATTGTTTCTTTGACTTTGATTCTTTTTTTGGTGGTTGGTATTTTGTTGGTTCGCAGTGTGTTAAAAGAAGTCAAGCAGCGGGAGGAAATTGCCAGGATGGCTGAAGATGTCAGAAGGGCTTATGAAATTGAAAAAAGGGCTAAAGATGAAAGTGTTTATGCTTATGCGATAGAAAAAAAAGCCAAAGAAGAATTAGAAAAATTGGATAAAATTAAAAACCAGTTTTTGGCTCAGACCCAGCATGATTTACGCACCCCCCTGGGAATTATCAGGGATTATTGTGATTTATTGTCTGAAGGAGCATTTGGCAGACAGTCAAAAAAGGCACTGGAAATTATTAAAAGGGTCCAGGGCGTGGCGCAAAATAAAATCAAAGACGTTAATAATTTTTTGGACACCACGCAGTTTCAGTTGGGTAAAAAAGTGGTGTCGCTAAAACCGGGCATTGAGATTAAGGCGATTTTAGATGAAATAGTTAATGAATCTAAATTCCAGGCCGAAGCAAAGGGAATTTATTTGATCATTCAAAAACCGGAGAGGGAATTTATCGTAGAAGCCGACCGGGAAAAGTTAAAGGCGGCTTTGTTTAATATTATTGATAACTCTATAAAATATACGCCAACGGGTGGGGTGACCATAGAATTAAAAAACCATGACATAGTAAAAATTGTCATTTCCGACACGGGAATCGGAATTCCCAAAGAAAAATTGGCCACGTTGTTTGACAATGCCTTTGAGCGGGGCGAGCAGGCCAAAAAAACGTTTGTCACCGGTCGGGGAATCGGTTTGTATCTTTCCGCCCAGATTATTAAAGCCCACAACGGTAAGGTGTGGGTCCAGTCCCAGGGTGAGGGCAAGGGCTCGGTGTTTCACATTGAGCTTCCCATTCAGCTTTAGGGTTTTTTAAACGGTTTTCCCGGTTTTGTAACGTATGGAAAGCATATCTTTAAAGGCGCAACATATATTTAGCTTGGGGGGGGTTAACGTTACCAACAGTTTACTGCTGACGTTTTTGGTTTCTTTGTCGCTGGTGGCGGTGGCGTTAACTTCTTATAGAAAAATTAAAATGGTTCCTGGGTCGTTTCAGATGGCAGTAGAAATGGGAGTAGGTTGGCTTTTGGGACTTATGGAAGGAATGCTAGGGTCGGCAAAAAAGGCCGAGCAGTATTTTCCTTTAATCGCTACCATTTTTTTATTTATCATGTGTTCAAACCTTTCGGGGATTTTGCCCGGGGTAGGCGCAATTTGGGTTAGAAGCGGGGGAGAGCAAGTTTCCCTGTTTCGTTCACCCGCCGCTGATTTAAACTTTACCTTGGCGTTTGCCGTTATTTCGGTGGTGGTGACCAATCTTATCGGCATGATGGCAGTGGGCGTTTGGCCGCATATCGGCAAATTTATAAATCTTAAAAACCCCATTGCGTTTTTTATCGGTATTTTAGAATTGGTTTCGGAAATGGCAAAAATGATTTCGTTATCATTCAGACTTTTTGGAAATGTGTTTGCCGGGGAAGTATTGCTTACCATCGTCGCTTTTTTAGCGCCTTATTTTATTCCCCTGCCTTTTTTATTTTTAGAAATCTTTGTGGGTTTGATTCAAGCGTTTGTTTTTGCTATGCTTACATTGGTTTCTATATCATTGCATACGGTAGTGCAGGAACACTAGATTTTTTGAAAATAAAAAATAAATCACAAATCACAAATCACAAATCACAAATAAATCCAAAATCCTAACTTTCTAGGTTACAAATGTGTTTAGAATTTAAAATTTTAGGTATTGTTATTTATTTGTAATTTGGTGCTTGTAATTTGTAATTTTCAAAGTTATGGATATTGATCAAGTTCGTTTATGGGCGGCGGTTAGCGTTATTGCCATCGGTACGATTGCGCCGGCCATTTCTATCGGTTTTATCGGTTCCAGTGCTGTAAAGTCAATTTCTCGCAATCCGGAAGCGGCTTCTAAAATACAAACCGCCATGATTTTATCCATCGCCTTTGCCGAAGCTATCGCCATTTATGCGCTGGTAGTGGCACTGATTGTTAAATTCGTTGCGTAAAAATACAAGCGACACCAATCTACAAATGACATTCGAATCTACAAATAGCACGCGAATAGCGTTTTACGGATGCGTCCGCCGAGTATTTGTAGCATTGGTAGATTAGGATGTGATTTGTAGATTAGTGTCGCCAATAAACTATGAATAGTTTATTAGAACAACTCGGGATAAATTGGCAGCTTTTTTTCAGTCAGGCGGTGAATTTTTTTATTCTTTTAATCATATTGAGGCTTTTGGTGTACAAGCCATTGTTAGCAGTAATTAAAAAGAGGCAATTAAAAATTGTTCAAGGTTTGGAAAAGGCCGAGCAGGCCGACGTGCGCTTAAAAGAAGTTGATAGTATTGCCAAGAACCATTTAAAAAAAGCTGACGAGGCCGCGGTTTTGATTATTAAAAATACCGAGCAAAAAGCCCAAGTTCTTAAGCAGTCTTTGCAAAAAAGGGCAGAGGATCATCAAAAGGAATTGATGGCACAGGCGGAGCTGGCGTATAAAAGACAGCAAGAAGAGGCTCGTCAGCTGGTGTTTAGCCAAGCGCTTGAGCTGGTAAAAAAAGCCTTGATAAAAACCGTGGAATTAAAACCGGAAATGGTTGACGAGGTGTTAATAAAGAAAGCGGTGGCCCAAATTCAACATGAAGCACAAAGCTAAAAAATACGCAATGGCCCTGGTTGATGCGATATCCGGCGCGAAAGATAAGAAAAAAATCACCACCAATTTTTTGGCGCTGTTGCGAAAAAATGGAGATGAAAAAAAGGTGCGCCAGATCATTGCTTTGGCCGAAGGTTTGCTGTTGAAAAAAACCGGTAATAGAAAAGTTGTTTTGGAAACCGCCCGGAAAACCGATACCAAAAGTATCACAAAGTTATTTATAGAAAAAGGCGATATAGTCCAAGAAAAAATAAATCCATCGTTGATAGCAGGAATTAAAATAACGGTGGACGGTAGCAAGCAATTAGATTTGTCGTTAAAAAATAAATTGGATAATATCTATGCCAGAACATATTCTCGATAAAATTAAGCAAGCCATTGAAGGCTATAAAGACGATCCTAAATGGGAAGAAATCGGCACGGTCACGGAAGTGGGTGACGGGATTTTAAAAATCTCGGGGCTTACCAATGTCCAATCACAAGAAGTTTTGGAAGTTGAAACTTCTTTGCGGAAAGGCGCGGAAATTAACGCCCAAAAACGCGGAAATGCGAGGGCTGTAGTGCTTAATCTTGAAGAAGATTTGGTGGGCGCTTTGATTTTGGGCGAGTCAACGGGAATTAAGGCTGGGGACACGGTAAAAAGGACTAAACAATTGTTATCAATTCCCGTTGGTGAGCAGTTGCGCGGGCGAGTGATTGACCCGTTTGGAAATCCATTAGACGGCAAGGGGTCGCTGTTTTCTGCTAGCGAAAAACCACAGTATAACTTTTTGGAAAACGATGCGCCCAATGTATTGGCTCGCGAATCGGTAAATTATCCGTTGCACACGGGAATTAAAGCCATTGATGCGATGATTCCGATCGGGCGGGGACAACGGGAATTGATTATCGGCGACCGCCAAACCGGAAAAACCGCGATTGCGCTGGATATGATTATCAACCAGTCGCTTGAAGCCGGCGGTCAAATGTCAAATGTCAATGGTCAAAGGCCAGTTGTCTCTATTTACGTTGCGGTCGGGCAGAAAGAAAGCAAGATTGCTAAAATTGTACAAACCTTAAAAGAACACAACGCTTTTGAAAATACCGTCGTGGTTTCAGCGCCAGCTTCAAGTCCGGCATCCAGCTGGTATTTGGCTCCGTTTGCCGGCACCGCGGTTGGAGAATATTTCCGTGACAAAGGTCAAGACGCGCTGATTATTTACGACGATTTGTCAAAACACGCTTGGGCCTATCGCCAGATTTCTTTGCTGTTGCGTCGTCCACCGGGCCGAGAAGCCTATCCAGGCGACGTATTTTATTTGCATTCAAGGTTGCTGGAACGCGCAGCAAAGTTATCCAAAGAAAACGGCGGGGGATCACTGACCGCCATCCCCATTATTGAAACCCAGCTTGGCGACGGCACGGCGTACATTCCCACCAACGTTATTTCCATTACCGACGGTCAGATTTATTTGGAAAGTGATTTGTTTTACCAAGGCACGCGCCCGGCGGTTAACGTGGGACTTTCGGTTTCGCGCGTGGGGTCTAGCGCCCAAACCAAAGCCATGAAAAAAGTGGCGGGAAAGTTGCGATTAGAACTGGCACAATTTCGTGAATTACAAACTTTCGTGCAGTTTGCCAGCGATGTTGATCCTGCCACCAAAGAAAAAATCCACCGTGGTAGGATTATGACCGAAGTCCTAAAACAATCCGATTTAGCGCCCATCCCATTTGAAAAGCAGGTATTAGTTTTGTACGCCGCATTAAATGGCTACTTCAATAAATTCCAACCCGAAGAAATCCAAAAAATAGAAGCCAAGTTTTTGGAATTTGTGCAGGATTTACATGGTGACTTGTTGGATTCGTTGAAAAAAGAACGCGCGATTACGGATGAAATTGAAAAAAAGATGAAAGAGGTGATTGGGAAGTTTGTTGAAAGTGTAAGTTAAAAGCCCACGGGTTTTCCGTGGGCTGAGGCTTAGGTAAGCTCTTTACTTTTTGCGGAAATTTTTTCCGCAAATGGTGCAGGATCCGTCCCGCAGGAGGTGGTCCTGGTCCAACTCCGCACAATCCCATCGAGATGGGTCCTGTGGGGGTGGAAATTTCCACCCGAATTTTATTTTGCCTATGACCAGGCAAATGCACATCAGTGCAATGCCAAGTGCGGCGACCACATCCCAGAACGCATAGTCGATGGGGAAAATTTTCATTTTTTCTCCAAAAAGAGGCTTATATAGGGAAGCCCTCACACCATGTGAGAATCGACCCTGTAATTTTATTATAATTCTATTATATACTCTTGTCAATGCCCCTATGGATTCACCACAAAACCTAAAAAAACGCCTTAAATCAATCGGCAACATCAACAAAATTACCAAGGCGATGGAGTTGGTGGCGGCTACAAAAATGCGAAGGTCGCAAGAAATTGCGCTGGCTTCGCGTCCGTATGCGTTTGCGGGGTTGGATTTATTGGCGAATTTGTCGTTGCTAAATAGAAAAGAATTGCCAGCATTGATACAGAAACGAAAAACAAAGAGGGTATTATATGTTTTAGTGGCGTCCGACAAAGGTTTGGCAGGGGCGTTTAATAGTTCTGTTTTTAAAAAATTCGAACATTATCTTTCAGAATCAAACCGACTGCTTATTCGTGAGAATAAGCAGTCGGAAGATAAGAATACTTTTGTTGCCGTGGGTGAAAAATCGTTTAACTATTTGTCAAAAAAGGGGTTGCCCGTGATTAAAAAGTTTACTAATGTGGGGGATTTTACGACCACCGAGCAAGTCCAGCCGTTAACAGAATTTTTAGCACAAGGTTATTTAAAAAAGGATTTTGATAAGGTAATTGTTTTTTCAACACATTTTCAATCGGCGTTAAAGCAGGAATCACTGACGCGCGAAGTCTTGCCGATTAGTTTTACTTCAATTAAAGAAACCTTATCAGAAATTGTTCCCAAAACTGGCAAGTTCGCGAATTTGGCCAATAAGTTTCAAGCTTCAAGTTTCAAGCTTCAAGATTATTTAATTGAACCTTCAGCCAAAGTTATTTTGGAAGACTTAGTGAAACATTTATTTTTTATGCAAATGTATCACCTAATTTTAGAAGCCAACGCCAGCGAACACGCCGCGCGAAGATTAGCCATGAAAACCGCATCAGACAACGCCAGCGATTTGGGTCAGGCCCTAAATTTGCAGTATAACAAAGTAAGACAAGGCGCAATTACGAGTCAAATTATTGAGATTATCGCGGGAAGTGAAGCGTTGTCGTAGATTTTCAATAACTTTTAAAATTATTAAACTTTTAAAAATATGTCCCCTAAAAATTCTCCTGAAAAGGGCGAGTTAAATGAACGAGAAAATGGCTTAATTAAACTGCCAGAAGACCGAACTATTTCAGAAGCTTTGAAAAATAAGCTATATCAATACTACGAGAGAGAACACTCTTTGAAAAGTAAGATTGAGGGTACCCAAGAATATGCGGAGTCTTGGCAAGATACAAAGTATAAAATATTTTTAGTGAAGGAGCTCTTAGAAAACGGAGTGGTGAATATTTCTGACGCGGAGCAAATTTTTGAGAGTGAGCCCGGATTTAATCAAAGAGTATTCCGCGAAGCTTGTATGGTTATTCAGGATTATTTAAAAACGGGAGGCAAAAATGTAAAAGGCGGTAGTGGATTTAAAAAGTAAAAATACATAGATACATGAACAAAGGTAACATAATACAAATTATCGGGCCGGTGGTTGATGTGGAATTTTCTGATGAAGGAAAACTGCCGGAAATTTTTAATGCGTTAAAAATTTCCGGGCCTAATGGCCAAGTCACGCTTGAGGTTGTTAAACACTTAGATACTCAACGGGTGCGTGCCATTTCATTGCAAACTACGGATGGCTTGCAACGCGGACTTGAAGTGCAAGATACTGGCAAACAAATTGAAGTGCCTGTTGGGCCGGAAGTGTTGGGAAATATATTCAATGTCTTGGGGGAGGCATTGAACAAATCCGAAATCCGAAATCCGAAATCCGAAACAAATTCAAATAACCAAAATCCAAAATTCAAAACCTACTGGCCGATACATAGACCGGCGCCGGCGTTTACGGAACAATCCACCAAAACCGAAGTCTTTGAAACGGGGATTAAAGTGATTGATTTAATTGCCCCTTTTATTAAGGGTGGAAAAATTGGTTTATTTGGTGGGGCGGGTGTGGGCAAAACCGTGTTGCTGATGGAGCTTATCAGAAACGTAGCAGAAGAAGGTGGGGGAGTTTCGGTGTTTGCGGGTGTGGGTGAAAGAACTCGTGAAGGAAATGATTTGTACATGGAAATGAAAGATTCGGGGGTGTTAAATAAAACCGCGTTGGTCTACGGGCAGATGAACGAAGTGCCGGGTGCGCGAGCTCGAGTTGCTTTGAGCGCCTTGACGATGGCCGAATATTTCCGTGACGAGGAAAATAAAAATGTTTTGTTTTTCGTGGATAACATTTTTAGGTTTTCGCAGGCGGGGTCGGAAGTTTCAACTCTTTTGGGGCGCATGCCGTCAGCCGTAGGTTATCAGCCAACCTTAGCGCAAGAAATGGCGGAACTTCAAGAAAGGATTACCTCAACGCAAAAAGGTTCAATTACATCCGTGCAGGCCATTTACGTGCCGGCCGACGATATTACCGACCCGGCGCCGGCTACCACCTTTTCGCATTTGGATTCTACGATTGTGTTAAACCGCGCGCTGACCGAAATTGGAATTTATCCGGCGGTTGACCCATTGGCTTCCACTTCTAGCGCGCTGGATCCAAAAATTGTCGGCGAAAAACATTATCAAACCGCTCGGGGTGTGCAGTTAACTTTGCAACGCTACAAAGATTTACAGGATATTATTGCGATTTTGGGCATGGAAGAATTGTCTGACGGGGATAAAAAGGTGGTAAATCGCGCTCGTAAAATCCAAAAATTCATGAGTCAGCCGTTTAACGTGGCCGAAGTATTCTCAAACATTCCCGGTAAATACGTAAAATTAGAAGATACGATTAGAGGTTTTTCCGAAATTTTAGAAGGTAAACATGATGACGTGCCGGAAGATAATTTTTATATGCGCGGCGCTATCGATGAAGTGTCTAGCTAAATGTATTCCGTAGAATACAAAATTCACGTTCTATGAAATTATCTATTTACAGTTTGAAAAAAGTCCTTTTTGCCGGTGATGCCAGCCTTTTAAATTGTAAAACCGCCATGGGGGAAATTACGGTGTTGGAAAACCATCAAGTGTATATTACAAAATTAACCGCTGGGGTTATGAAGGTTTTGGATGCACAAAAAAAAGAACATTTTTTTGAAATTACATCAGGCTTTTTAGAAGTCCGCCAAGGTAATGAAGTCCGTTGTTTGGTTGAGTAGCGGTTATGGAGTTAAAAATTTGCACACAAAAGCATTGGTTTTAGCAAAATAAACATTATAAATTGATAGCAAATCTTCCCAATGGATTGCCAAAAATGCTATAATACTTTGAATCACGAAATGCTCGTTTGAGAAGACTTTTCGCATCTTTTTTCCAAATTTGGACTGCAAAGGTGCCATAATTTTCATGCGTAGCCCTTGGCTACGCCTGAAAATTCTATCACCTTTTCGCCCGCAAATTTGAAAAAAATCTTGCGAAAGCATTTCGTAATTCAAAGTATCATAAAGCATGGAAGAAAATGTAATTACATATTATCCTTTGGGGCAAAAGACCCTTTTTATGCTGGTGTTTACCAGAAGCGTATTGTTGATTATGATGATTTTTCTTTTGATTCCCATGGTGATTTTGTATAATTACGTTCCTTACAACTATAACGAAATCGCCATCAATGTCATGTTTGGGTATATTGCCATTTTGTTGCTGGTGGTGATTTTAACGCTTATTGCTGGTTGGCTAAGGTATATTCACTACGGTATTTTTATTGACCAGAAACATTTAAAGGTTAAAAAGGGGTTTATTTCAGAGGAAATGACCGGTATTCCGTATCGGCATATAAAAGATGTCAGGATTGAACGCAGTTTACTTAACCAAATTTTTGGCGTCAGCGATATTGTTATTACTCTGTCGGGGGAGCAGGAAGATAAGTTGTCGGAAGACGAGCTGGTAACATTTTTACCGGCACTGGAAAAAGACATCGCTTTGCAGATTCAAGACATTATCCTTAAAAAAGCCCAAGTGGAGCAAATTAATGTTGTTAGTGTGCACGATAGCATACCTCAAAATCAGCAAAGATTGTAAACAAAAAATCGCCTTACGGCGATTTTTTGTTTTAATGCTATGGACACCACATTAAGTACTAGCGATTAAATCGTGGTGGTTTCTTTTTTGACCAGCATTCTCGGCAATAGATTGGTCGGTCAGGAGCTGGCTCGAAAGGCAATTGTGTGATTTCTACGCCACATTCACTGCATTTCCAGTTTCCTTGTATCATTTCCCGAGGCGCAAAGCTTCCGCTACCTCCACCTTTGTTATTATCAAATTTATTGAACATTATTTTATTGTTGATTTTTAAAAACTTAACTAATCAACAATCTGAACATAATATGACGACCTTTCTCTGCAAACATAACTTAATGTGAGTGCAGGATTATGACGAAAAGTCGTAATACTATTTGACGACTTATTGTCTATCCACATAATACTCTTTATGAATAAGCGTGTCAAATATGATTTGATTTTTCTCCTCGCAGGGGCTAATATAAAATAGACTTGTCCCTAAATAACTTTTGTTACGAAAATTTCAGATTTTTAGCTAGAAATTTGATAGAATTTTTAAGGCTTAGCTTCGCTAAGCTGTGAATTACGAAATGCAACAAGGTGCAAAAATGTGGACGAACAAAAACCAACT
>CAZYSZ010000019.1:0-12460 GCA_964650025.1 uncultured Candidatus Saccharibacteria bacterium | reverse complement strand
GTCTGCGGCGACAATACCTGTGATGCAGTAAGTGAAAATGGCAATAACTGCCCAGCCGATTGTAGCGGCGCTGTTGCTATTTTCAAGGTTAATAAAGTTGTTGTAAATAATGGTGGGGGTGGAAACAAAGCCGTTGCTGATTTTCCGTTATTTGTAGGTATCTCGCCAGTGACCTCGGGAGTCACCTATGGTTTTAATCCCGGGCCCACCACGATAAGTGAAACCACCAGCCCTAATTACGTGGCAACATTTAGTGGTAACTGCGGGAATAATGGAGACATAAACTTAATTGGCGGAACTGACAATGGCGTTTGCACCATCACCAATACCGAAAAAACTGCCAACCTAACGGTAATTAAAACCGTCATTAACCATGGTGGCAATGCGGGTATTTTTGATTTTATATTGTCAGTTGATCAAACACTTGTCATTTCAGGAGAAGCAGTTACACTACACCCAGGCAATTACGTAATAAGTGAAACTGCAGTAGATCCATCCCTTAATGCTTACTATACAACATACTTTAGCGGAGCCTGTGATGCGCTTGGGAACGTTACTCTTAATCTTAATGATGATGTAATTTGTTTTATTACCAACGAAGAAGATTCCGATTCTCCTACTTACGGATATTTTCCCCAATTTAACTTTGCCGCCACCAATATAAAATCTCCCATTCTTCTTGCTTCACTCACCAACTTCCAGTTAGCGGCACTTACCGGCGCCTGCGGTGATGGAACCTGCGATGACGATGAAGATGCTACAAGTTGTTCACAAGACTGCTCTCCGGCGGTAGTTCTTGGTTGCATGGACCCGACGGCAAATAATTATAATCCTAGCGCCACCAGCGATGATCAATCATGCACCTACGACGCCCCACCCAGCACAACCACCTGTAATGACTCTGGTCAATGCGTGGAAGGCGGTGGTGGCGTTTCTTGCACATCAGACATTGGTTGCGCCACCGTCAGCGCTCCGCCAGACGCCAGCGACTCCTGCGCCCCATTTTCCGCTTCATACATATACATCATCCGCGGCGCCAGCCCATCAGACCTAGTTGGCATTGATTCAGATTCGGGATACACCGGCAGTGGAGTTAATATTTATGCGGGAACCAAATATGTTCATTTCTCGCCAAACGATATAAAACAACAATTGTCACTGGATGGCACTGATTTTAGCGATGAACATAAAACCAGCAAGTCCTATACCAACACCGATAATTTAATCAAAACTGAAGGCCAAGATCAGCAAGGATTTGCGCAAGACCAGAATATTTGTGCTGAGTCATATATTTACCCCTGCACCCAATACATCGAACCCAAGGGAAACTACCTTAGTATTATTTACACCCAAAACCAGCAAGCCCCCCACAACCAAACCTGTCACCTAATTGCCGGACCGGTCGATTGGACCAGGGACACCAACAGCACGCCGGCCAATACCCCACCTTTTAATAACCCCCTTTCCGGCCCCGGTAGCAACCTAGATATGTTTAAAAACAATATGGAAGTGTTTAGAGTTGATATTTTACCAATTAAATAATCACACAAACAAAAACACCCTTACTTAAAAGGTGTTTTTGTTTTAAATAGGTTAAATAGGTTTAACCACTACACATCTTTGCTCACCATCGCCTCGGCTTTCGGTGGCAACATCTTTTCTTTGGGAAAGCTCGGCGTGGATAACTCTTCGTTCATATGAAGACATCGGAAAAAGTATTTTTTCGGTTTTAGTAAAAGCGACTTCATTAGCCAAGCTTACGGCCAAACTTTTTAAATACTCAATTTTTTTCTTTTTATAATCATTGATATCTAAACTAACATAATAATCTTTTTTTAGTTTTTTATTTACCACCATTCTTATCAATCGCTGGATTTCCAGTAAAGTCTGACCCTGTTGTCCAATTAACACCTGCGGCTCACTTATGGTAACTTCTACCTGGAAGCTGTCTTTTTCCGACAAAAATTCTTTATTCTCCACCAATAACGTTTTTACGTCAACACTTAAAACCACCACCGTCATTTTCTGCAACAATTCTTCCACTATGTCTTTAATTTTTTTTAACTCTTCTTGATCTATCATGGATTTTTACAAAAACTGGCAAACACCCATCGTTACGATAGCTCGCAATAACAAAAAATATGCATTGGCATATTAGGGAGTTGCTGGCAGATTCGTGTCACTATTTTTAGAAATTTTTTTAAGGATAAAATGCTGCTGAATAATGGAAAAAGCACTGCTAGTAATCCAATACAACCCCAGCGCCGATGGCAAATTAAAGAGAATAATAATCGTAACAAACGGGAAAAGATACACCATTTGTTTTTGCATCATCGCCGCCATATCACCAGACTTGGCCTTGTCTTTGGGGGCTGGTATTAACATTTTAGTCTGGAAAAACTGTAAAATTCCGGCGATGACAGCATACATTATGTTGGGTTTTGACAAATCCACACCACCTAAAAATAACGCGCTAATGTGACCCGGATTGGCGACGAAGTGGTATAAATTAACCAACTCCGCGGACTTTAACCCGTTCCAAAACACTCGGTATAAAGCAATAAGGATTGGCAACTGCACTAAAGCCAACAAAAGCCCTGAAAACGGATTTATTTTTTCACGCCGATACACCTCCAGGGTTTCTTTAGCTTGTTTTTCCTTATCATCTTTGTATAGTTTTTGGATTTCGTGTAGTTTTGGTTGAAGTGCCTGTAGTGCCCTTTGGGATTGTAGGGCCTTAACTGAAAGCGGATATATAATAAGACGTATCAGAATAGTAAGTACAATAATTGACAAACCAAAATCATGCCCCGGTAAATAATTGTAAATCAACACCAATGCATTAAACATTGGGAAATACAAAATAGCGTCAAAGAAAGTTACAATAAAACCAAACATATTATATTACTTTAAACTACCAAATAGCGATTGGGTAGTTTAAAGTATTACTTTTAACTTTTTAAGTGCGCCGGCGACCATATTTTGTATATCTAAAAATTCTTTTTTTTCAATTCCAGGCAAGACAATCATCACCACATCAACTGTTTTTTTTAGCAATCCTAATTGGCTAAATACCGAGTTTCTCAATAATCTTTTTACCTTATTTCTTACCGTCGCTTTGTTGGAAATTTTTTTACTAACCACAAAACCAAAACGACTGCCAGGCAAAGAATTTTTCAATATCTTACATATTAAAAATCCACTCTTTGCACTTTCCCCGTTTTTAAAGACCATATCAAAATCCTTTTTTCTAGTTAACCGATTAACTTTTGGCAGCATCAACTTAAACTGATAATTTTTTGCGCCCCTTCGCCCTTCTTCGGGCTAAAACCTGTTGGCCTTTTTTGGTTTGAGAACGCTTTAAAAAGCCATGCGTCCTGGCTCTTTTTTTCTTTTTTGGATTATAGGTAAAACTCATTGGTTTGTATATTTTTTTAGGTTAATATAATATGGTTAGTATAGTATAAAGCACGCTCGCAGTCAAATTAAATTTAAATCACAAATTCAAAATCACAAGCTCCAAATAAATTACAAATTCAAATATTTAAATTCAAAACGTTTTGTATTTTAGATTTTGAAAATTGATGCTTATTTGGGATTTGTGATTTTGAATTTAGTACTTCACTGTATTGTGCGTCTATGGTAAAAACTTTACCACACCTTATCCACAGTTTAATCACACCCCACCCCGTTTCACCTCAATTTGACGATTTAATGCGTGGTTGATATTTATATACATATAGTAAAAATATTAAATTCTGTGACATTTATGGACAATAATGAACTCTGGCAATCAGTGTTGGCGCAAATGCAACTTTATATTTCTAAGGCTAATTTTGCCACCTGGTTTCAAAACACCCAAATTATCGCCAAAGAAGATGAAAAAATGTTTATTTCTGTGCCCAATGCTTTTTCTAAAGAGTGGCTTAAAAACAAATACTATAAACAAATACTAAAAACTATTCACGATGTGGATTCTTCAGTCAAAGAGCTAGAATTTACCATCCGACCACAAGCACTAAAAACCGACCCACAAAAAGAGCTTGTGGTTAGAGAAAGTGTTGATGCTCAAAAAATCGATGCTGGCCAATTAAAATTTGACGAGTTTAAGGTTAATAAAGATACCAACCTCAACCCCCGCTATACGTTTGAGAATTTGGTAGTCGGGTCGTTTAATGAATTAGCATATGCGGCTAGTCTGGCTGTTTCAGAAAATGTTGGCAACACCTACAACCCCCTATTTATTTACGGCGGGGTTGGTTTAGGAAAAACGCATTTAATCCAAGCTATTGGCAATAAAATCAGCGACAACCCTAAAAAAAAGCGGGTTAAATATATTCCCTCTGAAAAGTTTGTTTCCAGTATTATTACCGGCATCAGAAATCATAACATTGATGTGTTTAAAGCCAGCCTATCTTCCATTGACGTACTCATTATTGATGATATCCAGTTTTTGGCCGGTAAAGATAAAACCCAAGAAGAATTTTTTCACACCTTTAACTCTTTATACGAAAAAAACAAACAAATTATTTTATCTTCCGACCGTCCACCAAACGCTATACCAGAATTAGAAGAGCGACTAAGGTCTCGCTTTGAAGGTGGCATGATTGTGGATGTTAGTCTACCAGACTACGAAACGCGCCTAGCAATCTTAAGTAATAAACTGCAAGAAAAAAGTCTAAAACTTCCTGAAGACGTTTTAGAATATATTGCGTCAAATGTGAAAAAAAATGTCCGCGAACTAGAGGGGGCATTGAATATTTTACTGATTTACTATAAAACCAATAACAACCCACCAAGCTTAGAAACCACCAAAAAACTCTTAAAAGATTTTGTGTTCTCACCTTTTAATGTTGCCAACTATAAAAAAATCGTGGAAACCGTGGCTAAGTTTTATAATTTGGATGAAAAAACCATATTTAACCCCACGCGGCGCAAAGAAATTGTTCGCCCACGTCAAATTGCTATGTTCTTATTACGCGAAGAGTTAAAATATTCTTTCCCTGCCATTGCTAGAAAATTTGGTGGCAAAGACCACACTACCGTCATTTATGCCCATAAAAAAATCGCCCAAGAAAGCCAGGAAAACAATAAACTCCACGAAGAATTAAGCCTAATAAAACAAAGGGTATATAGTGGATAGAAGCGTGAATAACCACACTAATAACCCTGGGATTTTCTGAAGATAAAAAACACTAAAAATAATACCCATAAAAAATCTTAGGTATCTCCACTCTTTTATCAACAAGTTATTGGTAAAAAGTTTTAAAGAAACTACCTATTAAAAAATCCCGAAAATCAGAAAAAATGGGCCACACAACAACTATAAGATATTAAATTTTAATTAAAATTATTACTAGACTTGTCCCTAAATAAAAAGAATTTACATGAAAATAGAAGTTTTAAAAGAAAACCTAAAAACCAATCTTTCTATTATTGAAAGGGTGGTGGGTAAAAATTTATCACTACCAATTTTAAACAATGTGCTAGTTGTGATTGATGGTAATTATTTAAACTTAGTTTCCACGGATTTGGAAATTGCGGTTCGCTTATGGATATTAGTAAAAATTATTGAAAAAGGCAGGGTAGTAGTACCAGCTAAATTTCTTTCCAGTTTTATTGCCTCTTTACCTAACGAAAAAATTATCATGGAGTCTCGCCAGCAAAATTTGTATATTGAGTGTAAGAACTTTAAAACTCAAATCCAGGGATTTAACCCTGAAGAGTTTCCCATTATCCCAGAATTTAAAGATATAGAATCTTTTGATGTTGATAGTCAAAAATTATATCAAGGGTTGTCGCAAGTTGTGGATTTGGCCTCACCCACATCAACTCGTCCTGAAATTTCTGGTATTTATTTTTCTTTTTCCAAAAACACCATCAAGGTAGTGGCAACCGATAGTTTTAGATTGGGAGAAAAAAATATTACTACTACCCAAACAATAAAAAAAGACCAATCATTTATTTTACCCCAAAAAACTGCTCGAGAGTTGATGGGAGTTTTGGAAAATAGCCAAGGTAGTGTTAAAATTTGCGTTGCCCCCAATCAGGTGCTGTTTGAGTTGGCTTTTAAGGATGTAGGTCACCCGCAAGTCCAAATTACTTCCCGTTTAATTGAGGGAGAATACCCAAACTACCAAGATATTATTCCCACCAAATTTAAAACCCATATTACTTTAAAACGCGATGAATTTTTAAACCAAATAAAAACCGCCTCATTGTTTTCAGGTAAAGTTAGCGAGGTAAAAATTTCAGTTAACCATGAAAAGCAGGAGGTGGAAATTTTTGCCAAAAGCCCCGATGTGGGGGAAAATAAATCAAATTTCCCAGCCGTTGTTGAGGGCGATTCAATGATTGTTTCATTTAATTATAAGTACCTGGTTGATGGATTGGTGCATATTAAAAGTTCAGAGGTATTGTTTGAAATTAGCAAAGAAGAGGGGCCATGTATTTTAAGAGCGGTGGGAGATTCTAGCTACACCTATGTTGCGATGCCGATAAAACAGATGTAGTAGACTTGTTCCTATAGGGACAAGTCTAGTGTGTATTAAAAAACTCCCAACAATGTTGGGAGTTTTTTTGTTAACCTCCGCCCTGGTTACTTTGTGTTGTGGGATTGATCCAATTTTGCACGGCTGTTTCCCAGGCGGAAAATTGTGGGTCAGGATTGGGGTTTGGAATAGACGTATTTTGCGGGTCGTTTTTATTGATGTAGTATAAAATACTGTGGGGCGAATCGCCGGCGGGAAACTGACCTAGTAAAATTGGATTTTGGGTTTGCTGTTGGTTGGGTGGAATAAAATTTTCTACCGGGTGCGTAGTTAAGAGTTTTTCCATGATTTTGTGCCAAATTGGCGCGGCCAGTCCCACGCCTGCATTCGTAGTAGAAGAATTATCATTATTGCCCACCCAAACACCCACCGCGGCAAACGGGGAGTACCCCATAGTCCAACCGTCGTTAAGATATTGAGTAGTGCCGGTTTTGGCGGCCACCTGGTAATTATTAAAATGCAAAGGGTTGTTGACGCCAAAAATCGGAGATCTGGCGTCATTGTCTGACAACACATCGTTGACCAGGCGCGCCACTTGGGTGTCCAGTACTTTAGTTGGTTGTTTACTATTTTGTTCAATAATACTACCGCTATTATCCTCAATTTTTAAAATACTTACCGGAGATACTTTTTCGCCCTCGGTGGCAAAAACTCCATAGGCCGATGTCATGTCTAATAAATTTACTTCTCCGCCACCCAAAACCAGTGACAAGCCGTAGCTTGTAGGATCGTTTAGGGTGGTAATACCCATGTCGTGTGCGGTTTTTAAGCTGTCGGTCAACCCAGTCAAGTATAAGAGCTCTACAGCGGGTATGTTGAGTGATTGACTTAGGGCTGAACGTAAGGAAACTGGTCCACGGTACTGGCCATCGTAATCTTGTGGGTTGTAGCATTTTGAGCCAAAAGCGTCTTGGGTTTGGCTGGCGTCAGCACTGCAATTAGTGTTAAATTCTGTTTTAACATCCCATAGTATAGTGTTTGGTGTATAGCCCTTTTTAAAGGCGGCGGCATAGACAAAGGGTTTAAAGGATGATCCGGGCTGTCGTAACCCCATAGTGGCAACGTCAAAATTGGGGTCAAATAAACATTTGCCGGGTCCTTTTTGATCGCATCCGGCCGGGTAGGATTTTCCAAAGTAATCCTTTGATCCAACTAGTGATAAAATTTCTCCAGTATGTGGGTCAATAACCACCGATGCGGTGTTATTGGCGCTAAATGATAAATTGGTTTTGTCGGCATCTTTAATAGTTTGTTCAACATAGTCTTGCAGTTGCCAATCCAAGCTGGTGTACACTTTTAATCCATGGGTTTTTAAAAAATCATTGCCATACTTATTTTCTAAATATTGCTGGACATACATGACAAAAAATGGAGCCTTAATGCGCGCGGTGTTGCCGGAAAAAACCAATTCTTCTTTTTGCGCATCAGTCATTTCTTGTTGGGTTATATGACCCAAGTCATGCATACGGGTTAGTACGTAATCTTTTCTTTGTAGTAGGCCGGTTTTATGACTTCCGTAAGGAGAATAATAGCTTGGGGCCTGCACCAAGGCGGTTAGTAGGGCGGATTGAGCTAAACTAAGGTCAGACGCCGGCTTATTAAAGTAGGTTTGTGCCGCGGCTTCGGCGCCATAGGCGTTTTGCCCAAACGGAATTTCATTTAAATACCAATCCAAAATTTGGTCTTTGGAATACTTTTTTTCCAACTGAATACTTAGCACAATTTCACGGACTTTTCTGCCTATAGTTTTTTCGTTACTCAAATACACTGAGCGTATGAGTTGTTGGGTGATGGTGGAGCCGCCTTGGCTGGTGGCCTGCAGTTTTAAATCAACCAGAATTGATCGCACAATCGCCTGTAAATCTACGCCGCCGTGTTGATAAAAACGGGCATCTTCTGAGGCGACAATAGAATGTTTTAAGTTGTCAGAAATCTTGTTAAACGGTACGACTTCTCTTTTTTCTTCCCCATAAATATCATACAAAAGAACCTTACCGGTGCGATCATAAATTTTAGTGGACTGAATAAGGGGTGTTTGGGTGAATTGTTCTGGTTGAGGCAGGTTGTAGGTGTAATAAAAAAACAAAAAGAGGATAAAAATACAAAACGCCAAAAACGCAAATACACCGTATTTGCCAATACCCAGGATAACTTTTACCCATTTTTTCTTGCTGAAGTTTTTGGTTTTTTGTGAAAGTTTTTTAAACATCGCCTATTGAACGATAGTAGACTTGTCCCTAAATCCTGTGAATTACGAAATACCTGTTTTAGAAGACTCTTCGCAAGCTTTTTTTCAAATTTTGGCCACAAATCCGCCATAATTTTTTACCGCACCGCAGAGGGTGCGCTAAAAAATTCTATCAAATTTCTGCTACAAAATCTTCAATTTTCGTACGAAACCTTACCTACTGACGTTTTCCACTTAACTTACTTTGAATTACGAAATGCTCGTTTGAGAAGACTTTTCGCATCTTTTTTCCAAATTTGGACTGCAAAGGTGCCATAATTTTCATGCGTAGCCCTTGGCTACGCCTGAAAATTCTATCACCTTTTCGCCCGCAAATTTGAAAAAAATCTTGCGAAAGCATTCCGTAATTCAAAGTAACTTAACGCAATGATTTGTTATTTTGCCCAGCTTTTTGGTAAAAATACTGCGGGTTTTTTCTCCTTAGTGCACTAGGGAGAAAAAGTCCTCGCATTTTTCCCAAAAATCTGGACAAAATTCCTGCATCCTACATTAAGTTAAGTGCAAAACGTCAGTAGGGACAAGTCTAGTATATTATACACATTAAGGCATTACTTTTATAGTTTTTTTGAGCAATCAAGATAAAAAAACTTTGCTATGTGGCAAAGTTTTCTTGTTTTAGCATAGACCTCTTGCAAAATAAGGCTTTATTTGCAGTAAAACCTTATTTTGCAAGAGGTTTTATGTCTATATATATTCTTCTTCGTCTACCATCGGATCATCATCTTCTTGGTCGTCATTAACTTCTTCATCGTCCAATTTTTCTTCTTCCTCTTCCTCTTCATCAACATCATCGACTATACTTTCATCTTCATCTACTTGGCTGAGAATCTGGTTTAAAAACTCATCTTCCATTTGTTTTGCGAAATTCCAAACTACAAGTGCCAAATTACAAACAAATTCTAATTGCCAAAATCCAAAATTACAAACGTGTTTTGAATTTAGAAGTTAGAATTTTGGTATTGTTTGGGATTTGGGATTTGTAATTTGGGATTTAAATTTTCTATTATGTCCCTATTATATTTTTTCAACCAATATTGTCAAGCCCCCATTCTTCACACCCTTAACTAAACCAGGTTTCCGTCTCTTAAAAACGCGCAAAGCGCAATTCCCAGGGCGTCTGATGCGTCGTCTTTTTTTCTATCTTTCTTTTTTTGGTCAAAATCGCTTAAATCTAACAATTGCTCGGTCATGACCTGCACTTGTTTTTTTTCTGCCCTACCATAACCTACTACGGTCATTTTTACTTGCAGGGGGGTAAATTCTAGCACCGGAATATTATTTTTTTGAACGGCCAGTAAAATAACCCCCTTGGCTTGGCTGACTGGCATGGCGGTTTTTAAGTTTTTAAAGAAAAAAAGTGTTTCAATAGAAACCAGATCCGGCTTATGTTTTTTAATCAGCGCATGCACTTGGTCGTGGATTAATTCCAGTCGCCGGCCGGGCGAAGACGAAGTAGTGGTAATAATACATCCAAAGTCTATAACTTTAGGTTTTTCGTTTTTATCTTGCTTTTGATGCTTGGGTTTTGAAGTTTCAATCACCCCAAAACCTACAGTGGCCACCCCGGGATCTATACCGATTATAATCATATCTCATTACTTTGAATTACGAAATGCTTTCGCAAGATTTTTTTCAAATTTGCGGGCGAAAAGGTGATAGAATTTTCAGGCGTAGCCAAGGGCTACGCATGAAAATTATGGCACCTTTGCAGTCCAAATTTGGAAAAAAGATGCGAAAAGTCTTCTCAAACGAGAATTTCGTAATTCAAAGTTTATTATATTAAAATTTAGCGTTTGAATAAATATTTTGCACCGCGTCATTTTCGTCTAGGGCTTCAAATAATTTTTCGGCTTTTTCTTGGTCTTTTTCGTCCAGGGTTATTTGTTCTTTGGCGACCCAGTTTAGTGCGCTATTTTCAACTTTTAGCCCTTTTTCTTTTAAGGTTTTTTTAATTTGTTCCAGTTCCTCCGGTTTGGTGTAAATTTCCACATGGTTGTCGTGCCATATTAAATCCTCCGCGCCCGCTTCGATGATTGAAAGTTCCAATTCTTCTTTTTGCTTGCCCTCGCCATTAACTAATATAATCCCCCTGCGTTCAAACATCCAGCGCACCGCGCCCTCGCCGGCTAATTTTCCATTATGTTGGGTTAAAATTCCCTTGATTTCCCCCAACGTCCGGTTTTTATTGTCGGTAATACCATCTATAATAATGGCGGTGCCGCCTACACCCAAACCCTCAAAAGAAACTTCTTCTAGGGCTTCGCCTGCCAATTCGCCAGTACCCTTTTTAATGGCTCGCTCAATATTTTCTTTGGGCATGTTAAATTCCTTGGCTTTTTCAATAGCGGCTTTCAATTGGATGTTACTGGAAACGTCCGCCCCTTTTTCTTTGACGGCAATCGTAATAACGCGCGCCATCTTGGAGAAGATTTTTCCCCTCCTGGCATCATTAGCATTTTTGGTGGCCGCAACGGTTTTGAAATGACTATGACCGCTCATGAGTTTGTAGTTGGTAGTGAGTAGTTGGTAGATTACGCCCCTAGGCCACCACCTTTTTTAAGTTTTAGTTTTATAACTTTGAATTACGAAATACTCGTTTGAGAATACTTTTCGCATCTTTTTTCCAAATTTGGACTGCAAAGGTGCCATAATTTTCATGCGTAGCCCTTGGCTACGCCTGAAAATTCTATCACCTTTTCGCCCGCAAATTTGAAAAAAATCTTGCGAAAGCATTTCGTAATTCAAAGTTTATAAATAAAATTGTTATAGCCGAAGTGATAATAACAGCTAGTGCGATCAAAAATAGTAACCAAGGGTTTGATGTGCTAGTTTTTTCTGGATTGTCGGAAATATAATTTTCAAATGGCGCACTAATTGATGCGGTGGCTACATTAGCTTTGATATCAGTTTTTATGGTTTTTGACAAGGCGCTGGAAGGTTTTGGTGTAACTTTTGGGGGAGCTACGACCGTAATAATATTTTTCTCATTTGGCGTGGGCGTTGTGCTCCACTGCCAATTACCGGAAATATTATTGTACGATTGGTTTTTTTGAGCGTTGGTAAAACTTGCCGAGTCGGTAATGTGTTCATTGGGCCATAACAAATTTAAACTATCGCCTTCATTGTTAAGTAAAATGTTGGTGTCCGGTCTTTTTAAAACCATGTACGCATTACCCAAAATATGAGTACCTGGTGGAAAAATATAGGTGGTGGAAACTCCCTGGGTGTCTTGCAGTTTCCAGCCAAACAAATCAACGGCAGTGGTATTGCTGTTATATAACTCAATCCATTCGTCGGTTTCGTCCGGGCCAGCCGGACTTGGCATAATTTCATTTACTACTACCCCGACCGGATAGGTTATTGGCGTTGTTGGTGTTATGGTTTGTGCTAATGGGGATTCGGGTTGAGTTTGGGTGACTTGGGTTTGGTTGGTGGTCGGGGTAGTTTGCTGGACTTGTCCCCCAACATAAGCCAACCCCTGGTCTTTTATTTTTTGCAACGTTTTTTCTCCAATGCCTTTAACTTTTAGCAAGTCGTTAACTGAAGAAAATGGCCGCGCGTCGATAATTCGTTGTGCTATAACCGGACCGACGCCGGTTAATTGTTCCAATTGCGCCAGCGTTGCCGTGTTTATCTCAACTGTGCCGGTGGCAAAAACTTT